>JALQYJ010000094.1 GCA_023254175.1 Runella sp. | reverse complement strand
CGCCACATCGCAATCGGGGCGCGTTGGCGGATACAGGATGCTGCCCGACATCATGTCATGGCCACGCGGCTCATACATCAGGCCGGTGCGGATCCAGTCGAATTCGCGCAGGAAATGTCCTTCAATGACATCCGCACGACGCTGCAGGCCCTGTGCGCCTACTACGACTCGTGCAACTCACTGCACACCAACGCCTACGACGAGGCTATCACAACCCCTACCGAAGAAAGTGTGCGTCGGGCAATGGCGATTCAGCTCATTATCAACCGCGAGTTTGGGTTGACCAAAAACGAAAATCCGCTGCAAGGGGCGTTTATCGTGGAAGAATTGACTGATTTGGTAGAAGAAGCCGTTTACCAAGAGTTTTTGAGTATCAACGAACGTGGAGGAGTATTGGGGGCGATGGAACGAATGTACCAGCGCAGCAAAATCCAAGAGGAGTCGATGTACTACGAAATGCAGAAGCATACGGGGGCATTGCCACTCATCGGAGTCAATACGTTTTTGGATGAAAAAGGCTCCCCCACGACGCTCCCTGCCGAAGTCATCCGCTCGACCGACGAAGAAAAACAATACGCTGTTGCATCGAGGAAAGCTTTTCAACAACGCAACCAAACCAAAGCCAAGGAGGCACTAGCGAAGCTGCAACAAGTGGCGCTGCAAGGCGGTAATTTGTTTGAATGTTTGATGGAAACGGCGAAGGTGTGCACTCTTGGTCAAATTTCGGCGGCCCTGTACCAAGTAGGTGGCCAGTACCGCCGAAATATGTGATGTTGTAACTTTCTTAAAACTTTACGCCCGCAAACTTTCCGTTGTTGCGTCGCCAAATGGAGTTGTCGTTGGCATTGATTTCACCGTCTAAGTTGAAGTCGCTGAGTTTATAAATGCCAAATGTTCCGTTTTCGTTGAGCCAAATTGAAACATCGTTGGCATTTACTTCGGGAAAAGATGTTTTATCGGAGTCGGCAGCAAAAAGGTAGAAAACGTTGCCAACTTGTAATTGCCCTGATGCAGGAATCCCCGCAGGGATATACGACTGGTGTTTGGTAAAGTCATAGCTAATTTTATTGTCAACAATTGAAACAGCATCGTGCGAAACGACCCCAATGTGATTACGATGTTCAACTGCCACAAAAAAGCTTTGGGTAGGATTCAACACGGGGCACAACCCAAGGGCTTGGATAGTCCCATCTTTATACAATAACCCTGTCGTTTTAAAAACGGTCGATGTGACTTCTTCAGGCGACGTGCGTAAGGAAATAAGTACCCAATCGACTACATCGCGAGGATAAGTCATTAGGCTTTCAATACCCATATAATTCCAAGGCATACTTTTGTAGGGTTGCCCTGTAGCTGTTTTTGTTGCCAAAGAATTGACAGGAGTTTGTCCTGGAAGTAAGCCTCGTTGATTCAGTGTAGTATGCATAGTGGTTCCGTTCATAGCTCCTTCTAAAAGGGCTTTGGTTTCGAGACAGGCTGTAACCTGCAGGGGCGGAATCACTTGCACTGCTATCTGTGCTCGGTCGCTTTCGCATCCGTTTATTGTTTGGCTCACGTAGTAAGAGGTATTTCCAATGAATTTAGTAGAAGGAGTAGGGGCGATAAATACCGCCACCCCACCAAGTGAGGTCGTGTACCATTTCAATGATGAACCTGTCGCACTCAAGGCTGTAGGCACCTGTTCTTGGGTATAAGTTACTGTATTTGTTACTGTTGGGGGAGTAGGCTTTGATTTTATCACTACGGATACTAAGGCTCGCTCACTTTCACAATTATTAGCCGTTTGACTGACATAGTACGAAAGGGTTGTAGCTGTCGTGGATGGCGGGGTGGGAGCTGTGCTTGTACTTGTGCCTGAAGTAGCACTAGCGTACCACTTCAAATTAGTCCCATTGGCACTTACGGGCACGGTGGTATCGCCTTGGCAATAGTAGCTGACAGAATTAGACACTTCGGGTAGGTTGGGTCTGACACGAACAGTAACCATCACTTGTGTACGATTACTTTCGCATCCGTTGACAGTTTGAGAAACGAAATAACTTAAAATGTTAGGACTCGCTGTCGAAGGAATTGGGGCAGTAGTGCTGCCTTCGCCTCCTGAGGCAGATGTGTACCATAGTAGGTTATTACCGTTAGCGGTAAGCGGTAAAGCGGTTTGGTCTTGGCAGTAATCAACGTTTGAGGCCGTTGGGGCATTTGTTTTGGTTCCCACTGTAACCTTAATTTCAGCGCGGTTACTTTCGCAACTATTCAGAGTTTGGGTAACAAAATAAGAGCTCGTACCGACGGTACTTGTGGAAGGAATTGGGGCACTAGTCAAACCTGTGCCTCCCGCTGGGGCGCTGTACCACAGCAATCCTGTTCCGCTAGCAGAGAGTTGTAGAGCTGTTTGCCCTTGGCAATAACTAATTGCTGTCACTGCCTGGGGTACATCTGGACGGTTTCTGACATTTACGTTGATTTGGGTACGACCACTTTCGCAACCATTGAGAGTTTGAGAGACAAAATAGCTGGTCAAGGTCGCACTCGCAGTCGAAGGAATAGGAGCCGTTGTGGTACCTGTTTCGCCAAAAGGAGCATTGTACCATTTGAGATTTGAACCATTGGCAGTAAGCGTTACCGCCGATTGCCCTTGGCAATATTCCACTGAGGCGGTAGCATAGGGCGCAGGAGCTTGCGCGGCTACCACTACGTCGATTTGTGCGCGAGGACTTTCGCAGTTATCGATAGTTTGGGAAACAAAATACGAGAACGTGCCAGAGTTAGCAGTCGATGGGGTTGGCGCAGAGGCACTTCCTGTACCGCCTGTAGCTTGGGTATACCATTTTAGATTTACTCCCCCAGCAGTAAGTGCAGAGGCTATTTGTCCATTGCAATAATTAACGGGTGAGCTAACGGTAGGTTTGGCAACAGAGGCGCAATCAGTAATTTCGTTGGCCAAAGCACCGACGCGTGGAAGGTTAGCATCAAGCCAACTAAGGCGCTGCTGCGTCCAGTTTTTAAACCATGCGACTTCTTCCTGGTACGTATTTCCCCAGTAATAATTGGGCCAAATCCATTCGCCCAAAAGCGGCCAACGTTGAAAATTACGAACTTGAGATTCGCTTAATAACGCTGCATTTTGGTCGACAAAGTCCATAATTTTGGTATTGCTCCATTGGTTTTGACGAAGCTGTTGCCAACGGTTACGTACTTTAAGACAAAACTCGCGGTCTTGAAGCAACCGTGACCACCAAATAGGTGTCTGCTTATCATCTTGGGGACAAAACTCACGGATAAAATCATACGCCCAATGATTGGTTTCCCAGCCCTTACAGTAATTTGCGTTACCATAGGCATGGTCATAGTCCCACGGAGCGCCCATTTTGATCTTGGGATTGCGACTATCTCGGTCTTTATAAAAATAAATGCTTAAACGAAACGCATCAATGTTGTAGGTGAGTTCGGTTAATAGGAAATAGTCAACAAAAGTATTGACGTCGATGTATTTGACGTACCCTTCGACGGGGTCCTTGAAGTTGGGACCGTTGAGGGTATGTTCAAAATTGGTGAAATGATTTTTGATGTATTCAAATTGCTCTGTCGTGATGACGTCCTTTTTGGGATATTCAACCATGACGTTGATTTCCATCAGGTTGTTAGCGGGATAAGGCGATTTCCAGTAGGCATTGGGAGTCCCTGTATTTTTGTCAATTTTTAGAATGTATCCTCCAGTGAGCGCATCGCCTGAGTTGTCGGTGGGTTTAAGAGATACAATATCCACTCGGTTAACATCCCGCTTGATTTTTTCCATCAAAATATATATCCCACGATAGTCTCCATCGAGTACGAGCTCTACGTATTTCGTTCGTGATGCGTACATGCCCATTTCGTTGGAAAGATGATAGGTGAGTACATCGCGCATCAATGTTTTATCAGTATAGCTTGCATTCAAAATCCAGTCGCTTTCGAGCGGCATTCCGAGCATCGACACCTTTACGCTTTTATCAGTGCCGTCTCGGGTTTCAAAACCATACGGTTTTTTGGGAAAAAATTGAGATGCGGAGCCACGGTGTTCAATCCCAACGGTTCCATAATAGTGATTAAACGGGTCAGGCTGATTGTTATTATTAGGGTTTTTATAGTAATTACGATTGCCTGGGCCATTATCAATTATTCCCATTTTGACGTTGACTTTTGGGTTGTCCATAATGGCTTGCCCTTCGGTGTTAATGACTACAATTGGTAGATTTGAAGAGACAAAGTTTTGCGAATAAACGGTAGAAAATAAACTAACTATCAGAAATAGTATTCCAGAAGTGTGTAACTTGAGCATGGTCGCTGAGTAGTTATTAGTTATGCTAACTTTAGCCCCTCACAAAAACCGTACCACTTTTGCGTTTTAGAATTTTGTACCTTTGCAAAAAAGATGGAAATTGTATCCCATCGACTCACAATTATGGAATCAAAAAGACAACAAAAAGTCGCTCGTCAAATACAAAAAGATTTGAGCGATATATTTCAAAAAGAAGGGCGCACGTGGTTTGACAATGCGTTTATTACTGTCACGATGGTACGTATGTCTCCCGACTTGAGCATTGCAAGAGTATACTTGAGTTTTTTGGTTGCCAAAAACAAAGGTTTATTGTTGGAACAAATTCAGGAACGCCACAAGTCTATCCGCCAACTGTTGGGAATCAAGATTCGCCATCAACTTCGTATTGTTCCAGACTTGCATTTTTATTTGGACGATACCGCTGAGTATGCGGCCAAAATGGATGCCCTCTTTGCGGGGTTGACCATTCCGCCCACCGTTGAAGGCGATACGCCCGACAACGATTAAGCTGCTTTTTTGCTAGCCGCTCTTTACTGACCGCTAACATCTATTTGTTTTTAACCCGACCAAAAAATGACCTTAGAAGATATTCGCCGCGAAATCGATGCTATTGATGACCAATTACTTACTCTCCTTAATGAACGAATGCAGTGGGTGCATAAAGTAGGGGAGCTAAAAAGAGCCACCAAAACGGTGATTTATCGCCCCGAACGCGAAAAATCAATATTGGACAGGCTGAACAAGCAAAACAAAGGGATGTTGACTCCCGAGGCGATTGAGGCGATTTATCTGGAAATTTTTGCGGCGGCACGAAATATCGAACTCCCTGAGCGCATTGCGTACTTGGGTCCCGAGGGTAGTTTTACGCACCAAGCTGCCGAAAGTCGTTTTGGCGCCATGAGCGAATACATGACATTACCTACGATTAAGTCGGTGTTTGAAGCGGTGGATACAGGGCGAGCGAAATTTGGGGTTATTCCTATCGAAAACAACCAAGAAGGGATTGTTTATGAAACCGTTGACTTACTCAATGAGACCAGCATTAATATTGCCGCAGAATTAAAAATACCTGTTCATTTTGCGTTGGCTACCGAATGCGAAAACCCTTCAAAAATCAAGCGAATTTATTCAAAAGACATCGCTTTTCGTCAATGTCGAGGTTTTTTGAATAAATATTTTGAGCAAACACAACCCGAAGAAATTCAAGTAGAATCGACCTCGAAAGCGGCAAAGTTGGCTTCAGAAGACCCTGAAAGTGCGGCGATTTGTTCGGTCATTGCAGCTCGCTTGTTCAGCTTGCCGATTTTGTTTGATAACATTGAGGACAATAGCAACAACCGCACTCGGTTCTTCATTTTGGCCAAAGATTTTGTGAACCAACCGAGCGAAAACGATAAGACTACGCTGATTGCTCGATTGCCCGATACCGACAAACCAGGGATTTTGGCAGGGTTTCTTCAAGATTTTAAACGAGCCAATATCAACTTGACCAAAATTGAAAGCCGTCCTTACAAAGGAAGCGAAGACTTTAATTTTTGGTTTTTTATTGAATTGGAGGGATATTACAAAGACGAAAATGTACAGAAAGTGTTTAAAAAACACCGTAGTTATATCAAATGGTTGGGTAGTTACGTTAAAAACGCGTAAAAAATAGTTGCAATGGACATTTCGTGGCAAGAGTTTGAAAAAGTAGAGCTTCGTGCAGGAACGATTGTACAAGTGGAAGATTTTCCAAAAGCGAGAAAATCCGCCTACAAAATTTGGGTGGATTTGGGGGAAGAACGTGGCATAAAACGTAGCTCGGCTCAAGTGACAAAATTGTACACAAAAGAGGAGTTACTAGGCCGTCAGGTGATTTGTGTGACCAATTTTCCGCCCAAGCAAGTCGCCGATTTTATGTCGGAAGTACTAGTGACAGGTTTTGTGTTGCCCGATGGCGAAGTGGTCTTGTCACAACCCGACCGTCCTGTTCCCAATGGTATTCGTTTGGCGTAAAATGATTGTGAAAACTGTGAAAAAAGCGCTGTGGTTCCTATGGATACATGTGAGTATTTCCACAACGGCCTTCGCTCAGTCAACTTACACTATTATCCCTAAACCTGCTCATTTAGAGCCTAGAAATGGCTTCTTCGTATTACCAAAAACACTTCTTCTTGCAGTTACAAGTACAGAGCCTGCCTTGAGGCAGCTAGCCGAAGATTTTGCTCAGAATATAGGGCAAGTAACAGGGCATGATACTCGGGTTTTTGCAGGCAATTTTCGGGTAAAGGAAGGTATTAACTTGGTTCCAAGCAAAGACCCTAAATTAGGCTCCAAAGGCTTTTTTCTTGACATTTCCCCCCAGCGTATTGTGATAACTGCCGAGCAACCACAAGGGTTTACAGCGGGGATTCGTGCGCTTAAACAATTGATGCCCAAGGCCATTCATGGTACTCAGCGCGTTCAGGGAGAAGTTTGGAAAATACCTTGTTGCTATATTGAAGATCAACCTTAAACTAATAAATTGATAACTAGCGCCTTTGTGCCAATTCATCATGAAACAAAAACAGTTTTCTTCTATCTGTTTTCCCCTTTTAAATTCGTTGTTTTTTGGGCCTCTAGCTTGCCTTTTGCTACTAGCGGGCTGTCATCCAGCCACTACTACGCAGCCAAAAGCACCTACTGAAGCTTATAAACATACGAATATGGATATTCAGAATGAAAAACATCGGTCAACCGTTCACGTACCTATCGAATTGTCGATTGCTGAACTGACACGCCACCTTAATACGCAAGTTCAAGGATTGATTTATGAAGATAATGACCGTCAGGAAGGTTTTAAAATCAAGGTATGGAAGCGTGCACCTATTTTGGCCGATGCTCGCGACTCCTTGCTATATTATACCGTTCCTTTGAAAATTTGGGGTGAAAAATCGTACCAAGTACTGGGCATAACTGGGGCTCAAGCAACGGAGTTCCAAATCAACTTAAAGTTCATGACCCGTTTTGGAATAAATTCCGACTGGAAAGTTAGCTCTCAGACAGTTTCGGCGGGTTTTGATTGGGTCACCAAACCGAGCATCAAAGTCGCTAACATTGAGATTCCTATTACGGGAATTATTAGTCGTAAGATTACTGAAAACCTGGCAACGTTCTCAAAGGCTATCGACAACAACATTCGAGAAAACATTGCAGTCAAACCCTATGTCGTTCAAGCTTGGAACTTGATTCGCGAACCGAGGCAATTGTCGGAGGAATATCGCACATGGTTAGTGGTCACACCTACCGAAATATTGATGTCACCCTTTCAGATAGATAAAGGAAAAATCAGCACTAGCATTGGAATCAGAGGATTTACCCAAACCCTTACGGGAGAAAAACCATCAATTAAACCTGCAACTGATATTCCGAATCTGATTATTACTAAAGACATTCCCAAAGGCTTCCAAATCGGGCTCATTGGGGTCGTACCATACGAAGAAGCTTCCAAATTAGCTGCCACCCAATTTGTAGGAAAAACCTTCGAGTTTAAGGAGGGTAAATACAAAATCGAAGTGACAAGTGTCGATATTTATGGTCAAAATGACAAGCTAATTATCAAATCAGGACTGAAAGGAAGCATAAATGGGGTCATTTATTTGAAAGGAGTTCCATTTTATGATGCGGCATCCCGAACTTTATCGTTAAAAAATATTGATTATGACTTAGATACCAAAAACGTCTTATTGAAAACGGCGAACTGGCTTTTGCAAGGAAAATTTTCCAAGCAAATAGAACAGCAGTTTGTGTTTTCGATAGGCCCACAAGTAGATGAAGCACAAAAAGCTATTCGCCAACAGCTTACCAATCGTAAAGTAGCTAAAGGAGTAGCTTTTGGCGGGCGTTTAGATAATCTTGACCCCGACCAAGTATACCTAACCCCGACTTCTTTGGTGGCCTTAATTATAGCCAATGGACAGATAGAAGTCAAAATCGATGGCCTGCTATAGGGGAAAAATGACCTGCTATTTATGGTATTTACGATTTTTTTCTTTTTATTTGATTTTTAAAGAAGCTAACTCTTTATAGTTTTGTACCCAATAGCGTTATCGAAGCCGTCTTATCGTTCTGCACTCACTAAATGTTGAGAACAGGAAGGAAAGTCCGGACAGCGTAGAGTACCGTACTTCCTAACGGGAAGGCAGGGAACTGGCGACGGTTACCTGACAGCAAGTGCAACAGAAAATAAACTACCGTTTTGAAAAAGAAACGGAAAAGGTGAAAAGGTGGAGTAAGAGCCCACCGCTTGGCTGGCGACAGACGAGGCACGGTAAACCTTACGGGCTGAAAGACCAAATAAGTGCCGATTTTAGAGCTACTCGTTCTAACTCTTCTTTTGAAGATATCGGCATGGGTAGGTTGATAGAATTCAGCGGTGACGTTGAAACCAGATAAATGATAAGATTGTCAAGTTAAATTGATGAACAGAATCCGGCTTATAGGCTCGATACGCTATTAAAAAGAATATCTATAGTACCACTTAGCAGTAAACAACGCTCATTGCCCATGAAAAAAATCAATTTACTGTCCACCCTATTTTTGTTATCGTTGGCTGTTGCAAAGACCAATGCGCAGTCGCCAAGCCCCAAAGGTGCGGGCTACGAAGGTCCAAACAAGTTGAATACATGGGCACTTACAATTACTCCAGCTCTTACTCAGTTTTACGGAGACCTTCGTCAGTATGACTTTAAACTTGGCCCCGAAGAGCATCTAACTGGCGGGCTCGGCCTTGCTTTGCACAAGCAAGTAACGCCCATATTTGGAGCAAGCCTTAACTTTTGGACAGGAAACCTCAATGGGTCGAAAGAGCGGATTTATAACGCTCATTTCGAAAGTAAGGGTTTTTTGCAAACGACAATTAATGCACATGCCAATTTGAAGCCAATTCTTTTTGGCTACAACAAACTTAAACGTTGGAAATGGGATGTATACGCTGGCTACGGCTACATGTGGTTTAATTCACGTGTGTATCGTTTGGGTACTAGCCAATCGGTAGAATTGATTCGTACAAACACTAACCGAAGCTCAAAAACAGCGGGAGAATGGGAGCGCGATGGTTCAACCTATACTCGTGAAATTGTTTTTCCAATCGGCTCTGCAATTCATTTTGAAGCATCATCACGCATTGATATCGGACTTGATTTTACACTTAACCACGTAAATACGGAGAAATTGGACGTAACTTACGGTGGTGGAGGTTCTGAGCAGTACCCACGTCAGGATATTTGGTTATTCAGAAAAGGTGATTCGAAATTAGATAAATGGGGAAGTATTGGCCTTTCTTTAACGTATAAAATTGGTAAGAATGCAGTGATAGCTAAAAAAGACGCCAAAGGAAACTGGGTACATGACCCTGCCAAAGGTCGTTACCACTTGCGCTATACCAATCCAATGGATTTGATTCCTCCGCCGTATAATCCAACCATGAAAGATGCGGATTCGATTGCGAAAGCCAACATGCCTAAGCCTGTAGACCCACGTTTGTTTACAGATACTGACGGAGATGGCGTTGCTGACTTGTTTGACAAAGAGCCTAATACCCCTGCCAATAGCATTGTTTCGGGGGGAGGTGTTGCAATGGATTTGAACAAATACATTAAAGATATTATCGAGAAAAATTTGCCGAAAGAAGAGTGTGATGCTATGTTTGGTAACATCGAATTTGATACAGACAAAGCGATTATTAAAGACCCTTCCCAACAAATTTTGAAACAAGTAATTGACCTATTGAATTTGCGTCCAAATTGTCGTGCTGTTATCGTTGGGCATACTGATGCTCGTGCTTCAGATAACTACAATATGCAATTGTCAAAGCGTCGGGTAGAAGCAGCAAAGCGTTACTTGATTCGTAACGGTATGCAAGACCCAAGCCGTGTAATGATAGAGTACTACGGAAAGTTGCGTCCAGTGTCTGACAATAACTCAATGGATGGAATGAGCCGTAACCGTCGCGTTGAAATTCGCATTTTGCCAATGAATTCCATTCGCTCATCCTACCCTGCAGGTTTCCGTACAGGTAAAAAGAAAGATCAGGAGCCAGGAAAAGTGGTAAAAGAGCCTAAGCAGAGGAATCAATAATTGAAGATATTTACCGAATTAATCAATGGGTTTTGTTTCAAAAACAAAGCCCATTTTGTTTTTTACAGAAAACCGCGTACTTTTGCGCCCACGTTACACACGAAGGACGTGTTCCTTCATATAGTAAACCTAGCAAATACAATGGTAAGAATTCGTTTAGCGCGTCGCGGACGCAAAAAAGGAGCAATGTACGACATCGTCGTAGCAGATGCCAAAGCACCACGTGATGGTCGCTTTATCGAAAAATTGGGAACGTACAACCCAATTTCTAATCCTGCAAAAGTTGTTTTAAACGTTGAAAAAGCGGTTAAATGGCTTTTGAACGGAGCACAACCTACAGACACAACTCGTGCTCTTTTAAGTCATGAGGGAGTAATGTTGCGTAAGCACTTGCAAGTAGGTGTTAGAAAAGGTGCAATTACACAAGAAGTTGCTGACGCTCGTTTTGAAGCTTGGAAACAAGAAAAATCTTCACGCATCGAAGTGAAAGTAGATGGCTTGAATAAGAAACAAGCAGATGTGAAATTAGCTAAACTTGAAGCTGAACGCAAAGTAAACGAAGCGCGTGCAGCGGCCATTGCCCAGAAAAATACAGCAGCAGTCGCTACTGAGGAAGCTCCTGCGGGAGAAGCAGCTCCTGCCGAAGAAGCAGCGGAATAATTTTTCTTTTTTACAAATGGTATGGGTCTATAAAAATAGGCTCATACCATTTTTTGTTTTTAGAAATCATGCAGCATAACGATTGTTTTCAATTAGGTCATATCACCCGTACTCATGGTACGAAAGGGGAAGTAATGATTTTTCTTGACGTAGATTCTCCCAATGATTATGACGAAATGGAGTCGGTTTTTGTTGAAATCAAAGGCCAATTGATTCCCTATTTTATCGAACATATTAATATCCAACGTGGTAGCAAAGCCATTGTGAAATTTGAGGATATTAATTCTATCGAACAAGCAACGTCGCTGATTAACTGTCCACTTTTTTTGCCAGAAGATACCCTTGACGAACTCGTTGGAACTCAGTTTTACTACCATGAAATTGTCGGTTTTAGAGTAGTAGATGCTACTTTAGGAGCGCTCGGAATCGTAACAACTATTTACAGTATGGCAACTCAAGACTTGATTGCTATGGAGTTTCAAGGCCAAGAAGTGTTAATTCCTGTCAATGACGCTATGATTCAAGGTGTAAATCGCCCTGAAAAAACATTAAATGTCACGCTTCCTGAAGGACTTGTTGAAGTATATACCGAAGGAACCAATGCAGTTGCTGACGATGAAGACAGTGAACTAGAAGACCAATAGTACCCCCAAGCCTTTGAGTTAAGTTATGCGTATTGACATCATCACTTGTTTGCCACGTTTGTTGGACAGTTTTTTTGAGCATTCCATTTTAAAACGTGCTCAAGAGGGAGGGCACGTCGAAGTTGTGATTCACGATTTACGAGAGTATAGCCTCAATAAACAGCGTCAAGTAGACGATTATGCGTTTGGGGGTGGGGCAGGCATGGTACTAACGATAGAGCCTATTGCAAGGTGTATTCGCCAGCTACAGAGCGAGCGTCAGTATGATGACATCATCTACGTAACACCCGATGGCGAGCGGCTCAATCAAAAAATATCCAATCGTTTGTCGTTGACCGAAAATCTTATCATTCTTTGTGGGCATTACAAAGGGGTTGACGAGCGAGTAAGAGAACATTTTATTACCAAAGAAATTAGCATAGGCGACTATGTCCTCTCGGGAGGTGAACTCGCCGCATGTGTCATTGCCGATTCTATCATTCGTCTAATTCCAGGGGTCTTGAACGACGAGACCTCTGCTTTAACCGATTCTTTCCAAGATAATTTACTAGCTCCTCCTGTCTATACTCGGCCAGCGGAATTTGAGGGATGGAAGGTGCCAGATATTTTACTTTCGGGGCATGAAGCCAAAATTTCAGATTGGCGTTTTCAAAAATCACTTGAACGTACAAAAGCCCGTCGTCCCGACTTACTTCCATAAAGAACTTGACGTAAATGCTTGATTTCCCGATTAAAAATTCGACTACCTTTTTTTTCTTCTTCATTGAGCTTGGCACAACAACCGCCTCTGGCTAAGCTGCATAAGCCTGTTAGCTTCTCTAATTCCCATCCACAAGGTCTGTGATAAATTCAGAACCGTTGTCGCATCTTAGATAGGCTAGTTTATCATGTTGACTTATCGGTAAGTTAGGATGATAAATTTATTTCTCCTTAACTAAATCAATGGTAAAAAGGTAAGTGAAAGCCAACCCAAAAAATCAAAACGGCCGCATGGCCTTCACAAAACGGTTTTTGAAGTACGTTGAAAAGAGATTGTCTTCGCGGACACCTTTGGACGACGAAGCGTGAATGAATCGAATGTCGTTTTTGCCTCGCACTTCGGTTACAATACCAACGTGCGAGACATAGCCCACTTTGCCCGCGTCGGGTACGTAAAAAATCCAATCGCCAGGACGGATATCCTGTATTTCCTCGACTTCTGTGCCAAATTCGGCTTGCTGCCACGAGATGCGCGGAACTTTGAGCCCCACTTCTGTATACACGGAGCAAATCAACCCCGAACAGTCGATACCACCTCGGTCGTTGCCACCACTGCGGTAGGGCGTACCTGTATAACCACGAGCCGTGCGCACGATATCTCGCACGTAATTTTGGTAAGCACCTTTGGGTTTGATAAGCAGAGGACGTTTGGATGAGGGTGTTTTGGCAGAAGGAGTCGATGACCTGAATACCGCACAAGCGCTCACCAAAAAAGTAAGAAAAGTAATTAAAGTTATGCCTACAAAACGCGTCATTCCGTACTGGGTTAGGGTTCGTAAAAATAACGTAAGAATAAATCAAATAGCGTGAAGGGAGAGAATTAATCAAATGGGCAAAGAGCAAATGACAATTTCTAAAACGTTTGGGGGCTCACTACCCGATGCCCTTCCCCAAACTCTATTATCATGATTGGCCGCCAGAGCTGCTACACTTATCAAACCCAGACGGTTCAGAGAGCAAAAATTCCATTTCACCATGATATTGCGTTGACGAAAATTAACCATTGGGATACACCGTTTATTTCTGGTTTTTGCATCAATTCGAGGCGTACCCCTCCTCGAAAGTCAAAAAATACGATTGCAAATTCTTTACTGGGTTGTGGTATTTAGTGGTTGAAACAGCCCCAAGATAAGTTTCGTAGAACGCTCTCATTGGTTCGAGATTGTGCACCCAAATAGTAACGTGTTCAATTTTCATACGATTTATTTTTGCAATATTTTGCAAATTTGCCTATATTTGCAAAAATATATTTTTACTTTTATACTAAAATCAACCCTATAAACATGAGTTTCCGTAACGATGGCATTGAATTAGATTTGAAAAAAGCGCAATTTGCCCTTAAAGCCATTTTCTTAGTGTGCGGTATAGGGATTTCGAGCTGGGCACCCATGGTTCCTTATACGAAAGACCGACTTGTCCTCGACGACGGACGAATGGGTATTTTACTGTTATTTTTGGGAGCCGGGGCAATTATCCTGATGCCTATTTCGGGTTGGTTGATTACCAAAATAGGTTCATTAAAAACGATGATTGGTTCTGCTTTGGTGATGTCATTGGCGTTACCACTTTTGTTGGTCATGGATTCTTTAGTGGCAATGGGAGCCATGCTTTTTGTATTTGGGGCAGGTCTTGGTAGCATCGACGTTGCCATGAATGCCCACGGGGTTCAGATTCAAAACTTGTCAGAAAAACCTATTATGTCGTCCATTCATGGCTTTTTTAGCGTGGGGGGGCTGGTAGGGCCGTTGGCCATTGGATTGTTGATAAAATCGGGCATTACGCCTCTGATGGCTGCTATTTCGGTAGCAGTGCTTATGATGTTGATTGTGCTTACTCAGTTTCGTTTTTTGATGGATGCAGCTACCGAAACGAAAGTGAATCGTCATTTTGCTGCTGAAAAAACCGAAGCAAGTGTAGGAGGTGTATCATGGCTCAACACCCAAGTGTTTTTTTTGGGTACGATGTGTTTTGCGGTGTTTTTAGCCGAAGGAGCCATGCTTGACTGGAGCGCCATTTTTCTCCGCGACAATCGAGGAGTAGAAGAGGCTCTCTCTGGAGTTGGCTACGCGGCGTTTTCGGTAGCGATGGCGGTCATGCGTTTGGTAGGTGATAAAGTGGTTTCCAAACTTGATACCAAAACGGTGGTGTCGGGAGGGGCGTTTGTAGGGGTGGCTGGGCTAGCACTCATTGTAGGAACTCCTTGGCTTATAGGGGCTTTTGTCGGGTTTGTTTTGGTAGGAATCGGTGCAGCTAACATCGTTCCTGTGTTTTTTAGTGAAGGTGGACGACTCAAAAATGTACCAAGTTCGGTAGCCCTTGCGGCCATTACGAGCATGGGCTACGCTGGTCAATTGGCGGGGCCAGCCATTTTAGGGTTCATTGCCCAACAAACTTCCTTATCGATAGCCTTTGGTTTTACGGGCTTTTTGCTGCTGCTAGTAGGGATAGCGTATGGCAGAAAATAGCCGTGTGCCCTGTGCTAAGGGTTGTTCACAACCCGACCCGCTTCACGTTTGACACTATAAAAAACCTCAAAAAATGTTAAAAGAGGAGCGTTTTGACCATATTTTGAAAGTCATAAAAGCGACTAATAAAGCTTCGTTTGAAGAGTTGGCGTTGAGTTTGAACGTCTCAGAAGATACCGTCCGTCGGGACATTGAAGTACTTGCAAAGAGCGGATTACTCGTCAAAGTGAGAGGAGGAGCCATTAGTCCATCGGCCAGTCCGCTGTCGTTTCAAGACCGTGCGGATATGTTTCCTGACGCTAAAAAAGTAATTGCCCTTAAAGCCCAACAACAGCTTCTGGGAGCCAAAACTGTGTTTATCGACGGAGGTACAACGATGTTGGCGTTTATTTCAAGCATTCCAATTGTAGCCAATTTTCGATTGATAACCAACAACATTGCATTGCTTCCGCTTTTGTCGACGCACCAAGGAATCGAAGTGATTGTATTGGGGGGAAATTATGACCGAAGTACACAAACCAACGTGGGAGTTCAAACCTGCCTCGAAGCCCAAAAGTATCAAGCCGATGTGTATTTTATGGGTGCATGTTCGATTGACCGCCAAATCGGAATCACGGCATCTATCCAAGACGAAGGTGAAGTAAAGAAAATCCTGATGGCTTCGGCTCGAAAAACCATTGTACTGAGCAACAAAGAAAAGCTCGAAACCGTCGATTTTTTTAAAGTATGTGAACTTTCGGCCATCGACACACTTATTACTGACTTGCCGAGTAACGACCCTGCACTTGATAACTACCGACAATTTGATATTGAGATTTTATAATTAGAAAGCTCCTTAGGTTTGTTGGTTTTGTAATAAAATACAGGGATAAATACTAAAGGCTTTGTCGCATGGTTCGTATCTAAAAGAGATTAATGAAGTCATATATGTAAAAACTGAGCTTTGTTTAACTCTTTTTGTTATTGTATAAATTTTATTTACCATTCTACTTTTTTGCCATTCAATATCCATGAAACAAAGCTACTACTAGGTGTAGTTTGCGCCAAGTACGTCGCTTGCCAGTACCATGTTTTCTAACTTTCCACCGCACGGGATTTCTATGATTCAAACAAGCGAGTACGTATAATTTTCGTCATATTTTTTGCCCTGAGGTGGCTGCAAAAATTGGCACACTTTCTTGCACAAACTGAAGTGCAATTGAAAACCGGAATGGGGCCAAGTCCCGAAAGAGTTATGATGCTGATTTTAAGCATGAACTGATCACCATGTTGATGTCTGTCAGGAGTGCCAGAGAACTTTCACAGAGTTTTGGAATTGCGGAAAATCTTCTGTATCGTTGGAAAAGTATGGCAACGATGAAGACCAAAGCGAAGACCGGAGATAGTGAAAGCAGTAAGTGTGCGAAGCTCGCGGCAGAGAATGCCAGATTAAGAGCAGAGAATGAACGTCTGAAAACCGACCGAGAGATATTAAAAAAGGGGTTAGGTCTCTTGAGCAAGTCCGACTAAGGGACGTCTATGGCTTGATCTCTACCCTTTCCAAGAGTTATAAAGTAAGTGTTTTATGTCTGCTTTTCGATGTGAGCAGAACAGCTTACTACCGGTATCAGCGTGGAGAAAGTCATAATGCGGACAAGAAATACAATCGTCCAAAGCATGAAGTACGGATGGAATTTATCCGGAACATGAAACGCTATGGCAGTCGGCAGATTAGAGAGTCTTTGAAGCAAAAAGGAATCAGAATTGGCCGTCGAAAAGTGTCCGAGATCATGCGAAAGGAAGGGTTAAGAGCTATTCAGCCTCCCGGATTTATCCCCAGGACGACTGATAGCAAGCACGGAAAGCGGATTTGCAACAATCACCTGCTCAATCAACCAAAACCGGATCGTCCAAACGCTGTATGGGTGTCAGATATTACTTACATGCCGCTAAAAGGCGGGAAATGGGCATATTTGTGCACTTGGATGGATCTTTTCTCCCGCCAGATTGTTGGTTGGAAGATTGATGATAACATGCAGGAGAATTTGGTAAGAGAGCCTCTGGAAAAGGCGCTGCTGAAGCGAAAAGTGAAGTCAGGTTTAATTATTCATTCTGACCGCGGGGGGCAATATCTTTCACGGAAAATGAATCAGTTAGTCAGCACTTTTAAAGTACAACAGAGCATGTCCCGCGCTGAGGATCCATATGATAATGCCTTCGCAGAATCTCTGTGGAGTCGACTGAAGGCGGAATTGGCAATCCCAAAAGGAGGGTACAGTGATCTCGAGGCTCTACGATCGGTACTGTTTGAATACATTGAGGGATACTATAATACCAAGAGACTGCATTCATCCTTGAACTACCGTAATCCAGCAGCTTTTGAGGCTGAATACTACCGAAAAACTGGTTAAAAAAGAAAGCTAAAATCAATTACTAAACAGCAGGAAGTGTAAACCAAAAAGAAACCACCTTATAGAGGGGTAAGACACCCAATGCTTTAATATTCTTTTCTTATTTTTCATAGGTATCTAACCTGTTTTCATTTCTTTTAAATTGGTAGCTTTATAGCCTTACTAAAGCATCTCTCATAGAATTTAAACTAACCAAACGTTATTATGCAAAGACGGTCTGCCCTTAAAAGCCTGACGGCTGCTGTTGGAGGATTAATGAGCCTACCTAGTTGGGCACAAGCATGGACTCCCGAATCGGTACAAGCGCCTACACTACTTACAGTGGCAGAGGAAGACACCCTTGCCGAAATCGTCGAAACAATTATTCCTGAAACTTCTACCCCAGGAGCAAAATCACTAAAAGTGCATCAATTTGCCCTTCGAATGATTAATGATTGTTACGGTGAAAGTGCGCAAAAAAACCTCAAAAAAGGTTTGGCTGATACAAATAACGCAGCACAACAAGCCTACGGCAAAGCATTTGCAGCTTGCGAAGAGAAACAACGCCTCGACCTTCTTAAAAAATTAGCTGACAATACCGATACCAAGCCGTTTGTAAGTATGATTAAAAGCCTCACCATTCAGGGATACCAAAATTCTGAATACGTCATGGTCAACATTCAGAAATACAACATGGCCCCTGGGTTTTATCACGGTTGTGTACCTGTTGCTACTCGCCCCAAATAGGGAAAAAATGTATTCTTTTTAAAATAAAAAATTCAAAAATAGTCCCCATTGGGGCTTCAGGGGCTTATGTCAAATTTCAATATAGATTCTATCAAAGACCGCACATTCGATGCCATTGTCGTTGGCTCTGGCATTAGTGGTGGCTGGGCAGCCAAAGAACTGACAGGCAAAGGCTTACGTACACTTGTATTAGAACGTGGTCGCAATGTACAGCACGTCACCGATTACCCAACGACCATGATGCGCCCGTGGGAGTTCCCTCATTTGGGTCAAATGCCGAAGGAAGTAAAAGACGCCAATCCTATTGTCAGTAAATGTTATGCTTTCAACGAGGATGCGGCACATTTTTTTGTAAAAGATGCCGATCATCCTTACGTGCAAGAGAAGCCCTTCGATTGGATTCGGGGCTACCAAGTCGGTGGAAAATCGTTGCTATGGGCTCGCCAAACGCAACGTTGGTCGCAATTTGACTTTGAAGGCCCCGCGCGCGATGGTTTTGCCGTAGCATGGCCGATTAACTACAACGAAATTGCGCCTTGGTATAGCTACGTTGAAAAGTTTGCAGGAATCTCGGGCAACAAGGACGGTCGTCCCCAGCTTCCCGATGGCGAGTTTTTACCTCCGCATGAGCAGTCGTGTGTGGAAAAATATTTTAGTCAGCAAATGGCCAAACACTACGGAGGCGCTCGCCCCATCATCATTGGCCGTTGTGCGCACTTGACCAAACCCAATCCTATTCACTTCCAACAAGGACGCGCACAGTGCCAAAACCGTTCATTATGCCAGCGCGGTTGCCCCTACGGAGGTTATTTTAGCAGCAACGCTTCCACTATTCCGTGGGCAATGCGTTCCGGCAAAATGACCCTCAAACCCGATTCAGTGGTTCACTCAGTTATCTACGACGAAAAACTAGGAAAAGCTACGGGAGTACGGGTGATTGATGCCAAGACAAAAGAAATGACAGAATACTTCGCAAAAGTTATTTTTGTGAATGCCGCTGCGCTCAATACCAACTTACTTTTACTCAATTCCACCTCTCATCGCTTCCCCAACGGCTTGGGAAACGATAATGGACTGATGGGCAAGTACGTTGCATTCCACAACTATCGTACGAGCATTTCGGGAGAATACGAAGGTTTTTTGGATACCACTAACGAGGGTATCCGTCCCAACGAAAGTTACATTCCACGTTTTCGCAACCTCCTCAAGCAAGAAACCGACTTCTTGCGGGGATATGCCGCAGGGTTTGGTTCTTCACGCATTACGTATAACGACCGCTCAGGCATGGGCGAAGAATTGAAAACGTCGTTGGCCGAAAAAAGATACGGTAACTGGCGCGTGGGATCGCACATGATGGGCGAAACTATTCCTAAAGAAACCAATTACGTAGCCCTCGACCCTAACCTCAAAGATGCATGGGGAATCCCGCAGCTACGGATTTCGGTGAGTTACGACGATAATGACGAAAAAATGGTGAAAGATTACCATGAGCAGTTGACGGAAATGTTTACCAAAGCGGGTTTCAAAAACATCAAAACCCACGATGTACCCAACAAAGCTCCTGGACTTGACATCCACGAAATGGGGGGAGTTCGGATGGGAAAAGACCCAAAAACATCGCTTCTAAACAAGTGGAACCAGTTGCACGCCTGCAAAAACGTGTTTGTTACCGACGGAGCTTGCATGACTTCTACTGCCACTCAAAACCCTTCACTTACTTACATGGCACTGACAGCTCGCGCCGCTGACTACGCCGTAACACAATTGAAAGCGAAGAATTTGTAAACATTTGTTATTAATGCGAATATTGGGTTAGAACATATAGTAATAATACGCCAAATAGGTGCACAAAAAGTCCATTTGTTGCTCTGACTTTGCAAGCATTTTACAAACCTGTTTTTTCGTTTGTAAAGTACTGAAAAGTCAGGGCTAAAGCCTTGTTAATTGGTTTTAGACGTGACTCGCCATATAAGAAACTCGTTCTGTAATTAAAGACGGATAAAATCAAAGCCCTGACTTCCCTCAGTTTTTTATTCATTGCCTCGTGGTACTTTCGCCCAAAAACCGTTTTGTACCATGAATACCACTCAGATTGTAAAATCCGCACAAATAGATGGGGTAGAACTTCACCAAGTTCGTTTGGTGTCGTTAGACGAGCATAAAGACCACCGCGGGTCATTTACCGAAATTTTTCAAGACCATTGGGGTACGGTACTTAAGCCCGTGCAATGGAGCGCTGTAAAATCAGAAGCGAATGTTTTTCGAGGAATGCACTTCCACATTCGTCACGATGAATACTTTTGCCTTATTGAAGGGCATTGTTTATTAGGCCTCCGCGACCTACGGCCTGGTTCACCGACACAGCACAAATCCGCCTTGTTTGAATTGTTTGGCGAAGACCCTGCCGCCCTTGTTTTTCCCGTTGGAATGTTACACGGATGGTATTTCTTTACGCCATCTATTCACGTACAAGCCGTTTCAGAAGCCTATCCCGACTACGGCGCCGATGATAACTGGCGCTGCCTTTGGGACGACCCCGAATTGGAACTCAACTGGGGTGTCGAAAATCCGATTTTGAGCGATTTAGCCACCAACGCGCCTTCGTTGCAGGGGCTTATCAACGGCTTGACCTTTAAGGGGTATTTTTCTTAGTTTTTGAACCATATTAAGACATATAAGCGCGTATAAGTTTCTCATAATCCCTTATATGTCTTATATCATTCCGTTCATAATGCTACGGAATAATAGGCACATAGCCCTTCGATTGGAGGGTAGTCATCAAAACCATGGCCGACAATGTGACGTGGATATTTGAGTTGCGAGGCTCTTTTTCCAATTTACGCATGTACAGCGACTGCCCACAGATGTAAAATTTGACACCGTTGGCCACAAGTTCATTAATCAATGCAGTATTAGGGTTAGGTACGCCAAATTTCTTCTTATAGGCTTCGTCACTCAAAATCAACGGCGTACCCAAAAAGTGTATCACGGCCACCACATCTAAATTTTGCTTCGGAATCCCTGCCGATAAATGAAGATTCACCAAACGAGCCAATTTATCTAAGGTACTGTTAACGGTATCGGGTTTATCGGCACCTTTCGAAATTTCATACAATACCTTATACTTCATCTTTGGGTCAACAATCGGCTCTGCTTCAGGTACTTCAAACATCCCTCCTCCGCTTTTGATGTAAGGAAATTTCTTTTGGGCAAAACTGGTTAAGCTTACCATGACCAGTACTATCATCCATTTAATTGTTCGCATACGTTTATTTTATTGAGGTAAAGGTGGAAATTTTTCAACGAAAGATACACAGACTTTACGGAACGAACCTACACGCGGGTCTAAAACAATCTATATTTCTCTCTATTTTTGCAGACGCAAAACGGCTTAATAGACTAAAGCAACATGTCAATTTCATCTACGCCCAAAGAACAGGGCTTTTTCTTTCCTGCCGAATGGCATCCACATCGTGCCACTTGGCTGAGTTTTCCTCACACCGAAGCTTCTTGGACGTACGAGCGTCAGCCTAAAATGCTTCCTGCTTATTTGGAATTTATTAAGGCCATCAGTGAGGGTGAAAAGGTGTGTATCAATGCGCACAACGAAACGGTACAACAAATCATAAAACTTCATTTACTGGGAGCAGGAATCGACCTCAATCAAATCGAACTTCCGCTTCACGCCACCAACGACTCTTGGTGCCGCGACCACGGCCCTGGTATTTTGATAAACCCTGATACCCAAAAACGTTTGGTAGTGAATTGGGGCTACAATGCTTGGGGGGGGAAATATCCACCATTCAACCACGACGACCTAATCCCCGTAGCGATTGCTCATCATTTGGGCTTAGACTACGTCACGCCTGGTATTATCATGGAAGGTGGCTCGGTAGAATTTAACGGAAAAGGTACTTTATTGACCAGTAGGGCTTGTTTGCTCAACGAAAATCGCAATCCGCACCTCAATCAAGCACAAATCGAACAATATTTGTGTGATTATTACGGAGTGGAACAAATTCTTTGGGTAAACGATGGCATCGTTGGTGATGATACCGACGGGCATATCGACGACACTGTACGTTTTGTGAATGAAGATACAGTAGTAGCGATTATAGAAGAAAATAAATCGGACGACAACTACGAAATTTTACAAGAGAATATCAACGAACTGAAGCAGATGCGTTTGCTCAATGGCAAACAGCTCAACATTGTAGAGTTACCCATGCCAACACCTATTTACAGTGAAAATCTGCGTTTGCCTGCCTCTTATGCTAATTTTTACATCAGCAACGCGGCTGTCATTGTTCCGACGTTTCGCTGTGCCAACGACCAAAAAGCATTGGATATTTTGAGTCAATGTTTTACCGACCGTAAGGTCATTGGCATCGACTCTACCGAAATCATTTGGGGGCTCGGAAGCTTTCACTGCCTAAGTCAGCAAGAACCGCTTATCTAGTGTCGAGTTTAGCGTTCAGAATGTCGAAGTTTAATAATTATTCGACATTCTGAACTCGACATTCAATTAATGTTCTACCCCACCTTCACCATGGACATGGCCATGGTCAAGTTCTTCGGCAGTAGCAGGACGGACATTAATCACTGAGCCTTTGAAGTGCATCGTGCGGCCTGCCAATGGGTGATTGAAGTCCATCAATACAAACTCACGGTTTACTTCTACCACTTGGCCCATCAAACGATGTCCATCTTCGTTGGTCATCGGAATCATATTACCCACTTGAAGCATATCTTCTTGAACCTCACCCTCCACTTTAAAAATATCGATTGGAAGTTCGGCAACGGCTTCCATGTCATAATCGCCGTATCCTTCTTCGGGAGAAAGTGTAAAATCAAACGATTCGCCCACGACAAGACCGTTGATTTTGTCTTCAAAACTTTCTGGCAACCCACTCATGCCTTGAATAAAGTACATAGGCTGGTCATTACCGACGGTTTCAACCATCTGCCACTCGTCGGTATCGTTCATAATGCTCAGTTCGTAGGCCAACGCTACGACTTGATTAGGTGCTATTGTCATTGGTTTAAATTTTTTGCAAACGTACTGCTTTTTAAGGGTGTAAACTAACTTGCCTTATGTTTTCGCCACAAAATAATGCCATTTTCCTCCTTTACTTGGAAGAAGCCCGCCTTCTCCAACACCCTCTGTGAAAGCGGGAGACGAACAGGAGTTTGGGCAATGAGTGCTTGAGCAGCAGGATGTTTAAATACCCATTTCATCAAACATTCAACAGCCTCTTTTGCAATGCCTTTCCCGCGAAACTCTTCGTCCAAGCCATAGCCAATTTCCGTTTCGCCTTCGTCGTTGGGCATTCCTGCCACGCCAATTCCGCCTGCTACAGAATTCGACTCTTTTTCGACAATAAGCCAATTGGTATACCATTGATAATTGGCTACGTTGGCCGCCGTTTCAGGAAGCCAATAATTGGCCAATGCATCGTCAAATTCTACCTGAAATTCTTCCTCCATTTTCATCAGTCGAGGCGTAAGTCCTAGCGATTTTTGTAATCCTAAGTAATCACTAGCCTGTAGTTGTAATTGTTGAGTAGTAAGCGGAATCAACCGCAAACGAGTAGATTCTATAAAATACATGATAAAAAGCGGAGTATAAATTGACAGAAAACACAAGGTCAGAGTTTTTCTGGTCTTCTAAAGGGATAAAATCATTGGTGGCCAGTCGTCATTGAAACAACTGACGATTAAGAAACCCTATCAGGCAGGGCGAAAGAAGACAGCGGTTGCAGAGGCAATAAAGGTTTGATTGTACAACAAAGGTAAAAAAAAATCTATTTTTGCGGCATGAATTTGCTTTTGTACGCCCAGCAATACCGCGAAGACCTTTTACAACGAATCGTTCCCTTTTGGCTCGACTTTGCTATCGACCGTGTCAACGGTGGTTATTTTTGCGTACTTTCCAACAAAGGCGAAGTTATTTCGACTGACAAGTGGATGGCTTGGCACGGTCAACAAGCTTGGGCTTTTGCTAAGTTATTCCAAAACGAAGCCCAACCCACTTTTCTGGACTATGCCCGCCAAGGGGCAGATTTCTTACTTCAATACGTAACCGATACCAAGGAGACTTGGTGGGAGTCCGTTGATATTACAGGTAGAGGAGTTGTTGAAGTAAAAGATACGCAAGTGGAAGCCGCGGCCTGCGCTGCGTGGGGCATTTTGTACGACATTACCAAAGATGATACCTACGCCGAAGCGGCAAAAAAAACGTTGATAAAGGCCGTTCGTAAACGAGAAAAACGGCTACAAAAATTTGTTGATGAGCCTTTAAAGGGGCGGCATTTAAAACAAATCAGCGAACTAAATGCCCTCGCTCGCGCTTTAACTACCGCAAAAAATTGTCTTTCTGAAAAAGCATTTCGCGAACGAGGAGAAGCCCTTTTAAATGAATTGATGAAGCATTTTTGGGAACCTCGTGCCGACATTTTACTAGAAAATGTATTCTCTGAAGGAGGGTATTCCGATTGTCTCTTGGGACGCCGAATCCATGCTGGTCGGGTTTTTGAAACCTTTAACTCTTTTTACGAACTAACATACGACCTCAATAAACGACAAATTCGGAGGCAATTGGCCCAGCACATCGCTTACTTAGCCGAAACCACTTGGGACGAAGCCTATGGGGGGTATTATCATTGGCTAGATGTAAAAAGTTTACCCGCCACCGAACCCGACGCCTATTACAAGTATGCTTGGGTTCAACTAGAAGCTTGTACTGCCTTGCTACGGGCTTATCAGGTTTTGCAAGACCGTAGTCTTCTGAAACAATGGCAACGAGTGAATGATTATATATGGCAACATTTTCCTGACCCTTCACCAGAAGGCGAATGGATAGGTGTGGTGAATCGTCATGGCGAACCCTTACTGCCCCTAAAAGCAACTTCTAACAAGAATGCCTTTTCTCCCATCAAGAACTTGCTTATTTCCTCCGATTTATTAGCCAACCTCGACTCCTAGAAAGTCACTCGCCGTTGGGTATCTAGTAGTTCTGAAACACCGTTTTGGCGACGAAGTACATACACTCGATAATTACTTTTAACTACCGAAGCCCGATTAAAAATCGACGAAAATCCTTTGTCCCAATACCAACCTCGTCGGAGAAACGTCTTCAGCGGAAGTGCCCGCTGCATTCCCGCAGCCATGTAAACATGTGAAGCCGATTTCAAGACCACGTACGCCCCATCGTCGGCATTTTTGGAAGGACGAATAAACTCACGTTGGTACAAAACATTGAGATTATTATTTTCCCAATAGATTGAATCAACCTTAAAAATCCCATGGGTCGAAAGAGAATCAGTTGAGGCTGTCCACTGTTTATCGTACTGCTTAAAAAACAAAGTCGGACGATACAGTTTCTGCAATCGCCCAAAGTCAGCACCCGTTAAATCAAACATTTTTAGCCCCAGCAAATCGGCATTGTACATCGAATTGAATTCCTGCGCCACTGCCATCCGTCGATTATTGACGGCGGGCGCAATGGCATAGTACAATACCAGAAGATTGAAGCCAATGGCCGAGACAGATATAACTACTATCAGTTTTTGAGAGATTTTGCCTCGAAAGTGGTCTAAAAGTAATAGAAACGTCACTATCAGTAGCCAGGTTGGATACATCCGATATCGCCCTTTGAACATCCCGATAAGGCCGTCACCTTCGGCACGTTTATAAACGACTCCCAAAGATGTTAATACCACAAAAAGCAATAAATACAACGCAAACCATTGTACTTCACTTAACTGAAGGTCTATTTTTTTGAACGAAATGACACTATTTCTTACCAAAAACCACACACATATCCCTAATAAAAATGCCCCCCAGCCTACCGAAGCCCAAATCGCAATTGTAGAGGGTGCATACGCATCAAAATTGACAGAAGACCCAATGAAGGCTAGAAAACAGATAATTGCTTGAAAATAATTAGCAGGCTGTATCAAATCTAATCCATTGGGTAAAGCATGGGCGCGCGTCAAAACGTATATACCCATAGTCAATATAAATACCAACAACGTATATCCCATCTCTTTCCGGCGCTTCGACAAGGCCAATACCATACCCCCAATCAGAAAAGTGAGCAAGCCATTTCCGTACGAAAATGTGGCAAAAACCGAGAATAAATGGCCTACCCAAATGTGCTTTGACGACAACTGAGTGTATCCGTATGCAGCCATCATGGCAAAAAAAAGTAATCCAAAATTACCAAGCGAGCTGGTTCCCCAAAAAATATTTTCAAATGAATGAACATTCAGCACTATCCAAAACAAGGGAATTAGATAAAAAGCAGGCACATTGACCTTCTTGAACACTTTATACAAAATCCCCAACTGAGCTACCCAAAGTACGTTGCTCACTACCATTAGGCTTTTAAAATTGACACTTCCCGTAAGCCAATAAGAAATCAAAACCACCAAACGAGTGAAAACAATTCGGTGTTCGGGAAAGCCGACCGTCAACCAATCCCATTTTTCTTGCCAAGAAACGGCATTTTGCCATTGTTCGACGATTTGGAGTACATGAATATCGTCGTAGGCAACATAGTTGACATTCAGCGCAATAGCTTCAAAAAACACCACGTACGCTACTAAGGGCAGCAAACATAGTGAGATTAGGAAGCATTTTTTAAAAGAAAGATTGAAAAAAGTCATGCCTAAGGTCGGAAAACGCTCAAAATTAGTAAGTTCGTAGTCGATTTTGGTTGTTTACCTCCCAAAATGTCCCTCAACTATACATAAACACTTCATTATCAAAACAATGAAAAAATATTTTTGGATATTATTCCTTTTCCCATTTACCGTACTTGTGGCTCAGAACCCTTACCTTACCAAAGAAAACGACCAGTTGAAGTTGACACCTGCAGGAGCTTCGTTTTTGGCAAACTTGCCACTTCACTGCATTCATACGGAATATCCCAATAAAACAGGGCACACCATTGAGGCAGAAAATGACGCCAAACTCAGCCCCAAACAGCTCCATCCTGCGTTTTATGGCTGCTTAGATTGGCACTCTTCCGTTCACGGCCATTGGATGCTCGTCAGGCTTCTTAAAACCTTCAAAGGGCTTCCAGAAGAAGCTAAAATACGAAAAATTTTGAACGCTAGTTTTCAGCCTGAAAAAATGAAAGCCGAAGCCGAGTATTTTACTAAATATAAGCTTTCACGCACGTTTGAGCGAACGTATGGCTGGGCTTGGTTACTTAAACTTGATGAAGAACTTTCCACTTGGGACGATGCTCAAGGACGACAGTGGCACCAAAACTTACGCCCACTCACTCAACAAGTGGTGGAGCTTTGGACGGCATTTTTACCCAAACAAACCTATCCAAATCGAACGGGAGTCCATCCCAATACTGCATTTGGGCTAATATTTGCCCTTGATTATGCAAGGACTGTGAAAAATACTTCATTTGAGGCCAAAATCATCGAAAAAGCCAAGTATTTTTACCTTAACAACAAGCAAGCACCCGCCGTTCAAGAACCAGACGGGTCTGATTTTCTTTCCCCAAGCTTAGAAGTTGCAGATTTGATGCGGCGGATTTTACCCCCTACCGACTTTCTGAAATGGTTCAATGGATTTATGCCTTCTAATGGCCTCCAAAACGTATTAAAGCTACCCATTGTGAGCGACCGAAACGATATGCAAATCGTTCATTTAGACGGACTTTCACTAAGCCGGGCATGGTGTTTAAAAGGCATTGCATCTACTTTGCCCAACAAAGATACGCGACGGGCAACTATGCTCAAAGCATCGCAAAATTTCATCAATACGACCCTCCCCCAAATCACCAATGGAGGCTACGGTGGCGAGCACTGGCTTGCTTCTTTTGCATTGTATGCACTTCAATAAGTTTACCATTCAAGGCAAATTGGTAAAAACCGTGACACTCACTGGTACTTTTAACGAAGTAGAAGTTTCGACCCAAGAACTCCCCGCTGTTACTTACCTACTTTCTTACAAACGAAATGGGAAAGTAGAGTCTTCGGTGAAGGTAGCTAAGGAGTAAAGCCTTCCCGAAGGTGAAAAATCCCCGAAAGTTCAAAACTTTCGGGGATTTTTTTTAGTAGACTGCCTGATAATCAACTACTACTTCTATTTTTGTCCAACGGCGTCTTTGAACTTGAACGGGATTAATGTTCATGGCATCGTCAAACAGATTGGCATATAAACCTTTGTCTTCCTTGGTAAACACCGAATAATAGCCCACTGGAAGACTTACCGAAAACTGTCCTTTGTTATTAGTTTTTACTTTTTTGACAAGTATTGAATTCACTTTTTGATAAAAACCCGCATCTTCTCCCGCTTCTACCTGTTTATCGTTCGTCAAAGCATAAATATACACCTCCCTTACAACAGGGGTTGCTTTAGGAACTGACGCCTTGACACCGACAGTAGGCATAAAATTTCCTGCTTTCCAAAGTACCCGTCCTGAAATACCTTGAGTGTTTTTTTGAGCCGCTGCCAATGTTGTTATCAACAACACAAAGCAACTACTTAACCAGTGTGTGCGCATAGTCCAAAAG
Source organism: Runella sp. (assembly GCA_023254175.1). Taxonomy (GTDB): domain Bacteria; phylum Bacteroidota; class Bacteroidia; order Cytophagales; family Spirosomataceae; genus Runella. The sequence continues at coordinate 2,135 of JALQYJ010000094.1, read as the reverse complement.
GTTTGATAAATCAATCCCTTACGCTTCCACTCTATCTAGTGCGTAGATGTCGGTTACTTCATCTAAGATTTCTAGAATATGGGCGTAGTCGAGGGTTTCCACTAAACGCATACGGTAGGGTTTAAAATTGTTCAAACCTTTAAAGTAAGTAGCGTAGTGGCGGCGCATTTCCAAAATACCCGTACGTTCCCCCTTCCATTTGATCGAAAAATCGAGGTGTTTACGGCATACTCGTACGCGTTCGGCAGTGGTAGGAGGCGCTAAATGTTCGCCCGTTTTGATAAAATGTTTGATTTCGTTAAAAATCCAAGGGTAACCAATACTTGCGCGCCCAATCATGATTCCATCCACGCCAAAACGGTCACGGTATTCGATGGCCTTTTCGGGGCTGTCAATGTCACCGTTCCCAAAAATTGGAATTTTGATGCGTGAATTATCCTTGATTTTACCAATGAGTGTCCAATCGGCATCACCTTTGTACATCTGCACGCGCGTGCGTCCGTGCACAGTGAGTGCCTTAATGCCAATGTCTTGCAAGCGTTCGGCTACGTCCTCAATATTTTTGGTGGATTCGTCCCAGCCCAAACGAGTTTTAACCGTCACGGGCAGGTGGGTCGCTTTCACTACGGCTTCGGTCATTTTGACCATTTTAGGAATATCCTGTAACAACGCCGCCCCCGCCCCTCGACACGCCACTTGTTTTACGGGGCATCCGTAGTTGATGTCAATCAAATCAGGGCCTGCTTTGGTGGCGATTTTGGCACATTCTCCCATGGTTTCGATATCGCTCCCAAACAATTGAATCCCAATTGGGCGCTCGTATTCAAAAATATCCAGCTTTTGCACACTTTTAGCCGCATCCCGAATCAGCCCTTCTGACGAGACAAACTCGGTATACATCAAATCAGCCCCTCCCTCTTTGCACACAGCTCGAAACGGAGGGTCAGAGACATCCTCCATCGGAGCCAACAGCAACGGAAAATCTCCTAATTCGATATTCTCAATTTTTACCATTATTAGCCAAAAATAGGTATGTGTAATAACTAATTACCAAAAACTAATCCCTAACAGGGCTACAAAGTTCGTTCTTTTTTCTTTATCTCTGAAAATAACCTATTTTTGCTCTCTAAAATTCAACGACAATCACAATCGTAATTCATATTTCGTAAATTGTAAATAGAAGAATGCCTTATTTATTCACTTCAGAATCGGTATCGGAAGGCCACCCAGATAAAGTAGCCGACCAAATTTCGGACGCCCTCATTGACCACTTCATGGCGTTTGACCCTACGTCAAAAGTAGCGTGCGAAACGCTCGTTACCACAGGCCAAGTAGTTCTTGCAGGTGAGGTAAACAGCAAAACATACCTCGATGTACAGCAAATTGCGCGTGAAGTAATCGCCAAAATTGGTTATACAAAAGCTGAGTATATGTTTGAAGCACACTCTTGCGGTGTTCTTTCAGCTATTCACGAACAATCAGCCGACATCAACCAAGGCGTTGACCGCCAGGCAGCAGATGATTTTGAAAGCAAGGCAAATGCGCAAGGTGCTGGTGACCAAGGAATGATGTTTGGCTACGCAACTCGCGAGACAGATAATTTCATGCCTTTGGCGTTGGACTTGTCGCACAAGATTTTGGAAGAACTTGCTACTATCCGCCGCGAAAACAAGCGTATCAAGTACCTCCGCCCTGATGCAAAGTCACAGGTAACTATCGAATATTCTGACACTAATAAGCCTATTCGGATTGATACCATCGTTGTATCAACACAGCACGATGACTTTGGAGATGACGAAACCATGTTGGCTCAAATCCGCAAAGACATCATTACGTATGTAATTCCACGCGTGAAAGCTAAGTTAAAACCATCTTTGCGTAAATTGTTCAATGACCAAATCACGTACCACATCAATCCAACGGGCAAATTCGTAATCGGAGGCCCTCATGGTGACACTGGTTTGACAGGCCGTAAAATCATCGTTGATACATACGGTGGTAAAGGTGCCCACGGTGGTGGTGCATTCAGCGGAAAAGATCCCAGCAAGGTTGACCGCTCGGCTGCTTACGCCACGCGCCATATCGCCAAGAATCTGGTCGCAGCCGGTGTATGTGACGAAGTGCTTGTTCAGGTT
>JALQYJ010000083.1 GCA_023254175.1 Runella sp. | reverse complement strand
GCTAAAAAACAAAGTTTTTGAAACCATAACAAGTGCTCAAGAATGTATCCAGAAAGTTATAAAAGAGCTTTGTCAAGAGGAGGGTAAAGTCATTTCAATCACCTGTTTCCCTTACTTAAAAAATACAACATAGTAAATATTAATTAGTATAAGTTTAACATTAGTGACTTGTCAGATGGTACTTATAACCTCGAAATTGAGGCATCGAATAGCCGAGTAGTGAAACAATTGAATGTAGTTTCGAAAAAGATTGAAGTAGAACGCAAAGTGACGGTTTTATAACCAAATGTTTCCTAAAGGAAGTAAAAGCAGTAGTTTTTTAGTAAAAGCTCCCACCGAAGCAATTTGATGGGAGCTTTTGGCTTATTTGGTGTATATTCGCGCATTATTTTGAAATAAAATATGCTAAAGACGATTGTTAAAATAAGTAATGTAACCAACCTTTCCGACGCGCGTTATTGTGCTGGGATGGGGGTAGAAATGTTAGGTTTTTCGGTAGATGAAGCCTCGGAGAGTTTTACCGACCTTAAAAAATTTCATGAAATTCGCTCATGGATTGCGGGAGTTCAGATTGTCGCCGAAACTAATTTGGCTGATGCGGAAGCTATTTTAGAAAAGATAACGATTTATCAACCCGATGTCGTTCAGGTTAGTGAAGCAAGCATATTACCATGGCTTAAAGCAGAAACTATCAAACCCATTATTTTACGGGTAGAAATAGACCAAGACGTAGACACAGTGGTCGAAATTATGGAAAATAATTTGCAGTATGCGTCTTACTTCTTGCTAGAATCTGCCTCTGAAAATGCTTTAGACGGAGATTGGCCTGAGCTGTTAACAACCATTTCAAGTCGTTTCCCTATTCTTGTTGGTTTTGGTATTACCTCCGAAAATGCTTCCTCTTTACCTGACACTACCCACATTACCGGGGTGGCTCTACGAGGGAGTGAAGAAATTCGCCCAGGGTTTAAAGATTTTGGAGAATTGATGGATGTATTAGAGGCGTTAGAAGATGAGTAACAGCCCATTCTCAATAACAATGCCACCCTTAGGGTGGCATTGTTATTGAGAATGGGCTGTTAATTAAGGTGAGTATATAATAGCTCTTTCGGTGTTCTTACTTTCTTGAGTTTTGCCAACCAGTCGTTGTCTTCATCGCGGTAGCCAAGCGCTACGATCGCCGTACTTTTTAAACCCTTTTCGGCCAATCCCAACAACTCATCCAATTGTACAGCGTTGTAACCTTCCATCGGAGTGGCATCCACCTGCTGGTTAGCAGCAGCTACGAGGCTAATGCCAAGGGCAATGGCAGATTGTTTGGCAGTGTGGGCAAAATTTTGTTCGGGAGTATTGGCAAGCACCATGCCTAGCAAACGCTTGCGGTACTCGTCGGTGGCGCTGTCTGGAAGACCTCTTTCGGCGTTCGAGCGCTTAAATACGGCGTTAATACGCTCTTCGGTGTAGTTATCCCACGCCGCAAAAATCAATAAATGCGAAGCATCTATAATTTGAGACTGACCAAACGCAATAGGCTTAATTTTCTCCTTTAATGCTTCATTCGTTACGACAATAATCTCGTAAGGCTGTAAACCTGATGAAGAAGGTGACAAACGAATTGCTTCCAAAATGTAATCTATTTTGTCTTGTGGCACTTGCTGACCCGACATTTTTTTGGTAGCATAACGCCACTGTAAGCTTTCGATTAAATCCATAATTTTATATGTTGGTACATTTAATGTCTATACTTAATATACAAATGCAGGTTAGATTTTGTTCCAAATGCGTCATTAAAAATGAATTAAATGGATTTTTGTAGCAGTAATCTATTGATTAACAGGGATTTTTGGGGCAAAAAAATTGGAACTACGCTTTTTTTATCTCCACTCAACCTCATTTTGATTTCAAAAAGGTTGCTCAAAATCAAAAATTCATAAACCTTGTTTCCAATTACTTGCCTATTGGTGTAAAAAGTTCTTTTTTTGTTATCATTGTTTTTATAGCCGTACTCTTTTTTTAGGTCTATCCAGAGAAGAAATTTTGAAAGTTCTTTGACAACATTGAGAAAATGTAGTAAGCAATGTCGGAATGATTCTCCATTGCTTTTTGTGCAACAGTAATAGGACTTATGATATTTATTCTGTCTGCCCTCAAGAAAGGGACAAGCACTTTGGTGTTTTGTTCTTTGAGCAGAAGTCCGATACAAAATGTAAATACAAAAGCGAGTGCTATTACAATAATGAGATTTTGCACCCTTGGAGCATCACTAAGCATTGACTTTTGAAGCTGAAATCCTGCTGATTTAAATTGTTTAAACATAGTTTCAATCTTGAATCGTCGCTTGTAATACTGGCAGGCCATTGGTCCTAACTCCATATTAGTTAGTAGAGCAATGGGTTCTTGAAAGTTTTTACCCTTCCAAAATACAGCATGGCTGCCCAAGCAAGCGTGTTCTATAAAAATGGATTCTTGCCCATCTAAAAGAGGTAAAAGCGAGTCAATACGGCCTAATTCACCTTGAAAATCTACTTGCTTATCCACAGAAGTCCGTAAGACATATTCCCAGTTTTGTACTTGGCAGAACTTACGCAGTTGGAGACCGTCAAACTCACCGTCGCCAAGAAGCACTATCCGACAAGGTTGCTCAGGACAAAAGAAGTGATGAAATTGTCTCACTAAATCTGTGTGTAGTTCATCCGAAAAATGTCCTTTGGGGCTTTTTTTTGTAAACCAAACTACTGGAATGGCGTATTTTTTCCAAATAACTGAAAGCATCAGCGTACAACAGCCTTGAGCTGTTTGGCTCCCATCCATGACAAGAACCAACTCACCACTTTTGGCTAACTGAATCAATAAAAAGTGAATATAGGGTGCAAAAAAGCTATTCCAGTCAGTCCATTTGCTTGACAACCAACGCTTGGCTTGTTTGATGCGACTTTCACTTTGACGCTTATCTATTGCTGAACTTGCACCCAAATTACTTAGGCTACAGCCTCGGTTCTGCGTGCAGGAGCAAACCATAGATGACAGCACTTGTAGGCGACGTAAATGATTGCCTTCTACTTCACATTTTGAACATCGTTTTAAAAAATCCAACGTATCTTTGTATAGGCTTCGGCTCATTGGGGGGGGATTGTGATGTAGGAAACCACAAAGTTCTTCCCCCTTATTCATTTTCTCAATTTGTCAAAGAACTATTCTCTAAATCTTCCATTAGGATAACCCTTTAAAAGTGTACGGTCATCAAATCATTGTTCCTTTTATTTTGCCGTGTCCAGCATTTTCAATATGAAAATAAATTCAGGCATTAATATTTTAGGTGGCCTCCCAGATTGGAATCTGCTCTCTGTCTTTTTAAGAGAAAGCTTGGAATCCATGCGTAATAGCGGAGGAGTACATACGTTTACGGCAATTAAGACCGATAAGTCGGTAAAACGGTTTGAAAATGCAATCTCTGCAACCCTGATAAAGTTCCTTAATCCTGAGATTGAGGCATTAGTACGAGATAGTCTGATATCCGAGGGACTTTCCCGGTATAGCCTGCTCCTTTTGTTCTGGAATGCTTCATTCAATAATGAATTATTACATTACCCCAATGAGCACACTTTTTTTGCCTCTTTTTACAGTGGAAGAATCAGTATAAAACAGGATGATGCCTTTGCCTGCCTAAAAGAGTTAAGTGAAACAGAAAGTAAATTGAAAGAATGGTCTGATTCGACATTGAACGTAACAGCTTCTAAATACCTAACCTTACTCAAGAAGTTCAACCTCATGGAAGGGTTACACAACAAAACCATCCTTCATCCAGAATTGCCTCCGTTGGCTTTCAGGGTTATTTTCGAGCGCCTTTCCGACTGGACAAGTCGAATCATTTCATGAATAGTAAACGGAGGATTACGGAAGGACATCGTAAAGTGTTGAGTAAGGGGTCAGGGTTTCTATTTTCAGTTTATCGCCGGTATAATTCAAATCAAAGTAAGTGGAAAACCTCTTTTGCATGATTCTTTCGATAAATACTGGACGTCCACAGAAAGAATATTTGAGCCATTCACTTTCCAAAAGATTGAGTTTGGGTTCAACGGAGGTAATCCAATAGACAAAAAGCACAAACATTTTATCACTCAGGTAGATCCTGCTAATATGCGACCCTGTGAAGGAAGCCGAATACATCAGCTATTTGGAGGATCTTCTGCCGAAAGAGCGCTGACGGACATAATGGCCGTAGGCTACTCACCGTAGCGCGGGCATCGTCAATTATGCCGCACCAATTCCAGCGTTCGCTTAGCTTCGTCGAGGCATAATTGTGCCCGTAGTGCCTCCTGACGTTCTTTTTCCAATTGCTGTTCTTTACTCCCCAAAATCGAGTAAAACAAGCCCGTCAGTGAGAACGACTCCAATTATCGAACATCCGTTTGCTCTTTTGTCCATTCTTGGAGGCAAGTTTCCACTGCTTTTTCTTGTTCGGCTAGTTTTTTAATTCGATTAAACGTTTATCGAGCCATTGCTTTTCGGTCGTCTGCTTTTACAGGTGTAGCAATTCGTTTATTAAGGGTTGAAACTCATCCATTGTTGTAATTTTTGTAATAAATCACTCAAGAAAATCCGTTTACCCTACTAACTTTGGGGCAAACGGATTCCAACAAACAAGAACGGTATATTCCACAGATGACAAACTACATCGAAGCCAACAAAGATAGATTTTTGAGCGAGTTGCTTGACTTGCTCCGTATTCCATCGGTCAGTGCCGACCCAAAATTCAAAGACGATGTGCGCCGCTGTGCCGAAGCGGTAAAAGAAGCCATTCTAAAAGCAGGAGCCGACCTTGCCGAAATTCACGAAACTCCTGGTCACCCCGTAGTTTATGGTGAAAAAATCATTGACTCCGCGCTCCCAACCGTGCTCATATATGGCCACTACGACGTACAGCCTGCCGACCCTTACGAGCTTTGGGATTCGCCGCCGTTTGAGCCTGTTATCAAAAACGAACGGATTTATGCCCGTGGTGCGTGCGACGACAAAGGGCAGTTTTACATGCACATCAAAGCCCTCGAAACGATGGTGGCAACAGGCACGCTGACCTGCAACGTCAAAATTATGATTGAGGGAGAAGAAGAAGTGGGCTCTGACCACCTCGGAACGTTTGTGAGAGAAAACAAAGAAAAACTCAAAGCCGACGTTATTCTCATTTCTGACACCAGCATCATTGCCAACGATACTCCGTCGATTGAAGTGGGATTACGCGGGCTGACCTACCTCGAAGTAGAGGTAACAGGCGCCAATCGCGACCTCCATTCGGGTGTGTACGGTGGAGCCGTAGCCAATCCTATCAATGTATTGTGCGAAATGATAGCGTCGTTGAAAGACGAAAATAACCACATTACGATTCCAGGATTTTATGACAAAGTACAAGAACTAAGCGCCGACCAACGCACTGCTCTCAACGAAGCACCGTTTGATTTGGACGAATATAAGCGTGATTTGGCCATCAACGAAATTGAAGGAGAAACAGGCTACACCACCATCGAGCGTACAGGCATCCGCCCTACTCTCGATGTGAATGGCATTTGGGGAGGCTACATTGGCGAAGGTGCCAAAACGGTGTTACCCTCGAAAGCCTACGCCAAAATCAGCATGCGCCTCGTACCCGACCAGCATAATGACGAAATTTTGGAACTTTTCACCCAACATTTCTTGTCGATTGCTCCGCCGTCGGTCAAAGTTGTAATAAAACCGCATCATGGTGGACTTCCGTACGTTACGCCCGTAGATTCGGTTGAATACCGTGCGGCAGAACTTGCCATGAAAGAAGCATGGGGCGGTAAACAGCCTGTGCCTACACGTGGCGGTGGAAGTATTCCAATTGTAGCGTTGTTTGAGCAAGAGTTGGGTTTAAAGTCTATTTTGATGGGCTTCGGGCTTGATATTGATGCCCTTCATTCGCCCAACGAAAGCTACGGTTTGTTCAATTTTTATAAAGGAATTGAAACTATCCCACTGTTTTTCAAGCATTACGCCGAATTAAAGCGATAATAAATACCCAATTCACCCAATCATTTCTGAGGGCATAGCTCAAACTATGCCCTCGAAAACTTTAATTACTGCCGATAATCCGCGCCGTCACTTTGGTATAAAATTTCAGCTTCAACCGCAAACGCACAGGTCCTTTATCGGCCACTCCCGAATAGTACAGATTTGCTTGAAACGGTGCAGTAGAAAGCGCATTTTCGAGCGTTTCCAACGCCGCTGTTCCAGCTGTAATGTCTGTTTCTCTATTGAGCGAATTGGCAAAGTTCACATTGGTGAGCGTAGTCAGCGTAGCACGGTTCCCTCCTTTGCTATCGGCTACCTCCAATTGCCCCGAAACCAGCGTAGAAGCACTGCCCGTCGACTCCAAAATAGTGTACGTAATCCGCTCTACATCTACAGAATTGACCTTATTTTTGTATTTTTCAAAATCAGCATCGGCCCCAGCATCAAAAAAATCTTGACCGCTAAAATTAACTGTAGAATTGTTGACATTCAGTTCTTTTTCAAACTCCACCGAGGGCTTCACGGTTGGGAAAGTTTTACACCCAACGAAAGGAACAAAAAACAAAAAGCAAACAAATAAATCTAATTTTCTCATAGCGATAATTAATTTAGAGTATGTTTAAATTTTGAAAATAGGCATCGGCAGCATAAGTTATGAGTGACCAAACTTATAAGTTATGCAAACCCATTACGAGTCTCTATGGTGCTCCCCAATTGTTGGACAGGATTTCGGTGTTTTTATGCTTGTTGGATGACGCCTAAAAATTGTACTTTTTCTTTCT
>JALQYJ010000067.1 GCA_023254175.1 Runella sp. | reverse complement strand
CAAGACGCGAGCTTTTCACTAACGGGGCGCATCGCCACGCGGCGTAATGAAAAAATGTATATTTGGGTAAAAATAATAGAGCGATGACACAGATAACCATCAACCTACCCAACGAGGCCGAAGCCAAATGGCTCGTAGAACTGCTCAATCGTTTACAGGTACCTTTTGAGGTAGAGACCGATGAAGCGACAAAACGTAAACTTGCGAAAGAAATTATCATGCGCGGAGCTAACACGTTAGATGCCGCCCAAATGCAAAAACACGTAGAATTGGCTCGCCAAGACAGAAAACTACCTTTTAGAGCCGAATGAAATTAATTGATTCTAACATCATTATTTACGCAGCAAAAGATGAATTTGCGTATTTACGACCTTTACTGCTTTCAGAAGATGTCTGCATATCTGTTATTTCAAAAGCCGAAACGTTGGGCTACCATAAATTAACTGAAGAAGAGCGGCGTTTTTTTGAGAGTATTTTTGAGGTTGTAACTCTATTGCCTGTTGACCAAAATGTAATAGACATTGCGGTTTCATTAAAGCAACAACGCAAATACTCCCTTGGCGACGCGCTGATAGCTGCTACTGCACTGCTTTATAACACCGAACTCAACACTAATAATATTACCGATTTTGAAAAAATATAAGGCATAAAGCTTTTTAATCCAATAAGTTAGCCTCAAAAGGTGTAGCTTAAATAATAACAGATGGAAACAGTAAAAAGTATAACATCAAAACTCAAAGGCTTTTGGAAAGACAAGCCCATTAAAAAAGCTTACTTGTTTGGCTCGGTGGTGTGCGGCAGGAACTCACTCCAACCAGCGACATCGACATTTTGGTAGAACTGGACGACACCAAAACAGTAGGCATGATTGAGTACATCAAAATCATGGAAGCCTTATAAGAATTGCTTTCACGGAAAGTAGATTTGTAGCCACCGACGGCTTATCGCCATATATAAAACCTACGATTGATAAAGAGAAGCGATTGATTTATGAAGCGTAGTTCAAAGGAATTTCCCAATTTAAAAGCCCAAATTCAAGAAATTATCAACGATTTAAGCCAAGAAAACCCATGACTACCCACCTCAAAGGATTTGGATTAGAAAACTTCCGCGTATTTAAAGACTATACATGGTTTGACTTTGCGCCAATAACGGTGTTGACTGGACAGAATAGTTCAGGGAAAAGCTCGTTAATCAAGGCATTATTGCTGCTTGAAAACAGCATTTCAAAACCAGGACAACTCGAACTTGAATTCTCTAATGATAATGTGTATCAGTTGGGCAATTTTGAGCGCATTATAAACAATAAGTCGTCTGATAATACAGTATCATTTCACTTTCCTTATCAATTACAGCATTTTCCTACGTTGGGGGAGTCTTATGAATGTCAAGTTGCAGTAACGTTCAAAAAAAAAGAAGGATCTATTCTTGCCGAAGCTAATGAATTTTCAATTAAAACTGAAAATAACCTTCTCTTAATATATGATGAAGATAAATTATACATAAACTTTCAATTCTTGCTCGAAAGAATTTTCTTAAAGTCAAAAGACACTTTTGAAATAAAAAAATTAACTGGAATTGAGGAACTTATTTATGATGACACAAAAAAATATAAGGGTGGCTTTGCATTAATAAACAAAACAGACACAATGCCTCAAAAAAACTTTATTGGTAATCTTACGCTATTTTCAGCTAATAATATAGCTCGCAGAGAAAAAAAAGAAGAATTAGACGAGATATTAAATTTTTATTCAAAAGAAATATCTTTTCATTTTGGAAAACAGGAAACTCCTTTAGAAATTATCCTTGAGATACCTAATGAGGTTTTAGATGAATTGCCAGATATTGACGTTCAAAGTGATAGATACCCACTTCGTACTATTCTTAGGACATACGGACTAAGTGATAGCTTGATTGAGTTCATAGATTCAGAAGTATTAGGCTTTAGCAATCGATTTTTAAAGGGAGAGTGGTTGAATGATTTACAAAAAATTCAGTACCAACCCGCTGTGAGAGGGAAAGTCAATCGAATCTACAGAAAAGAAGAAAAAGATGTTTTGAATGAGCTTATAACCGCTTTTTTTGAGAACAAAGTACCTAAAAAAAACATTGATTTTCTACAAAAATGGTCTGCAAGATTTAATTTATTAGGCGAAGTAAAACCTTTTTTAGACTCAAAATACAATGTTCAAAGCATTGAAATTGGAGATTCTCCACTGGTTGAGCAAGGCTTGGGTATTTCGCAGTTAGTAGCCGTGCTTCTTACGATAGTAACCAAAGAAGACAATAAAAAAGTATTTATTTTCGAAGAACCAGAAGCTAATCTACATCCCAAGTTTCAAAGCCTATTAGCCGATATGTTTATAGATGCGGCAAAAGTTTTCAACATTCAATTCATCATTGAAACACATAGTGAGTATTTGATTCGGAAATTACAATACCTTATCGCTAAAACAGCCGCAAGCCCCAAGAACGATGTAAATGAAGCCGATATGACTGAAATAAAAAACATGGATGACTTCTTCATGGCGAATGAAAAGACGCCACTCAAAATGCCACGAAAAAAAGAGATTGAGGTAAAAAAAGAAGACATTGTCATCTACTACTTCCACGACCCCAACAATGTTCCTGCTGGTGAGCCACAAGTCAAAAAAATTGAAATCTTAGAAGACGGCAGCTTATCGAGTGATTTTGGGTCGGGCTTCTTTGATGAAGCTACCAACTGGAAATTTGAACTGATGCGCCTCAAAAACGCCCAAAAGAACTAAGGCCAGCATGGAGATTTACATAGACCGCGTTTTTATGGAGCGTTTTGCCGAGCAAACTGCCCATCCACTGCATGATGAACTCCGCCTTTTCCTAAAAAAGCCCCAAACAGGGCAAAAAATCCTAAATTTTGAGTCTCAAGAAGCCTTTGAGAAAGCGGCACTCGAAAACCCGTTGCTGGAAATGCTGTTGGAGTCGAGTGTACCTTTACTTAACCCTAATTTTCAACAGGAAATGCAAGAGGAGGCATTTTATGATAAGGGAGACTCTAAGCTTTTTTTCAATGAAGATGACCAAAACGACCAATGGGAAGCTGATTTTGGCTGTATTTTTATCAATAGCCAACAACTACAAAAAGGGTATTTTTTATTCAACTGGCATTTGATACCTTTTACAAAATCAAGTCCACGCTTCAATAGTTGGAGTTTCATGGCTCAATTTAGGCATCCATGTAACGCTCTTGTTATTACAGACAATTATCTTTTTGCGAAAGAAGACTTGGGTCAAAACAAACGCCAAATAGACGAAAATTTATTGGCGTTACTGGTGGAATTGCTGCCTACTTCGCTCAAAATTTCCTTTCATTTAACCATTATCGGTTCGCCTATCGACCGTCAAGGAAAGTATCAAAATTATCTTAAATGTAACCTTGAAGCGTTACACAATTACATCATCAACCGATTACAGCAACGTTTTCGCTATACCATTCATCTCAATATTTTAATAGCTCCATTTCACGACCGAAACATTCTAACAAACTACGCATGGCTCAGTTCAGGAAATAGTTTTACCTATTTTGAAAATCGAAGATTGCACTCCAATACAAACCTAACATTTCAGCCCGTCACCCAACTCAATAATACCTATAACCCATTTTATCATACTTCGGAGCAAATAGAAAAATCGGTTTCGGTCAAAGAGGTCTGGAAAAATCTAAAAAGCGTCTGCCAAGAATTCGCCAACGCTACGCCGAATGAAAATAGCAAGTTCAAGTATCGCTCAAGTAACTATTCAAATCGCCTATTATCTTAGTCATGACCTACTACCTCTCTATCGGATGTCAAGGATTTTATCGTAGCTGCCGACGGAAATACCATTACCATTTACCTCTCTCAGTTTAGTTCCATATCGGGTGAGCACGAAAACCCCACCGCCGAAGAAACCCGATTGGGTTGGGCAAGCGAACACATAGATAGATTTAAGCAATACGACGAGTACGTTCGGTTTGTACTTGTCAATGAAACCAAACGTACTTTCCGACTTGAGCGAATTGTCTTTATGAGTTTTTTTGGGCATGATTACGTCGAGTTAGAAACCTCCGATGATTTGGAGGCGTTGGCCGAAATGGTTTGTCAGCACATCGGCTATCCTACCTATTTTGGTTTAGCTCCCAAAGGTTGGGAGGAGTAATATACTCAGGAGAAATTTAGAAGAAATCCAATTATCTTTGTTTAGCCAAAACAAATAAACCATGAGCACTGCACAAATT
>JALQYJ010000171.1 GCA_023254175.1 Runella sp. | reverse complement strand
ACTACCTCAAAATTGTACTTTTTCCAACAATTTCAATGAACTTCAAAGATATGAACGGCGGACCGCTTCATCGCCGAAATAGTTCAAAAGTATTTCAAAGATAAACAGGTTGTTCAGGAATTTACAAAACCTGCCACACCTCAGCAGAACAGCCATATTGAATCGTATCATTCTATCATGGAAAGTGCTGTCTGCCAGAAGTTTGAGTTTAATAATATAAGCGATGCAAAAGAAATAATGAATCAATTCCGTGATTTCTATAATTTTGAAAGAATTCATAGCGGAATCAATTTTCAGAGTCCTGCCTCCTTCTTCAAAAAGCAATCGACATGAAAAGTAATCCTATTAACCGAGTTCCCATTCTCTAAAATAAGGGACGGTTTTTTGTCCAGTTTTTAGCGGTCAGCACAATACCAAAATCAAGTAAAGAAAACTTAGATTTTGAGCCCATAACAGACGAGCTTTTAGTATCTTTCGATATGGTACCCTATTTGTGTGAATAAACTGGTTACCCTTTTTTGTTGTTTTTCACTTTGGTGTACCAAGGCCGCTTTCCACTATTCGCTTTCGATGCTCTGGCTTGTTCGGAGGCATTATCCGTCGGATTCGATCTAGATTTATGGAAATTGTTTGATTTTTGAGAAACGGCTTGCGGCTGCGGTTTAGCCTTCGCCATTTCGTTTCCTGGGGTTTGGCTTTGCGGATACGGATGCTCTGCCACAACAGGAATCACCTTGTCAATCAGCTTCTGAATGTCTTTCAACGACTTACGTTCATCCGTTTCACAAAACGAATAGGCTGTTCCCGAAGCTCCTGCCCGCCCAGTACGTCCAATTCGGTGAACGTAGGTTTCGGGGATTTCGGGGATTTCATAGTTAAACACATGCGCCAATTCATCCACGTCAATTCCACGCGCAGCAATGTCTGTCGCTACCAATACCCTTATTGCCTTCGATTTAAAATTGGTCAACGCATTTTGACGGGCATTTTGGGATTTATTTCCGTGAATAGATTCCGCTTTGATGTTATTTCGCATCAACACCTTCATCACCTTATCGGCGCCAAATTTGGTTCGAGTAAATACTAGGGCGTTTTCAATTTTCTTTTCATTTAACAAATGAATCAATAAATTTGCTTTGTTTTCTTTGTCCACAAAATACACCCATTGTTGAATCAAATCGACCGTTGACGAAACGGGCGTTACTTCTACTTTTTCGGGTTCGTGCAAAATTGTATCGGCCAATTTGACAATCTCAGACGGCATAGTCGCCGAGAAAAATAACGATTGACGACGAGGAGGCAACACCGCAATCACCTTCCGAACATCATGAATAAAGCCCATATCGAGCATTCGGTCGGCTTCGTCCAACACAAAGATTTCCAAATTTTGAAGGCTAACAAACCGTTGTGCCATCAAATCTAACAAACGCCCAGGAGTAGCCACCAAAATATCCACCCCGTTTTGTAAAGCGTCGGTTTGGCGAGCTTGTTTCACACCTCCAAAAATAACGGTATGCTTCAAACCTGTATAACGGCCATACGAGGCTAAACTCTCCCCGATTTGGATTGCTAACTCGCGGGTTGGAGTAAGAATCAAAGCACGAATATTTCGTTTGCCTTTTCTTTGCAATTGTTGTTCGGACAAAAGTTGAAGAATCGGAATGGCAAAAGCGGCGGTTTTCCCCGTTCCTGTTTGGGCACATCCTAGCAAATCTTTACCATTAAGAACAATGGGAATGGCTTGTGCCTGAATGGGAGTAGGAGTTTCGTATCCCTCCGCCTTAATTGCGCGGCGAATGGGGTCAATTAATTGAAGTGAGTCAAATGTCATGTAATCGTATATAAATAAAAAGCGTGGGAAGTAAGCTACTTTCCACGCTTATCGGGTAACTATACCGCAAAGATAGGTAAATAATTACAACGACTTAATTTTTAAATTCTTCCAATTGACTTTGATACCTCCACCATCATGGATTTGAAGGGCAATTGACCCGTCTCCTGCGCCAATTTTCTCATCATTGATATCCACCATTTCATGTCCATTCAACCAGGTACGAACGCGCGCCCCTTCGGCTCTAATTTTAAGGGTATTCCATTCACCAAATTTCAAAAAACCTTCTTTATCATCAGGAATTTGAATCAACCATCCACGACCGTACGATTCGTAAATTCCGCCTGTATCGTGGTTTGGAGGAGCAACCTCAACCTGCCAACCACTAATTTTGGTACTTCCGTCAGGAATATTTGAACGAATAAAAACGCCGCTATTACCATTAGCGCCTTGTTTGAAATCAACCGATAGCTCAAAATTTTTGTAGGTTTTGGTAGTTGCAAGGTATCCATAACCTTTGTCGGGGCCACTTTCACAGACCAATTCGCCGTCTTGTACGTACCATTTTTCGGTACCAAATACTTTCCAGCCCGTGAGGTCTTTACCGTTAAATAAATTTTCTTTTTTTTGCGCCATAGCCCCCGTTGTCAACACCAACGAGCAAGTCACAATTAGAAATGGTTTACGTAGATTTGCGAGAAACATTACTTTAAAGGATAAACGGTTAGTGTAAATAATTGTCAGTGCAAAACAAATCTTTTTTAACGTGAAAACCTCAGCAAAAGAAACCTTATTTTAAACCACATAATATAGGGTTTCAAAATTTCAACAAAAAATCCTTCACTTTTGCAGTACCAACCAACAAGATAGTGAGAAATCAATGTCTTTAGACAAAAAAACCCACCAATGGTGCTGGCTTACTCTCATTTTGAGAGATATTTGGAATTTTTACATCACACAAATCTTATTATTTGGTTACTACAAAAGTTACTAGCTCGAAAAAGTAAAACCACTTATTTCTAGACTTTTAGCTGTATACTCGTTTCTACCTGCAAAAAACGACACATGAAAACCAACCGCCGCGACTTCGTCAAACAACTTGGAATTGTATCGGCTTCTACGACCGCTATTCCTCACTTCAATATTATCAAAAGCTTGAACGATAATAAAATTCGAATTGCTACCATTGGAATGGGAATTCAGGGTTTTCAGGATACAAAGGCGGCCTTACGCACCGATATGTGTGAGCTAGTGGCCGCAGCAGATTTGTACGACGGGCGGCTCGCTCACGTAAAAGAAACCTTTGGTAATCACGTATTTACCACCCGCGATTACCGTGAAATATTCGAACGGAAAGACGTGGATGCGGTTCTCATCGTTACGCCCGACCACTGGCACGACCGCATTTCGATTGCCGCCCTCAAAAAAGGTAAACACGTTTACTGCGAAAAACCGATGGTACAGAACATCGAAGAAGGAGCGGCTGTCATTGCTGCCGCAAAAGCCGCAGGAAAGGTAATGCAAGTAGGAAGTCAACGCATTAGCGGGGCGGTTTTTCAAGAAGCAAAACGATTAGTGGAAGCAGGAGACATTGGAAATATTAATTTTATTGAGTCAACTAACGACCGTTTTAACGCCATTGGCGCGTGGCAATATTCCATTCCAACCGACGCATCTCCCAAAACCATCGACTGGGAGACATTTTTAGGTGATGCCCCCAAACGTGCATTCGACCCCGTTCGCTTTTTTCGCTGGCGCAACTACCGCGACTACGGCACAGGCGTAGCTGGCGATTTGTTTGTCCACCTCATTACAGGCGTTCACTTTGTGACAGGTTCGCTGGGGCCTAGTCGAGTCTACTCCTCAGGACAACTTTCGTATTGGAAAGACGGCCGCGACGTGCCAGACGTGATGGTAGCAAGTATGGAATACCCGGCTCAAGGCAAATTTGATGCTTTTCAAATGGTGTTACGGGTAAATTTTGCCAACGCAGGTTCGATTAAAAACGTCACTCGTATCGTCGGTAATGAAGGTGAAATAACCTTTGGCGGTGATTCGCTCACCCTCACCAAGCGTAAATTGCCCGCCGCGCCAGGCTATGGAAATGGCGAAAGTTTCGGTACGTTTTCTGACGCCCAACAAAAAGAATATTTAGCAGCTTATGATGCCAAATACCCCAGCGATTTGCGCACTCCTGAGCCTGTCAAAGAAATTAAATTTGATGCACCCCAAGGCGATGACGCCCATAAAAATCATTTTACCAACTTTTTTGAAGGCATTAAATACAACAAAGCCGTCATCGAAGACCCCTTGTTTGGGTTCCGAGCGGCGGCCCCTGTTTTAGCCTGCAACAAAAGCTACTTTGAGAAAAAAGTAATCAAATGGGATGCTAAAAATCTCAAACTTTTACCATAGCGAATGCTCTTACTCATTCTTTACTACAACGACTTTGGTGATTGGGATTAGGATTTTGGCAAACCCCTTATCCGTTGTTAGGTTGTTTTTATTGGACGAATTCCCCAATCTCGGGGGTGTGATTGGAATACTTTTAATTGTGTGCGGTGATGGTAGTAGGTACTGTTTTGATTGTTTTGTTCAAATAACTCAATCAGTCTGACTATCTTCTGACCGATTTAGATAATCCTAAACCTGCTTTAGCTGTCAGGCTCAAACAACCATCTTTAAGAACAAAACCACCCGAAACTACGTCTTCGGCGAGGTCAAAACTTCCATCTAAGTCCAAAAAACGGGTAGTAGGACAAGCAAAAGCAGCGTGCAGTGCTGCCGTAATACAGACAATACTTTCATCATTACAGCCCCAAAAAAGCTCAATATCTGCGTTTTTAGCAATGGTAGCAATCTCAAAAGCGTTGAGGATTCCACCGCATTTCATGAGTTTAATATTAAAAATCCCAAAAAGATGAGGTGATTGTGCTAGAGCTAGCGCAGCTTTGGAGTTTTTGAGCGATTCATCAGCCACAAGGAGCTTTCTTATCTGGTCATCAAGTGCCAAAAGAAAAGCCTCTTCTCCCACCACAAGCGGTTGTTCAAGGACTTCCACCCCTACTTTTTCAGTGGCTTTTATAAACCGTTTGAATTCTTCTAAGTTGTAACCCTGGTTGGCATCTACCCGAATGGTGAATTTGTTTTGGTAGCGTTCATGTAATTTGGCAATCCGTTCAATGTCTTCCGACACGTTCAGTCCTGTTTTTACTTTCAGTA
>JALQYJ010000041.1 GCA_023254175.1 Runella sp. | reverse complement strand
GTAGAATAACTCCGAAAAATATTTTTTTCATTTTTATGACGTCTTATAATTTTCATCCTTAGTTCATAGAAAGGCTTAACTTGAGAATATAATTGTGATTATTTTTTTTTGCTGCTACCATTTTCGTTAAATAGCGCCAATATTGCTCCTCCAACGATAGAGAATAACATAAATCCTAATACTGTCCAAATTGTATTTTCAGCAAATTTTAGGATTGAACGGCAGGATGAACTCATCAAAATTAAAGAGAGTAACACTGTTGAGGATTTGAAACGAAGGATATTTATCATAAAACTTTAAATTAAAAAAGCGTGAAACGTTGCATTTACATTTGTTGCTGAGGGGGTCGAATCCCTTGTCCACAAAGTAAAGCAACGCTCACGCTTTTCAACGCGAGCGATTGCCAAACTCTCCTGTGGACTTAAATTTTCGACCTTTCAAGAACAGGTTTGTTTTAGCGAAACGCTAATATGTCTTTATTTAACTGTCTGTTTTGTTCGAGACAGTTTACGGGCAAATCAATGATAGTGCAATAAAAAGAAAGTTTACGATATGTTCAAGGAAAAAATTAACAATTTATCTAACGGTCACCCACCCAAACAAAACTAAATATATATAGGGATTTACTTTGGTTGGCTGGGTTTATATGGTATTAAAAACACGTTCTATTACGCAAATACCTATAAGTACTTGTAGAAAATCCTCCCAACGGTATAGAGTAAGCTATTGGCTGAGTGGGTTAAATCCTTAAAATAACAAGTTCAGTTCGGGGTCAGAGGCCAATGCTAAGGGGGTAGGAAGGTGGCGTCGTAACTATCCCACAAGTTTTCCAAACAATCAAAGAGTTACCTGGATTATTTGGGGTCATTAAAGTTTGAATTGATTATAACCAATTACCATCATTCATGGTTTGGCTAGATTCAAGAGTATAGTAGTGAAAAACCCGACGATAGCATGATATCAACCACGAAAAGTAAGGGGGTATATTTTCTAAAATTTTTTCTTTTTAAATAAAAAAGCGAAGTTTCACAACGAATTGTATAGCAACTAGTTCATGGAAAGGTTATTGAAAGAACTTCAACAGGCAGAATTGGAGCGTCAGACGCGTCGGTATTTCTTGCAGACGCTCGGCGCGGGCGTAGGTGGGTTAGGCTTGGGGTCGTTGCTTGGAAGCTGTGGGTATAGCTCAAAAGAGAAAATAGCCGATCCTCCTCTGGTATCTACCGACCCGATGAACGTTCGAATACCGCAGTTTGCACCCAAAGTAAAACAGGTGATTTATATTCACATGGCGGGCGCACCTTCACAGCTGGAACTGTTTGATTACAAGCCAGAACTAGAAAAATACCATGGAAAAGACTGTCCTGCCGAATTTTTGGAGGGTAAGAAATTTGCTTTCATCAAAGGGGTTCCTAAAATGCTGGGGCCCAAAGGTAAATTTGCACAATACGGACAGTCGGGGGCGTGGGTTTCGGATTATTTGCCCTACCTTCAAACGGCAGTAGACGATATTGCATTTGTAAAAGCCATGTATACCGACCAGTTTAATCATGCACCTGCACAGTTGTTGATGCACACCGGAAGTGCACGGCTCGGTCGCCCTAGCTTAGGAGCTTGGACAGTGTATGGTTTAGGCTCCGAAAATCGAAATTTACCAGGATTTATCGTATTGGCATCGGGCGGAAAACAGCCCGATGCGGGAAAGTCGGTATGGGGAAGTGGCTTTTTACCAACGGTGTATCAAGGAGTACAGTGCCGTACGGGTGGCGACCCTGTTTTGTACGTATCAGACCCGCAAGGGATGAATCGCGACATTCGTAAACAGACCATTGAAGCTATCAACGAGATAAATAAACAAACCTACGAAGAAGTACATGACCCTGAGATATTGACGCGAATTAGCCAGTACGAAATGGCATTTCGGATGCAAATGTCGGTACCCGAAGTAATGGATGTGAGCAAAGAACCGCAGTATATTTTGGACATGTATGGTGTACAAGCGGGCGAAGGGTCTTTTGCAATGAACTGCCTTTTAGCCCGAAAATTAGTTGAAAATGGCGTGCGTTTTGTGCAGCTTTTTGACTGGGGCTGGGACACCCACGGCACGAGCGAAGACGGCTCAGTAGAAGTAGGGCTTCGGAATAAATGTTTGGCTTCTGACCAAGCAGTAACGGCTTTGTTGAAAGATCTAAAAATGCGGGGGTTATTGGATGAAACGCTAGTGGTCTGGGGAGGTGAATTTGGGCGAACACCTATGCAAGAAAACCGCGACGGACAAGTACTTCCGTATTCGGGGCGCGACCACCACCTTGAGGCATTTACGGTATGGATGGCAGGCGGTGGAGTCAAAAAGGGGGTTTCAATGGGAGAAACCGACCCGCTAGGGTATGCAGGGGTAAAAGACCGCACGCACGTCCATGACCTTCAAGCAACGATTCTGCACTTAATGGGCTTCAACCACGAAAAGTTCACCTATCCGTTTCAAGGGCGGAACTTCCGCCTAACGGATACCGCTGGCAAAATCATCACGCCCCTGTTGGCCTAGACCAACGAAACTTTTATGAGTTTTTGGGCAAAAGAATAAATCCCTGTTTCAATTTTTGGCACTTGCTGTGCAGAAGGATATTTAACCTAATCCCTATTCCAATATGTCTCCTAGCGCTGTCAAAAGAATTCCCGTCATAGTAGCATCTTGGTCGGCAAAACGGTGGTAATTCCCTTTCCGCCATTGCTTTAATGTAGGCCAAATTCGTTGTAGACGATTGTCGGGTAAATAAGCGCGTGTTTCCAGAAAATGTAACTTTTCTGCTACAACCCGAAAATTAGGTGCCGAATTGGGAATCACCCGACTTAAATGGGTATAGATTTTTCGTAAGTCTTCGGCTTGCTGCTGTAGTGGAGCAAGCTTGGCACTGTGCGGGCGAGAAAAACGACTAGTTAGTGTGACTGATTGAAGACCTTTTTGTTGAGTTCCTACCTGCTGAGCGAAGTGCTGACGATACTGGATGAGAACTTCGGGAATAAATGCAATTTGATTGAGGAGAGAAGCGACAAACGCCATCCAAGTATCATGTAAAAACTCTGAAATATCGGAAGGAAATGGCAAAATCGCATTCACAAACGATTTGCGTACGGCCATCGTACAACCCGCAACTCGGTTGCCAACGAGTAATACCTCGATACTTCGTCCCTGTTTCCATTGCTCCTGCTGGGAAGCACCAAAACGAACAACTTCCCAAAAGCGCTTTTGGAGGGAATGAGTATATTCATCTACCAAAAGAGCATCCGAAAAAACAACATTTACGGAAGGATTCTCACTGAAAGCTTTCGATAAATGAGCTACTTTTTCGGGCATCCAACAGTCGTCTTGATCGGCCAAAAACAAGAGGTCACCTTGGCAAGCGGTCAGCGCTTTTTCAAAATTTTTGGTTACGCCTAGTTTGGAGTCATTCCGAAAAATGTGAACAGGGAACGAGGCTTTTTTTGC
The DNA here is from genome assembly GCA_023254175.1 of Runella sp. GTDB lineage: Bacteria > Bacteroidota > Bacteroidia > Cytophagales > Spirosomataceae > Runella. Next base: position 9,634 of record JALQYJ010000041.1, on the reverse strand, counting down.
AAAATTTTCAACTAATGCAAGAGTATTGTCCGTTGAACCATCATCACAAACGATAAGTTCATCGGGGAGTAAAGTCTGATTTTGAATGCTTTCCAACTGCTCCATTACAAATTTTGCACCGTTGTAGGTACACATTGCAACCGAAATCAGCGGTCGGTAGTTGGACATATAGTCGATAATCGAGGGTTATAATATAGTTTAACTACGCATCGAGTAAACGCAATAGATGTCGGCAGCCATTGATTAGCACTCGCCGAAGTGCTTTATTTTTTTGGTAAAAATACGAAGGTTTATGATATGCGTTTGGTAAACTTTTAAAATGAGTATCATTATTAGCTGTTAGTTCCTTTTGATATACGTCAAAAAGTGGTTTTACATCAGGACGATTTTTAAAAGAAAATCTATCTTGGTGAACAGACAAGTTGTCAGGGCTCGAAAGGCGATAGCCGCTAAAATGAAAAAATACCAAAGGAAAGGTATCATTGACCCAAAAAGTGTCGCTTTTTTGCGAAATTTTTCGCTCGTGCATGTTCCAATAGGCCAAATTATAACCTAAATGATTGCTAACGAGTGCATTGGGATAAAACAACGGAACATAGTTGAGCCATAGCTGATCACAGTTCATTCCTTCGGCAAAGTTGAAATAGCCTTCGTGCCAAACACGGTCTTCCCACCAAGCTAAAAAACAAGCAGTTTCTTCAGAACGGCGAAGCGCAAAAAAACCACCGTTGTACAAGCCCGCATTCAAAAAACTGCGTAGATGCGGCAGCCCATGGTCAGTGATGGGAGTAACTACGTGCGGCGTAATAACGATGCTGTGCGTGTCGAGGTCGTTTTCGATAGGATTGACAGGCCCAAAAAGCCGAATGTCAGCGTCAAAATAAAGCAATTTTTCGACGTCTGAATAGGTCTTAAAGAGCCAACTAGCCATAAAAGGTTTGGCTAAACAACTCAGTTCGAAAACAGTATATCGGTTGAAGAGATTGTAAAAATCAGGGACTTGCTGTTCATTAATTTCAACGATTGTATGCGCACTGACGGACGAAATATCACGGTCGTTGATTTTGTCAAAAAGTCCAATCACCACCCGGTAGTCAGGGTTGTATTTTACCAAACTATCGGCCATCGTTTTGGCCAGTGCTAAATGACTTAGGGTACAGATTGTAAATGCAAGACGCATTAGAAAAGAAATAGTTTTGAGGCAAAAATACGTACTTCTTCTGAGTTTCAGATGGTCGTGCTAGTTTTTTAAGGAGTTGTAACAAAGGACTTTGAAAAGACTTAGTAAAAAAGCAAACGAAATTGCTTATAAGACAATACCCTTTGACAACAATTTAAAACTGCCCTTTTGGGAAAGACGTTACACACATGAACCTTTCTAACTCTCGTCGCGATTTCATGAAAGCAACGGCAACCACGTTGCTAGCTCCCTCTATTTTATCGACTTCTTCTTTGGTCAGTGCCGCCGATGGTGACATTGTTGGTCACGGTAGTCACCGCTACAAGATTCAGGCAGGTTGGGGAAAACTTGATGCCGCACAATTTCCCGTTAAAAACTGCCATGAAATGGTTATCGACAGCAAAGGAAGGCTGATTATGGTAACGGATGAGACCAAAAATAACATTTTGGTGTACGACCGTTCGGGTAAGTTACTAGAAAGCTGGGGACACGAATACCCCGGAGGGCACGGTCTTACGCTCTGGAATGCCAACGGCGAAGAGTTTTTGTTTATCTGTGATCCCAACTCAGGAAAAGTGACTAAAACCGACTTAAAAGGGAAAGTTATGATGACGATTGAGCATCCGTCGAAAGTTGGCGCTTACAAACCTGAGGATAAATTTTTACCTACCGAAACGGCCGTTGGCCCAACAGGCGACATCTATGTGGCGGATGGCTACGGTTCGCAGTGGATTTTGCAATACACCTCAAAAGGGGAGTTCATTCGAAAATTTGGTGGCTCGGGCGACGAAGACGGGCAGTTTTCAACCGCGCACGGAATCACGGTTGATTACCGTAATAAATCGAACCCGACGTTGTTGATTACTTCGCGCGCGCACAATGCCTTCAAACGCTTTACACTTGATGGAAAATACTTGTCAACCATCTTTTTACCAGGGGCTTATGTGTGTCGTCCTGTGATTCATGGCGATACGTTGTATGCAGGAGTATGTTGGTCGCGCTTGCGCTACCTAAACCAAACTCCTAATTCAGGTTTTGTGACCATTTTGGATAAAAATGACAAAGTCATTTCAAACCCAGGAGGAACCAAACCTGAATACCGTAACGGACAACTGCAATTGATGGTACAAGACAAAGCAGCGGTTGATGGTATTTTGATGCACTGCCACGATGTTTGTATCGACAACGACGAAAATATTTACATCTGTCAGTGGAACGCCAAACAGACGTATCCAGTGAAGTTGGCAAGAATCTGATAGTACAGTGTCGAATGGAGCGTGCAGAATGTCGAATAAAAATCCTGTTTGACATTATATACCATGCATTCGACACTAAAAATAGCCCATTTTTTATCGCAGGACTCTTCAATTAGAGGCGTTAATGTCGCTATTTTGACGAGTAATAGAATTGACATAAATCATTTTGTTTATATAATAATTAGATTTAATTGTATATTTCTAAACCTGTTTGTGATGAAAACCTTTAATTCTGCTGCCGAAAAAGAAGAATACTACGCCAAACGCCGAAAAAGAGGCTTTGTGATTGGCGGGGTTGGAGCCGCTATTTTGGGCGGTGGATTTGTTCTTCAGTACATTTTGTACATGACAGGTCATTCGTTTAATGGCGTCATGTATTCTCTCACTACTATTGGGATATGCCTTGTCATGTATGCTGCCGTTGAAATATTCGGTTGGTAGTTTTGTTCAGTATTGTTATACACACAGGCAGTTAATAACTTACTGATTGACAACTATGTGGTGGACGGGGGCTTTGAAAAAAACAGCCATAGCCGACGAAAAAGCGTATCCAACGATGGTGCGTATCGCTACGATGAAAGGCTGGACGATAGATTGTAAAACCAGTGTGTTTATAGAATGTATTATTGAATAATTAACTATAAAAAAAGCTCCAATCGTTTTGGCGATTGGAGCTTTTTCCAACTTCCCGAAAATCAAAAACTTTCGGGAAGTCTGCCAGATTCCTAGTTAGGATAGCCTGGGTTTTGTGGTTTCAAGTTAGGGTTGTTAAGCATTTCTTGCTTCCCTAATGGCAACAACAAGTGTTTTTCTTGCAAAGCTTGGTTTGAGCTAAGGTTTACGTGACCAACGAAGTTGTCGAAACCGTTAGTCTTCTCGTTATATACTTTACGAAGACGTACCATGTCAAACCACGTGATTTGCTCATAGCACAACTCATGCCAACGCTCTCTCCAAACCGCCTCGCGGAAAGTAGTTTGAGTGTAAGTTCCAAGCGCAGGGGTTGTAAGTTGCGCGCGGTCTCTGATGCGTTTGAAGGCGTCGTAAGCTGCTTGTGTAGGGCCGCCTAATTCGTTTTGAGCTTCCGCAAATAACAACAATACTTCCGCATAACGGATTTGAGGCACGTTCAAGTTGTTTTGACGAGTACCCGCCACTCCTGATGTTCCGTTAGAGGTACGGTTGAAGTGCTTAAAGATATAAGGCGCCCCCAAATCAAAACGCGCACCGTTTCCGTTCGTAAAATACGTAGTGTAGAAATAACCATCTTGGTCTTTCGCACGCAAGTCACCAGCTTCATACGACTTATAAAAGAACGAAGTTGGAACTGTACTTCCTGTTCCTGATGGCCCGTTGAAAGTGACAGGTTTGAAATTAGGATACATGTTATCCATTGGGTTACCAGCCACAACCGTGTTGTATTGAAGCATGAAAAGGTGCTCAAGACGGTTTTCAGTACTTTCTTTGTGAACATCTTCGTAGGAAGTGAAGAGGTTGATAGTACCAGGGTTTGCATTTGCGTAAGTGATTACTTCCAATGCTTTGTCAGCCGCTAGTTTGTAGTGAGACGCCCCTTTGCTAAGCGGGAAACCAGCCATAGTAAGATACACACGAGCCAATTGCGCTTTTACTGCCGCCAAGTTTACACGTCCACTTACGTCCATCCATGCCAAACCAGCTGCTTCTGCTGCTAGAAGATCGTCTACGATGAGTTTATATACTTCCTCTTGAGGAGCACGGCTTGGTTGGAAGTCCTCCGAGCTTGCCGTTTGAGGTTTTGTTACCAATGGAATATCACCCCACAAACGTACGGCAGTAAAGTAAGCAGTTGCTCTCAAGAAGCGAGCCTCTCCCAATACCTTCTTCTTCTGCGCTTCTGACATTGTGACAATAGGTGGAACTTTCTCAATGACCTGGTTAGCTTGTGCAATTACTTGATACAAGCCATTCCAATAGTTGACAACGTGCGCTGTATTGCCATCGTGAACCAAACCGTAAAGGTTGTTCAAGTCTGAGTTTTGCGCTGTTTCCGTTGTCGAAGTTCCTGTCAGTGCTTCTAACAACTGCCAGTTTGAGGAAAAAATACCTGCCCCATTTCCCATGAAGCGCATATCGGCATAGACAGATGCTAGTGCCGCTTCTGCGTGGTCTGGAATGGTATAGAAGCTATCAGGGGTGAGGTTTGAGGGGGCTTGTTCGCTCAAGAAATCCGAACAGCTCGAAGGACCGATGAGAACGGCTCCGATGAGGGCGGCTTTTCCTAAATTTTTTATAGTGTTTAGTTGCATGATAATGTTCAATTTAAGTGAAAGAGTGTGAATTAGAACCCAACCTGAATACCCAACATGTAGGTAGTAGGCTTAGGGTAGTTATGCCAAATCATCCCTTGTGAGAAAGCACTGTTGGCATCGCCTTGGTTGGTTGGAGTTACTTCGGGGTCGCCAACAATCTTGTCTTTTACCGCTAAGAAGAAATTTTGGGCTGTAGCATACACTCTTAGGCGGCTCAGTTTTAGTTTGCTTGTTACGTGGCCAGGAACTGTATAACCCAACAAGAGGTTTCTACCACGGAGGAACGAACCATCTTTAATCCACCATGAGTCCACGTTAGTTACGTATCCTGCACGCGTATCACGGATTTCTGCAATCATCGTATTTTGGTTTTGCGGAGTCCATGCGTTCAATACCGAAGTATAGCTGTTTGCCAATGCCTGACGGTCTTCGCTTGGGTGAAGGTTCATCAACATCACATCGTTGCCGTACGAGAACTGAAGTTCAAGAGTAAGATCAAAGTTATTGTAACGGAACGTGTTTGTCATGGCTCCCCACGATTTAGGGCTACCATTTCCGATAATGCTACGGTCAGCGTCAGTAATGGCTTTGTCGCCGTTTACGTCAAGGTATTTGATATCGCCTGGGAGGATTGTTAAACCGTTACGGTAGCTAGTAAACTTAGCCGCTTGTTCACGCTCTGACTCACTCCATACGCCCAAACGAGTCAGTCCCCAAAACGAACCTACTGGCTCGCCGATACGAATGATGTTGGTTGGGTTAGTAAAGTTAGGCCCACCTACGTTAAAAATATCTGAAGGTGTTGCCAACGAAAGTACTTTATTGCGGTTAAATGAAATATTGAACGTTGTGTTCCACTGGAATCCACCACGGTCGATGTTTACTGTATTTACACCAATTTCCACTCCTTTGTTTTGCATCGAACCGATGTTCTTACGGATAGTTGCGTAGCCACTTGTACGTGGTACAGGAGCATCCAAAAGCATGTCAGTTGTCTTACGGTAGTAATAGTCAGCTTCGATAGATACTTTCCCTTTGAAAAGCGAAATTTCTGCACCAACATCAGCCTGAGCGGTTTTTTCCCAACGTAAGTCGGGGTTAGCCAAGCGAGAAATACCTGTACCTGCAACACGAGAATCGTTATAAATTGTCGCATAATTTGAACTCAAAAGTGACAACGATGAATAGGCAGGGATTTCAGAGTTACCTGTTAAACCGAAGCTTGAACGTAGTTTCAAATTAGAAATTACTGAGTTATTCTTCAAGAACTCTTCTTCAGACACGCGCCATGCCAAGGCGCCCGATGGGAAAAATGCAAACTTGTGGTTTTCTCCGAATTTCGACGAACCGTCAGCACGTCCCGTAACTGTCACCAAGTATTTGTTGGCCAATGAATAGTTGATACGACCAAAGTACGAGTTGAAGGCAAAACGCGAAGCTCCCGAACCTACCGTAGGGTTAGTTGCACCTGCCCCTAAGTTGTTGTAAAGGAAGTAGTCTGTTGCGAAGTTATTAACGCTTGCACTCATACTAAATAGGTTCGTTTCTTGCCACGAAATCCCCAAAAGAGCCGTTAACGAGTGCTTGTCACCGAACTGTTTGTTGTAAGTCAAGTAGTTTTCCAACGACCAAAAACTCTCTTTACGGTTACTGGTAGAGGCGTTACCGTTACCACCGATGTTGAGCGTACGAGTTTGTGATTGGTTGTTTTCTTGTGTCAGTACATTGATCCCAAATACAGTACGCATTTCAAGACCTTTGGCAAGGTTGATATTTGAGTACATACTTCCTACCGTCGTTTGGGTATTTAGGATATACTTACGCCCCATCAAACGGTGCAACGAACTCATCGTTCCTTCGGCGTACGGATAATCGCGGTTATTGGCAAAAGTACCGTCAGCGTATCTTGTAGGCATGAACGGGAAGTCTTCCACAATCTGACGCGCTACGGCGTCGTTAATGTCCACTAAGTTTTCTGATTGGTTGTTATAGCTCAACGTACCTCCTACCTTTAACCATTTTTTGATTTGGTCGTCAATCGTAAAGCGTCCAGAATAACGCTTCATATAGGAGGTCTTAATAAGCCCTTGGTCATCGCGGTAACCTAATGAGAATGAATACTGCGTTCGCTCATTACCTCCACTGAAACCCAACTGATGGTTTTGGGAAAGGCTATTTTGTGATGTTTCTTTGAACCAATCGGTATCATAAAGTGGGTTACCGTTGCTGTCAAAGATGCGTGGATCTGTGCGGCGGAGTTTCGGATTTAAGTAGGCCCATTTACCCGCTGCCCAACCTACTGGGTCGTATTTCGCCATGTTGGCCCATGCCAAATCTTCTACAGCAAGGTATTGCTTGGCATTGAGTACTTGAGGGCGATTAGGTCCGATGGTGTTTACGCTGAAATCAGCATTGTAAGTCACAGTACCTTCGCCTGCTTTTCCTTTTTTGGTAGTTACCAAGATAACCCCATTCGCACCGCGTGCACCATAGATGGCCGTTGAAGAGGCATCTTTTAGTACCTCTACCGATACGATGTCGTTTGGATTGATGTAATCAATTGCTGAGCTAAACTGGTTCTGGTTTCCTTGTGGAAGCATCACCCCGTCCACTACGTAAAGTGGGTTATTTGAGGAGTTGATAGAGCTAAAACCACGGACACGAATCGTCGTACGACCACCTGGACGACCAGAGTTGGTATTTACTTGTACCCCTGGCATACGACCCGAAAGGGCTTGTGTCAACGAGGGGGCAGGGCGCTCCATAAGTTGTTCGGCTTTTACCGAACCTACGGCACCTGTTAAGTCAGATTTTTTCAAAGTACCATAACCGATAACGACGATTTCTTCAAGTACTTTGCTATCCACTTTCATGGTCACGTTGAGGACAGTTTGGTTACCCACTACTACTTCTTGTGGTTCATAACCTACGAATGAGAGAACCAATGTGGCTCTTTCTGGAATGTCAAGGCGGAATTGACCGTTTGCATCGGTTACAGTTCCACGTTGAGTCCCTTTGATAACGATACTTACCCCAGGAAGTGGGCTGTTGGTTTCGTCAACAATTTTACCTGTGATAGTCTTATCAGCAGCTAGTGCTTCAACAAGAATGGTGCTATTATTTCGTGTAGGCCCCCCAGTTGATGGAGCTGCATAAGCGAAATGAAGGCAGGAAAGGGACAATAGGAAGGGAGTTGAAGAGTGTCGCGCCATCCTAACAACCCGCTGGTGTGGTTGTAATTTTTTTTTCATAAAAGTTGTAATTAGATGCTGGTATGAGCAGCGTTTAGGGTGGAAAATAGATTAAATAGATAAATTACTACTTTTCATAAGTGCTTATACTTGCTAAACTACTCTATTCATTTATAAAAAAAATATTAATTAATATGAGTATAATTTAATATTTTTTTTTAAATATATGCTTTATTATTTAAGTAAACATAGGTTAGTAATATAATAAAAGAGAGGAAATTCAATAGGGGTGATTAAAGTATATTTATTTTTATTATGAATTAGAGAAAAACAAAAAATGACAAAAATACTGATAATGAAGTGTTTATGGTTAGTATTTCTTTTTTGAAAAAATCAAAAAAGTTAAATTTTATCCTTGAAAAGTATATTTTTATTAAGTCTTTATTTTTTGTGATATGTCTTATAAAAAACAATATGAGTTTTTTGCGAAAAAAGTTGCAAGAAATGACGGTATAAATGCTCAATTTTAAAGAGGTATGGATGCTTTATTACCTTCTATCTAATTTGGCCTCAATCTTTTTGTGTGATAGTGTTTTGCGATTTGTGAACCAAAAAAGTAAATAAGAATACCAAAAGAGTAGCGACTTACCAAGTTTTCAAACACTTGGTAAGTCTATCGCAATAAATTATAGTTTTTTCACAAAGAAGTCGGCAATGGCTTTGTTGACGTTGACTTGATTTTGGTGTTTCATAAAGTGATGGGTATCATCTACAATCACTATGGTTTCATGGTAAATGTTTTTGTCTTCCAATCGGCGGACGAGGTCTGTACTCTGGCTAAAGCGTACATTGCGGTCATCGTCGCCATGAATGATAAGCACGGGTGATTTCCACGTATCCATGTAAGCAATAGGCGATGATTTCCACGCCACTTCAAGGGCGGATTGGGCGTCGGGCGCGCGGTCGTATTGGTCAGGAAGTACTAGGTTACGCGTACGCTCGATGGTGCGGTCGTGTACCCCGTGAATATCAACTCCTGCGGCAAAAAGCTGCGAATCTTTGCTTAAAGCCATTGCCGTCAGAAACCCACCGTACGAGCCACCATAGACCCCGATTCGCTTAGAATCGACTTGGCTTTGTTTGGCGAGCCATTCACCTGCGGTCTTGATGTCGGTGTATTCTGAAGCACCAAAGCTACCACCGTTTTTGGGGTTATGAAACTCAAATCCGTACCCAATGCCCAAGCGGTAATTGACCGAAAGAACTACAAATCCCAAACTTGCCAAGTACTGATTCATGGCGTAGGCATTGGCATAGTAATCGGAATAGTGCCAGCCAAGGAGCATTTGGCGAGGTGGTCCGCCGTGGATGTACACAATCGCTGGTTTTTTGGATGGGCCTCCTACTTTTTCAAAAAGTTGTGCATGAACGGTAAAGCCATCAGGTGTTTTGAACATAACTTGTTTGGGCGTAACCAACGCCGATGCAGGGTATTGGGCTGGAAGCCTGTCGGCTGCGAGGAGCTGAGGAGTGGCTGAGGGAGAGACAGCAAGTACGTGGGGCATGGGGGGGCGATGGGGAGTGGCACCAATAAACGCAATTGCTGCGCCATCGCCAGTCAAAACAGGCGACCATTCCAACCCTGAACCTGGAGTAACGACTTGCATATCAGCGCGATCAACTGGTACGTTTTTTTGCATTCTTACTACCGACAAA
>JALQYJ010000102.1 GCA_023254175.1 Runella sp. | reverse complement strand
CCACCCGATTGTCCAAAGATAGTTACGTTGTTGGGGTCACCACCAAAATTTGAAATGTTTGCCTTCACCCATTCTAAGGCAGCTTTCATGTCCAATACGCTCAAATTAGCCGATTGTTTGTATTTATCACCGTAAGCTGACAAGTCCAAATAACCTAAAATATTTAGGCGATGGTTGATAGAAACCACCACAACATCCCCCTTTTTAGCCAAATTTTCGCCATCGTAAGAAGGCAATTCTTGTGATGAACCCGCCGTAAAACCACCACCATGAATCCAAAACAACACAGGACGTTTTTTGCCGTCGTTGATTCCTGGCGACCAAACGTTTAGACGCATACAATCTTCACTCGTATAGCCCCAATTATGGTTAAAAACAAATTCGCTCTCATCCATCACCGAGGTGGTAGGGTCGATGAGAGGGGCAACAGGGCCGTAAGTCATCGAACTACGAACATTGCTCCACGGTTTTGGTTTTTGGGGGGCTTCAAAACGTTTAGCCTCGGCATACGGTATACCTTTATACGTAAAAATATTGTTGTGAATGTAGCCTCTAACTTTGCCCGCGTCGGTGTTGGTTACTGCAACATTCTCACCCGTTTGAACTTGGGCAAATGAACTACTCAAGGTGAGTGCAAGGGCTACAGTGCAATAAAAGAACTGTTTTTTCATCAGTAAAACTATGGTTTGATAGGTGTTTAAATGGTTGAATTTTGGATATAGGTTGATTAGTTATTTTCAAAAAAATCAAATTCACGTTTGAAAAGACCTAATTGCGAATAGGGTTTGTCGTCAATGACAAGAATATTCCCAGTCGTTTTATTATATAACTTCCATTCAGGTAGTCCTTGCCCGTTTGGATTACCAGTTTTGGCAAAGTTGACCCAGTACGAAGACATATAGTTTTCTATGTCCTTATCGACACTTTTCCAAGGGCGGTTCCACGTATGAAGTGTGTGCAAAGCGTAAGGCACTTCGGAGGTATGGAATGCGCCGTAATTGGGAAAGTTGGGCTTGTCGGGGGGGATGTGGCTAAACTGATATAAATAGGAAGGTTTGTTGGTGTAAGTTGCCAACAAATGCGACGGCATTCCTGCAAAGCTAAGAAGCGTTTGTTTTTGTTTCATCACCCTAACCTCCTCGTTGGTGGTTGCAGGAAAAATGCTCAGGTAATCGGCGGCCTTTGTTCCATATTTATCTTGAGCTTCCTTTATATACTCTTCGACGCTCATTTTCGTTTCCCCCAAGAAACTGCCATCCCCCGTTACCCAGCCCGTCAGGATAGGTACTTGGTTGTGCTTTTCGTTCTTAAAATGTTCCAAGATATTGGTAGGTAAAACGTAACCGTCCATTGTGACGCCAAATCGCCCAATGTCTTGTGCATTGCTCAGCTTTTGAAGTTCATCGGCGGTTTTTTTGCGTAAATCACTGATGGAAGCACACGCCGCTTTTTCCATAAATTTGAGTCCTTGTTTTTCAGATTCGGCCAAGTTTTGACTCAAACGATTCGATAACAATCCTCCACTTTGAGGAATAGCCTTGTGAAATAGTCCTTTCGTCAACGCAGACGCAATCAGGGCATTCACACTGAAAGCGCCTGCCGACTGCCCCGCAATGGTTACGTTGGTGGGGGCACCCCCAAAGTTTGCAATGTTTTTTTGAACCCATTTGAGTGCGGCAATCTGGTCTAAAAAACCATAATTACCCGAAGCATTGTAGCCCGATTCCTTGCTTAATTCGGGGTGAGCCATAAAACCCAGTACTCCTACTCGGTAGTTGATACTGACAAAGACAATGCCTTTTTTAGCTATTTCTTCGCCATCATAAATGTCACAATTGGCCGAACCGCTGCTTAAACCACCGCCATAAATCCAGACCATAACAGGTAGGTTTTCGGTAGAAGATTGGGCTGGAGTCCACACATTTAGGTACAGACAGTCTTCGTTTAACGGTTCAGGTTTAGCAATAAACTCTTCTGTCCAGCAGTAAAATGGCTGAGGTGTATTTTGAATGGGGCTTGCGGAAAATGCGGTACACTTTTTGACACCCTCCCAATTTTTTACAGTTTGAGGAGCTTTCCATCGTAAATCTCCAATTGGAGGAGCTGCAAAAGGAATCCCTTTGAAAATACGTAAATTCTCTTTTGTATAACCTTCAATTTTGCCATGTTCTGTTGAAATGGTTGTTTGTGAAAAAGCTCCAGTAGCTTCCAGAAGAAAATTAAAAAGGAATCCAAGTAGAAGTCTTTTTGTCATCGGTTAAGCTCAGTTTATGCTGTAAAATGATATTTGTGACTTTTCGATTTCGCTTTTAAAATATAGGCAGTAAGATGTTAAATAGTAGCTAATCGTCGAAAAGAATTAAAAAGTACCTGCGACTTTCATCGCTGACACGGGGTATCAGGGGTTAGTTTTTGTATGCTTTATCCAAGAACAAATAACGAGCATCGTCTTTGGCATTCTCTGTTCGTGACTCAACATCCAAAATCATCACTGGTGGCGTGCTTTCGCCCGCTTTGGCTGCCTTCCATTCAGGGAGTTTTCCTCCATTTGGATTTCCAGTTTTGACAAAATTGGTAAAATAATTCAACATGGTGTCAGATACCTTAAAATCGTCGGCAGTCCAAGCGTAATCTTTTACAAGATGTAGATTTCCCATGGCGTATTCGATTTCACAAGCATGAGGTGCACCAACAGCTTTGGGAGGCTTTGGGGCATTGGCATCTGCACGTACTGTGCCACCTGCAAGCCCTGATGCCAGCGACTTGTCGACCAGTTCGGGACGAAGCTTGCTGTACAGATAACGATAAACGGGTTGAGATGAATTGTTACGGTGTAAATCAAACCATTTCCATGTACTGTAAGAAATGAATCTATCGGCGGCAAGCGCCGTTGCCGAGCGTTCAATTTCTTTTTCTGAGCCGTGTGGGTATAGCTTTAATACTTCTTCATAATCATTAGGATATTCTTTTTTTACCCTAGCAACATAATTCTCGTGAGTATAAGGTTGTCCCTGCATAAAAGCTTGACCAGGTATTTCTGCCGAATTCCACCCCACTAAAAGAGGAATTTGTGCTTGTTCTTTTGCCGCAAATAGTTGGGGCAAAGCCTTAGGTAAGAAGTAATTATCTATCACAATTGGGAAGCCAAAACGGCGAGATTCGTTGTAAATTTCATAGATTTCACGAGTCGACATGGCTCGTAACTCCTTGATAGACTTAATCCCAGCTTTTTGAAGAAACTCTATTCCTTGTTTTTCACCTTCTGCCAAAGGGACGGGAGCCATGGTTGGGTTAATGCCAGCCCCGCTTTCGCCAATAGCCCCTGCAATGAGGTTTCTCGATAGAGGAGAAGCCATTTGGCAACTTACCCCAATTGAGCCCGCCGATTCGCCTGCAATGGTTACTTTTTTGGGATCACCACCAAAAGCTGCTATATTTTTTTGTACCCATTTAAGAGCCGCTGCTTGGTCGAGCATTCCGTAGTTTCCCGATGCTTTGTAGGGAGCTTCAGCAGAAAGTTCTGGGTGTGCCAAAAAACCAAAAATGTTGAGACGATAGTTACAGGTGACTACCACTACTCCTTTTTTAGCCATACTTTCGCCATCATAACGTGGTTCTGAAGCATCACCCGCAACATTCCCACCCCCGTAGAAATAGACCAATACGGGCAAATCTTTAGTGTTTCGCTTGGCAGGAGTCCAAACATTCAGATACAAACAATCTTCGCTTACTCCATTTGAACGAGAATTCATGTCGCCAAAGACAACGGTCTGCATGGGACGAGCCTCAAATTGCTTGGTACTTTTGATTCCTTTCCAATTTTTTAAAGGTTGAGGCGCTTTCCAACGCAATTCTCCAACGGGAGGTTTGGCAAATGGTACGCCAAAGTAAGTTTGAATTCCCGTTTTTGTATCGTAATTACCCTCAATGACACCGTTTTCGACCGTAGTTTGTACTGGGAAAGCATTGTTTTGAGCTTCAGTTGTCATTTGGAAGGTTAAGAAAAGTCCCAACAAATAGACTATTTTCTTCATAATTTTTAATTTATTTTATTTATTGTCTCAAATTGCGACAATAATAGTTGCTTTTACAAATTAATCCTATTTATTTTCGAAAAATTTCTATTTAAAAAGTGCTATCTATCTGACACAAATAAAACAATTCGTGGAACAAACCTGCTATTTAAGACACATTGCTTATGACTCAGTTATTTTTGGTTTTTCGGGAGACAAGCTTAAAATATTGATAACGAAGTACCATAATACGGGGCTTTTTGCCCTGCCTGGGGGCTTTGTTCGAATGGATGAAAACCTCAATGATGCAGTGCGAAGAGGATTGAAAGAACGGACAGGCTTAGACAATATTTATCTTGAACAGTTTTACACTTTTGGAGACGTAGCCAGATTCAAACCAGAAGTAATGAAAACAATATTAGAAGCAAATAACTTTTCGACGCTGAACTATGAGTGGATGCTCGACCGTTTTATTTCGATAGCTTATTATGCTTTAATAAATTACAAGGATGTAGTTCCAACTCCCGATGTATTGTCAGATTCGTGTGATTGGTATAGTATGGATGACCTACCTCCATTAATGCTAGATCACAGTGAAATTGTAAAAAAAGCACTTCAAAACTTAAGAGATAATTTAGAAAGAAGATTGGTTGGGATGAATTTGCTCAATCCACTTTTTACGATGAATGAATTGCAGCGAGTATACGAAGCGATATTGGGAGAGAAACTACATCGAGGGGCTTTTCAGCGTAAAATTTTGAGTATGGGGATACTTAAAAGACATGATAAACAGTATACAGGGGCGGCAAATAAAGCTCCCTTTTTATACAGCTTTGAACTAAGTAATGGTGCAAAATTAGAAATAAGGTAAAAGCAAAATTAGCTGAATATCAATCTATTATAAAGAAATAAGTCTCAGTTAATTTTGCACAATTACTTAATTAGTTGGTAATATGGTATTTCTTACTTCTCCAAAATCCACTCGAACCCCCTCTTTTTCAGCATATCCTCGAATGATGATGGTGTCAAAATCTTCTAAAAAGCGTCGCTCGGTACCGTCGGGCAACATAATCGGGTTTTTACCTCCCCAAGTAAGTTCCAACAAAGAACCAAAACTATCGGGTTCTTTCCCCGAAATCGTACCCGAGACAAGTAAATCGCCTACGTTTAAATTGCATCCATTCACAGTATGATGAGCAATTTGCTGGGCGACTGTCCAGTACAAATGTTTAAAATTAGAATGACATAGTTTGATTTCAGTACCCGAAGCAGTTTGTAACATTACCTCCAATTTTACGTCAAAAAAGTGCCTGTTTTTTTCTTGAAGGTAGGGTAACACCGCAGGAGTTTGCTCTTCACCAGCCACCTGGAAGGGAGCTAAAGCGTCAATGGGTACGACCCAAGGCGATACGGACGAAAAGAAGTTTTTAGCCAAAAAAGGTCCAAGAGGCACATACTCCCATTTCTGAATATCACGCGCAGACCAGTCGTTAAATAGTTGAAAGCCAAATATATACTCTTCGGCTTTGTCCACATCAATGGCCTGTCCAATCGGATTGGCTTTGCCGATGACCGTGGCCATTTCAAGCTCGATGTCGAGGCGTTTAGTAGGCGAAAAAATGGGTGGTTGAGTTTCGTCGGTGCAAAGTTGCCCTTTGGGACGATGAAAATTAGTACCCGAAACAAAAATCGAACTAGCGCGCCCGTGATAGGCGACAGGGAGGTGTTTCCAATTAGGCAATAAGGCTTTTTCAGGGTCACGAAACATCATTCCAACGTTGATAGCGTGCTGCTCTGATGAATAAAAATCGGTATAATCTCCAATTTTAACGGGTAAATGAAGTTGCAAATCTTCTACTGCATGAAAGATGGATTCTGGAAGCTGAGTAGGCTGTTTCAAAAGCTCTTGTAGGTGCGCCCGAACGGCATTGGTTTTCGCTTTACCCAATGAAATGAAATCATTGAGATAGTCGTTTATGAAAACCCTTTTGGGGATTTTAAAGCCATCGAAGTACCCCAAATGAGCTAATTCTGCCAAATCAATTACCTGATTTCCAATAATAGTTGCTACTTTTTTACGGCGATTTTTAACCGAGAAAATGCCAAAAGGGATAGTATCGAGGGTAAAATTCATATTAAATGCTATTTGAGGTATGTCACTTTAGACGTACTCATTACTTGTAATTTTGGTTAAAAATAGATTGATAAAACTTTTTTTCAAACTCAGTACGAGCACTTTACACCTATTTTCCTCCAACATTTGGCGACTGTATCAATCCTACCAAAAGGCCATATAAACAAATTGTCCATTAGCCAAAGGTATATAAGTGATATCACTAAACCAGACTTGGTTGGGCTTATCTATGTGTACTCCAATCGCTACCCATTCCTGTAAGAATAAAAATACAAAATATTTTCAAGTATTAATGTCTCAATACTTGCGTAAATTAAATTTGTCCCTAACAATTTTTTATACAAAAAAACCCTTAATTTAAGCTTCATGAAAATTCTAAATTTTGGTTCAATTAACATCGACTACGTATATGGTGTTCCTCACTTTGTAAAACCAGCCGAAACCATCGCGAGTAGCTCTTACAATGTTTATATCGGAGGAAAAGGGTGCAATCAAAGTGTGGGTTTGGCCAAAGCAGGAGCTCACGTTTATCACGCAGGGGCTATTGGCTCAGATGGCATTTGGATAAAAAATCAACTTCAAAACTGGCGAGTAAATGTTGATTTACTGCATCAGATTGAGGGCCCAACAGGCCATGCCATCATTCAGGTAGAACCTAATGGGCAAAATTCGATTATAATTCATGGGGGAGCCAATCAATCCATCCATTTACAGCAAATTGAAGACGCTCTTCAGTCATTTGACTCGAATGATATCTTGCTAATTCAAAATGAAATCAATGGCCTAGCCGAGCTTATACATCAGGCTTCTGCCAAAGGGTTAAAAATTTTCTTTAATCCCGCCCCCATGACTCCTAGTGTACTTGATTTGCCACTTGATAAAATTGATGTGTTTATCATCAATGAAGTAGAAGGAGAAGAATTAACTCAAAAAAGTTTTCCCGAAGATATTTTAACTAGTATGGCTCAACGATACCCAAATGCCTCAATACTTCTAACATTGGGGGAAAAAGGGGCTATTTTCAGTCATCAATCTGGCTATTTTTCAGTAGAGGCAAAGAAAGTGAAGGCAGTAGATACAACCGCCGCAGGGGATACTTTTATTGGCTTTTTTTTAGCTTCATGGGCGGAGGGTCACACGGTAGACACTTGCCTTCAACGGGCTACAAGCGCATCGGCGATTTGTGTTACTCGTGCTGGAGGGGCTGTCTCTATTCCTACCAAAGAAGAAATGGAAGCTTTTATATAAAACTTAGATTCAATAATCAAATGCAATCTACTGTTTGAGTAGATTGGGGTGGTCCTCAAACGGCGGACGCTTTACTTTGCAAATTTAAAAATTGATTTTGATTAAAGATTTATTCAAATTTTTCTGGACTTTGGTAGCCCAAAGATGAGTGCTTTCGCTTACGATTATAAACTGTTTTAGCATCTTGCAAGCTATCAAAACCCCCTTTTTCTAACATTTCACGTTTAATTGTTGCCCAGATTGATTCTGCATGAGCATTTTCATAAACTGATTTTTTACCTGCCATACTTTGTCTAAAAAGATGTTTATCAACAAGCTGTTTGAATTTTAACCCAAAATATTGGCCACCTCTGTCAGAATGGAGAATAAGCTCAGCGGGCGGTCTATGACGGTTTATTACATTTTTCAGTGCTATTATTACCAGTTCCTGTGTCATATTTATATCCAAGTGCCATCCTACAATCCTACGCGTGTACAAATCCATCCATGCTGCTAAATAAGCCCATTTTCCGTCTTTGAGTGGTATGTATGTTATATCTGATACCCATACCTGATTTGGATACACGATTGTTGACTGGATTACCCATCTTCTCTTTCCATTGATAGATAATGCCTTCACTAATACCGAGTTCCTGAGCTACCGATGGAATGCTCTGACCACCTTGTACCTTCAGTAATACTTGGTGCTTGAAATTTTGCGGGGCCGCCCATGCGGTCATACTTACGACCCCGTTTACTTTGTGTTTGATTAGACATAACTTTGTAAAGTTACACATTTCAAGTGTCCGCCTCAACTGGACCACTCCAAAAAACTGTACCCCAAACGACAGAGGTGAAGAATTGCAGGAATCTTGACGCGAGTATTTTCATTAAAAGCCATGACTGTTTGAACGATTGTTGAGTTTACTGAGGAATAATTATTTTCTTAAACCGCAACTTATCAAGTAAAGAACGATATGATTCGTTGTCTTCAATAAGTTGCATGACCTTATCAAATTGTTCAATAAATACTTCTATTAATTGTTTACCATCTATCAAGTTAATAGGTTGAAAGTTAGGACTTGAAGCACTTTCAACTGCTTTTCTACTAAATGATGAAAGTGTAATAAATGTACCTTGGTAGCCATTTTTCAAACTTCCCCTGAAATTACGGATTTCGCGCTCACTGATAGCGTTGCTTTCGTAGCGTTTTACCTGAATTTGCAACTTAATGGAAGCAAAGCCTAACACATTTAGAATCCCTTCTACATCAGTTCCGCCATCACCAACGTTTCCATGCTCCTGTGTGGACTCAAAGCCAAGTGACTGCATGATGCAATTAACAAATATTTCAAACTCTGTGGGGTCTAAACTAAGTAGTTGTGCTTTGATAACCTCTATATAGTTATTTTGCTGAACAGACAAAGAAGTAGTGGGCAGAATACTGTCAGGCAAAGGAATACGAGCCAAATTTGCAATCTCATGGATGGCTGGTACTCTAAAAATAGTGAGTGAGCTTCGGATAGTATTTTGTGTGGGAATACTGAGAAGGCGACGGTCGTAACGTTCATTTTTCCAAGCAACATTTACTCTGCAATAGAAACGACAAATAGTATCTTTTTGATAGTATGCTTCACTTGTAGCCTGACCAATTAATAAAGTTCCGTCACGATAGGGAGTTACAACGATTGTCCCCACCTTAATTTCATTCAAAAAACGATAAATCTGCCCAACATTTACACCTACTTTCACAGGGCTTCCATCAGGAAAATCTTGCCTGTACTGTCGCTCTATGGTCTCCCAATCATTAAAATTTTCAATAGGTTCTTCAATCCAACCAATAGCAGCGAATCCATTTTGTTTAAAGGTATCTGTAAGTTCTCCATTTAAGGCTCTAACGACGATTACATTCATTGGTGTTTATTTATGACATAGACTTGCAAAATATGTCAAACAACCACTAAATACAAATAATGCGAATATTGGGTTAGAACATATAGTAAAAAAGATTTGCAAACCTTTTTTATCGTTTATCCAATTGAATAACGACTCAATAGGCTGTCTAACTCTAGAAAAAGCCGTTGAAAACAGGTCATCAGCGGCTTTTTTAAACTGCGTTTAGGTTTGACTTTGTCCTTTTACCAGCTTGACTTGGGTGAAGCATCATACTGATGGAGAATTTGCTGATTGAGTTCCGTATCACAGTAAGCTTTATCGGTAAATATAGCCTTGCCTGCGAGTTTTGGTAGGATAGGCTTAAAACTGATGAGGCGTTGAGTTAGGCAGAGGTAGTAGTGGCTAATACAGTACAACCCAATATTCGCATAAAAAGCACTTCCTTACCATTTTTCAAGCCCTAGCAGCTTTTTGCCAAGGTCGTTCAATTCGGCCACGCCGTACTTGGTTTGTTCCCACTTGCGAGGATCGCCTGGAAACGCATATCCTTCGGGCGCAATGCGATTTCTCCACGAATTAACGCGCCACTCACGCATAGCGTTGTTGTCCTCTTCAGCGGGCATCATGGAGATGTATTGTGCTATACGAACCTTATTTCCTGACAAATTGGGGCGGATGCCGTGCGGCTGCGTGCTGTTGAAAATCAATAAATCGCCCGCTTCCATTTTTACTTTTACAAGATGTTCTTCAAAACCAGTGGTGTCGGGTTGAAAACGATTTCGGTCGGCGGGTTGGCTCAATTTCCATGTATCGTACGTACGGTACAGTTCAGGAATGCACTGAAAACCACCCATGTTTTCGTCGGTTTGGTCGGCAAGTGCCAGTACGCCTTGCACGTTTTGGGGTTTAGTTTCGGGGTCATAATCCCAGTGAATAAACCCTTTATATTCAAAACCCGGGCGAATCGGAAAGTTTAAGTTGGCGCGGTCAATAGTCACCCACAACTTTTCTGTTCCCCAGATGTCCACAAACGCATCGTACACCCGTTGCATTTGACGGTTGTTCCAAAGGTGTTGGTTGTTATACACCTCTACCATTCCTGTTCCCGTTAATTCCTTCATCTTCATTTCCGCACGAGGGGGGGTGTACCAAGTTTTAGGGTTCATGGGGTCTTTTTCCTCAAATTCCCACAAAAATTCGGCGGTTTTAAGGGCTTGCTCGCGGGGGACAGCGTTTTTGATGACTATGTAACCGTTATGCTTCCAAAACTGCCAATCTTCCTCACTCAACACCCGCAAAGGTTGCCCATTAGAGCGGTCGTTTAGCATCAAATGACTACTAGTGGCCGTAGAAGGGTTGCCAGGAATGTCTTCGTGGTTGGTATTAGCCATCTTTACAGGGGCCATGGTTTGTGCTTGAAGTTCCATAGATAGTTTTATTTTTGATTGAAATAATGATACAAAGATAGCCAAAGTTTCCTGCAGAAATCTTTACCAATAATTGCATTTATTTGAACTATATTGATATTATTGTAGTCGACTATTATACATTAAAGTAAATAAAAGTGAATTTTGATATGAAAGTTATTTTTGAAACCTTTGTTCCTGATTCCAATAGCTCGTTCCGATTATTATTAAATCCACGACTAAGCGATGTCTTTTATTGGCACTTCCATCCCGAATTAGAATTGGTGTTTATTAAGGCAGAAAGTGGCATGAGGCACGTGGGAGAGCACATTTCTCGGTTTGTGGGGAGCGATTTGGTTTTTATTGGATCAAATATCCTACACCTCAACTTTGACTACGGCATCAAGACCGACTACGAAAAAGTAGTACTGCATATCAAAAGTGACTTTTTAGGAGAGGCATTTGGGTCTACCCCTGAGTTGGCAACCATCGCCCAGCTTTTTCAACAGGCACGGCACGGGTTAGCTTTTGGTGAGGCAACAAAGGCGAAAGTTTGGAAGCAGATGAAAAACCTAGGGCAACTTTCTCCCTTCGACCAATTTTTGGAAGTATTACGGCTGCTTCAAACCTTGGCCGAGGCACAAGATATTCTTTTTTTGCACGAGTTTCCCGTTGAAAATCAATACACTAAGAAAGACCAAGAACGCCTCAAAAGACTGTACAGTTTTATCGACGAGCATTACCATAGAAAAATAGAAATGGAGGAAGTAGCGGGTTTGTGCCATTTGAGCGTTCCTGCTTTTTGTCGTTATTTCAAAAAAATGACACGCCTGACTTTTACCGAATTTTTGAACCACTACCGCATCAATCAAGCTCAAAAGCTACTTTTGATGGATAAAAACGTGACCGAAACCTGCTTTGATTGTGGCTTTGATAGTTTGTCATACTTCAACCGGATCTTTAAAAAGGTGACTGGTGAAAATCCGTTGTCGTTTAAGAAAAGGTATTTGACTAAGTAAAAAAGTTTCCCTCTATCTTGATTCGTTTTTAGTAATAACCGCCAAGAAAGCCTAACCCATTTTCAATGTTAGAAAGGAATGATACAGGCTCTTTAATCGTTTTATGGGATAGTATCCAACAAATAGACTTCTTCTTGATTCGACGAGGCTTTCACCTCAAAGAACAAGAAGAAGTCTATTTTTAAGCCCAATAAGGATTTTTTTATTTCAAACTAAGCGTGAGAGAACGCAGGGTTAAACATACCTACTTCTTTGGCCTCCAACATCGACTCACCCATTAAGAATTCATCCACTTTGCGAGCAGCTTCACGGCCTTCTGAAATCGCCCATACCACCAACGACTGTCCACGGCGGCAGTCACCTGCGGCAAAGACTTTATCAATCGAAGTGGCGTAATTGTTTTCCGAAGCTTTGATGTTTTTGCGTAAATCTGTCTCAATGCCAAACTGCTCAAGGAGGTATTGTTGTGGATGAACAAAACCCGCCGCAATCAAGGCCAAATCGCAATTAACTACGCGCTCATTTTCGGTAACTGGAGCCTTACGGCCATCTTCCAATGTACGCTCGCCCGTAATATCAGCGATGCGTAAACCTGTTAGTTTTTCACCATCACCAATAAACTCCTGCACAGCAATGGCCCAAAAACGCTCACAACCTTCTTCGTGCGAAGTAGATGTCCGCTTAGTGATGGGCCACATTGGCCAAGGTGTTTTCTCATCACGAACCTTGTAGAAAGGTTGCAATTTATCGTCGTATTTTGGTGCTGGCATTACTTCAACTTGTGTAACGGTAGCCGCTTTGTGACGGTTTGATGTTCCAACACAATCAGAACCTGTATCTCCCCCACCAATTACTACTACATGTTTGCCGGTAGCTAAGATTTCGCCATTGGTGTATTTATCACCACGATGGTCAACAATGCGCTCATTGTTAGACACTCGCTTGTTTTGCTGACTCAAAAACTCCATGGCAGGATGTACTCCTTTACCAATGTATTTATCCCATCCTGGAATACGAATTTCGCGTGGCTCTGTTGAACCAATCGCTAACACAATCGCATCAAAATCACGTAAGATTTCATCGGCTTTGATATCAACCCCAATATTCACGTTGGTTTTAAACTCAACGCCTTCTTGAGTCATTACCTCAGCACGGCGAGCAACAACGGTTTTCTCTAACTTAAAGTCAGGAATACCGTAGCGGAGCAAACCACCCACTTGGTCGGCACGTTCAAATACCGTTACCCAATGCCCTGCATAGTTAAGCTGCGCTGCCGCTGCCAATCCCGCAGGACCAGAGCCGATAACGGCCACTTTTTTACCTGTACGTTTTGCTGGAACACGTGGTTTAACGTACCCTTTTGCATAGGCCGTCTCGATAATTGACTTCTCCACGTACTCAATGGCAACAGGCGGCTTATTGATACCAAGTACACACGATGCTTCACAGGGAGCTGGGCAAATACGTCCTGTAAATTCAGGGAAGTTGTTGGTACTTGTTAGGATTTGGTAAGCATATTCCCAGTTTTCTTCGTAGACAGCGTCATTGAATTCAGGGATAATGTTTCCTAGCGGACAGCCATTATGGCAAAAAGGGATTCCGCAGTCCATGCAACGTGCGGCTTGTTTTTTGGCATCTTCTTGGCTTCCTATTGGTTCAATTTCTTTATAGTCTAAGCGGCGTTCTTCAACACTGCGTTTGGTTGGCAACTCACGGCCATATTCGATAAATCCAGTGGGTTTTCCCATTTTAGTACTGAATAAAAGATTAAATGAGCGATTGAGAAATGAATCCAGATGTGCTTTTCTTAGCTTCTTTACTTTGTTTTTCAGAACCTTACAGGCAGATTTCCTGCCTGCAAGGCCGAATATTAAGGGATGGGCTAATTATTGGGCTACATCAACAACGATGTCTTGGTAGACGACGTTTTTGTCAGCAATCTGTTGTGAAAGGCTAATACCGCGGCTTGCCAACGCTTTTTTGAAGTCGTTAGGCAATACTTTCACAAACTGACTCAAGTATTTATCCCAGTCTTGGGTCATCATAAAAGCCACATTGCTGGTGGTATATTGGAAATGTTTCTCAATAAAACCTTTCACAATGGTCTTGTCTTCTTCCGACAATGACTCAAGGCTTACCATTTCTGGGTTTACTTTCGGGGCAAAATCATTGTTTTTGTCCCATACATAGGCAACTCCTCCCGACATACCAGCGGCAAAGTTCCGTCCAACCTCTCCAAGGATGATGGCAACCCCTCCTGTCATGTATTCAAGACCGTGGTCACCTACTCCTTCTACAACTACTTTAGCGCCAGAGTTACGAACACAGAAACGCTCACCCGCAGTTCCACGGATGTAGGCTTCACCCGCAGTAGCACCGTAGAAAGCTACGTTACCAATGATGATGTTTTCTTCAGGCTTAAACGTTGCATCACGGTCAGGATAAACGACCAATTCAGCACCACAAAGACCTTTTCCGAAGTAGTCGTTGGCATCGCCTTCCAATTCTAAGCGAACACCAGTAGTGTTAAATGCGCCAAAACTTTGTCCAGCTGTACCTCTAAACTTGAAGTGGATGGTTCCGTTTGGTAATCCTTGGCCACCATATGCTTTCGAAATTTCGTTTGAAAGCATATTCCCTACCGAGCGGTTGAGGTTATTAATTGGGTATTCTCCATAAACTTCCTCTCCTTTTTCGAGTGCTGGTTTCGCGGCGTCAATCAACTGCCAGTCAATTACCTCCGCAATTCCGTGGTCTTGCTCTTCTTGTTTGAATTGAGCCACATCCAAGCTCACCGGCTCTTTGAACAAAATGGCATTGAAATTCAACGCTTTGTATTTCCAGTGTTTAATATCATCACGCATTTCGAGGTACTGGGCCTGTCCTACCATTTCGTTGATAGTACGGAAGCCCAATTGTGCCATAATTTCGCGAAGCTCTTGCGCCATGTACGTAAACATGTTCACGACGTGTTCGGGTTTACCTGAGAACAACGCACGAAGTTCTTTACGTTGCGTGGCTACCCCAACAGGGCACGTATTTAAGTGACACTTACGCATCATGATACAACCTGTTGCTACAAGTGCAGCCGTTGCTACCCCAAATTCTTCAGCACCTAACAAGGCAGCAATGGCTAAGTCACGACCTGTGCGCATTTGGCCATCGGCCTGAACAGTTACTCGACCGCGAAGTTTATTTTTCACCAATGTTTGGTGCGTTTCTGCTAATCCAAGCTCCCAAGGAAGCCCTGCGTGGCGAATTGAGCTCAACGGAGATGCACCTGTCCCCCCGTCGTGGCCTGCAATCAAGATATGGTCAGCGTGTGCTTTGGCTACCCCCGTCGCAACGGTTCCTACCCCTGCTTCAGATACCAGTTTTACGCTAATACGTGCAGCGCGGTTGGCGTTTTTCAAGTCGTAAATCAACTGCGCCAAATCTTCAATCGAGTAAATATCGTGGTGAGGTGGTGGCGAAATCAACCCTACTCCTGGAGTAGAGTGGCGCGTACGTCCAATCCAATCATCCACTTTATGGCCTGGTAATTGCCCTCCTTCTCCTGGTTTTGCCCCCTGAGCCATTTTAATTTGAAGCTCTTGGGCATTGGTTAAGTAGTGGCTAGTCACCCCGAAACGTCCCGAAGCTACTTGTTTGATGGCCGAAGACATCAAATCTCCGTTAGGCAACGGTTTGTAACGAAGCTCATCTTCCCCTCCTTCACCCGAATTTGATTTTCCACCAATGCGGTTCATCGCAATGGCAAGGGTTGTGTGTGCTTCCCACGAAATTGAACCAAACGACATAGCACCTGTTGCGAAACGCTTGAAAATGCTTTCAACGGGTTCTACTTCATCAATTGAAATGGCTTTCCCCTTTTTGAAGCGCATCAAACCACGAAGAGTAAGTGCTTTCTGGGTTTGGTCATCAATTAATTTAGAGAATTTTTTGAAAATTTGGTACCCTTCTTCTCCCCCTTTGCGGGTTGATTGTTGCAAAAGGTGAATCGTTTGTGGGTTAAATATGTGGGCTTCACCGCGTTGTTTCCATTGGTAGAACCCACCTACTTCTAAGTGAGGATTTACGGTTGAAACCTCTGGATACGCTACTTTATGGCGTACCAATACTTCACGGGCGATTTCATCGATACCCATCCCGCCAATGCGAGAAATAGTTCCTGTGAAATATTTATCAATCACTTCTTTGTTCAATCCCAAACACTCAAAAATTTGTGCTCCTTGGTACGACTGAAGCGTCGAAATACCCATTTTAGAGAAGATTTTGAGCAATTCTTTGTTAATCGCTTTGATATAATTAGCGTATAGTTTGTCATTTTCAAACGTTCCATTAATCAATCCTTGACGATTCATATACGCAATGGTCTGGAAAGCCATATACGGACAAACTCCTGCGGCACCGTATCCAATCAATGTAGCTACGTGATGGGTTTCAAACACATCGCCTGCTTCTACAAGAATACCTACTTTCCCACGTAAGCCCTTACGAATCAAGTAATGATGAACCGTTGACATAGCCAACAGCGACGGAATTGGCGCGTGGTCAGAGTCAATGGCGCGGTCAGAAAGAATGATGATTTCAAAACCATCTTCAATGGCATCTTCAGCATACGTACAAATACGTTCCAAAGCACGAGCTAACCCCTTTCCACCTTGGTCGGCACGAAAATAGGTGTTGATGGTTTTTGCTTGGAAGTGCGCTTTATCTACCCAACGAAGTTTATCAAACTCTTCGATGGTCAATACAGGTTGGTCAAGCTCAATTTGGCGGCAATGTTGCGGAGATTCTGTCAATAGGTTTTCAGTAGAACCCACGAAAGAAATCAACGACATAATCGAACGCTCACGAATAGAGTCAATCGGAGGGTTAGTTACTTGGGCAAAAAGCTGTTTAAAGTAGTTTGATAAGTGCTGACTTTGGTCTGACAAAACTGCCAAAGGTACATCCACACCCATCGAACCAATTGCTTCATAGCCTGTTTCGGCCATTGGCCCAATCACCATGCGTAAGTCTTCGGAAGTGAAGCCAAACGCCATTTGACGTTTTAGTAAAAGTTTATCGTCATACGGTGCAAAGGGGCGTTGTGATGGTTCGAGGTCAGAGATTTTGATTTTATTTTCGTCCAACCATTGTTGGTAGGGCTGACGTGAGCAAATATCAGCTTTTAATTCTTCATCAGGAATAATGCGACCTTGCTCCATATCCACCACAAACATTTTACCTGATTGCAGGCGGCCCTTTGTTACCACCCGCTCTGGTTCAATGTCGAGTACCCCTGCTTCAGAGGCCATAATAATGGTATCATCGTCTAATACCCAATAACGAGACGGACGCAAACCGTTGCGGTCGAGGGTAGCACCAATAATTTTACCATCTGTAAATGAAATCGACGCTGGACCATCCCACGGTTCTTGAATAGCCGCGTGGTATTCGTAGAATGCCTTACGTTCAGGATCCATAGCTTCATTACCGTCCCAAGCTTCTGGTACTACCATCATCATTACGTGTGGTAACGAGCGCCCCGACAAATAAAGAAGCTCGATGGCATTGTCTAAGTTGGCTGTATCTGAGTTTGTAAGGTCACAGATAGGCAATAACATATCCATTTCTTCTTTGGAGAAATGTTCTGACCAGAATGATTTCTCGCCAGCACGAATCCAATTGACGTTGCCACGAACAGTGTTAATTTCACCGTTGTGTGCCACGTATCGGAAAGGTTGTGCTAGTTTCCAAGAAGGAAAAGTATTCGTAGAAAAACGTGAGTGAATGATAGCAAAAGCCGAAACTACCGATTCGCTGTGCAAATCAGGGAAATAGTACTTAAGTTGGCCTGTTGTTAACTGTCCTTTATAAGAAATAGTACGGCACGAAAGCGACGAAAAATAAAAATGTGCTTTAGAACCAACTACCGTATCATAAATAATATGTGTTGCATATTGACGTAATACGAACAACTTACGCTCAAATCCGAGTTCGTCCGTAACAGAATCAGGACGTTTGAGAAATAATTGTTCTACTTGCGGCTCTACCGACAACGACCCTTCTCCTAAAATATCATTGAGAGTGGGCACTCGACGATAGCCAAGCAATTCCATCCCTAGCTTTTTGATTTTACGGTTAAGAATATCACGGCATTCCGAACGCAGTTTTTCATCTTTAGGGAAGAAAATCATACCAACACCATACTCACCCGCAGCAGGGAGCGTGATAGCTAGTTTGGCACACTCTTCAACAAAAAACTCATGAGGGATTTGAATGAGGATTCCAGCACCGTCACCCGTATTGGGGTCGCAACCGCAAGCACCGCGGTGATCCATACGTTCGAGCATCGTAATCGCATCAGCTACCATCTGGTGTGACTTGCGACCCTTCATGTTGGCGCGGAAACCAATACCGCATGCGTCATGTTCAAACTCGGGGCGATATAACCCCTGTTGGGCAGATTCTAACATGGTTTTGTTGTATATTGGGGGTTGGTTGTCTTCCGAGTCCTCACTTCATTGCTTAAGTAATACTACGGAACTTTAATCTCACGCAAGTTACACAAAAATTTATTTGGTACAACAACCTTTTTGCCAAATATTGTAACTGTTTTTTTAACTTATTAAGAATATATCAAATATTCTTGGAATTTTACAATTTCATAATACACTTCGCCTATCTTTCGTATTTTTTTAATTATACACCAAAATGTAAAATAATTTTCAAAAAAACATTCGTTTTATTGGAAATTCATCAATTCAAGATTCAAAATGTCGTTCTGTTTTTAATTTTTTTCAATCAACTCACTTTTCTCCATTATTTCGACTTATTAGGACTGGGTAATCTGAGAAGTTTAGATAAGTATTTCCCGAAAATTAGGTAGGACTAGCCCTTAGAAAAAGTCCTTAACGGCTTTAGCAAAAGTTGCTTAGAAACACTAGAAGGAAAGAAAATATAAGATAAAGTTAGAAAATAGTGGCTGTCAAAGCTAACTTTGCAACTTTAGTACACAATTCACCAATCCCCCAACTCCTCCGCTCGTGGAACACGTAGAACAACTACCAACCGTCGAAACCGCCAAAAAACTAGGTATTCTTCCTGAAGAATTTGAACAGATTAAACAAATACTAGGCCGTACACCCAACTTCACTGAGTTGAGCATTTTCTCGGTAATGTGGTCGGAGCACTGCTCTTACAAAAACTCGATTGTTTGGCTAAAAACACTTCCCCGTGACTCAGACCGTATGCTCGCCAAAGCAGGCGAAGAAAACGCAGGTCTTGTTGACATTGGAGACGGGTTGGCTTGTAGCTTTAAAATTGAATCTCACAATCACCCTTCAGCATTGGAACCTTATCAAGGAGCTGCGACAGGGGTAGGCGGTATCAACCGCGATATTTTTACGATGGGCGCACGCCCTATTGCTCAATTAAACTCTCTCCGCTTCGGTAATCCTGATTTAGCCAAAACAAAATGGCTCGTGAAGGGTGTCGTGAAAGGAATCGGCGATTACGGCAACGCTTTCGGTATCCCAACCGTAGGTGGTGAAGTTTTCTTTGACGAATGTTATAACACCAACCCACTTGTCAATGCGTTTTCAGCAGGAATTGTAAAAGCAGGTGAAGTGGCTCGTGCTATTAGTTATGGCGTAGGAAATCCCG
Source organism: Runella sp. (assembly GCA_023254175.1). Lineage (GTDB taxonomy): Bacteria > Bacteroidota > Bacteroidia > Cytophagales > Spirosomataceae > Runella. The sequence goes on along the minus strand of JALQYJ010000102.1, from coordinate 25,280 downwards.
TATTTATCGTAGGTTCGGCAACGGGCAAAGACGGTATCGGTGGGGCAAGTTTTGCTTCGGAAGATATTTCAGAAAAGTCAACCGAAAAGTTGCCTGCCGTTCAAGTAGGTGACCCTTTCATGGAAAAATTGCTTTTGGAAGCCTCGCTTGAAATCATTCGTACTGGTTATGTAATAGGTATTCAAGACATGGGTGCAGCTGGAATTATCTGCTCAACCTCTGAAATGAGCGCTAAAGGCGAACACGGGATGATTATCGACCTCGATAAGGTTCCCACCCGCCAAGCTAATATGAAAGGATGGGAAATTTTGCTTTCTGAATCACAAGAACGTATGTTGGTGGTAGTTGAGAAAGGCAAAGAGGATGTTATTAAAGGTATTTTTGATAAATGGGATTTGCACTGTGCTCAAATCGGTGAAGTGGTTGAAGGTGGACGTTTGCATTTCTTCCAACACGGTGAATTGATTGCGGACGTTCCTGCCCACGACCTTGTATTGGGAGGAGGTGCTCCGCAAAACCACCGCGAATACCGCGAGCCTGCTTACTTCCAAGAGTTTAAGAAATTTGATATTAATTCGGTAGCTGACGTAAATTCAGCAGCCGAAATCGCAGCTGTAACTCGTCACCTTCTTTCACATCCAAACATCGCTTCTAAAAAGTGGGTATATGAGCAATACGACTCAATGGTGGGTACTGCTAACCGTTCGACCAACCGCCCGTCCGATTCGGCAGTGGTTCGTATCCGTGACGTAGAACGCCCAAATTACGAAAAAGGCATCGCCATGACGGTCGACTGTAACGCTCGCTATGTCAATGCTGACCCATTTGTAGGAGCACAAATTGCGGTTTCGGAAGCGGCTCGTAACCTTGTATGTACAGGAGCAGTACCATTGGCGATTACGAACAACCTCAACTTCGGTAACCCGTATGTACCTGAGGTTTACTGGCAATTTGTACACGCCGTAAAAGGAATGGGCGAAGCGTGTCGTAAATTTAGCACGCCTGTTACGGGTGGAAACGTGAGTTTCTACAACCAATCGTCAGACGACGGGCCTGTTTTCCCAACACCTACGATTGGAATGATTGGTTTGATGGAAAAACCTGAAAACCAAATGACACTCGACTTCAAAAACGAAGGTGATTTGATTTTCTTGGTTGGTCAACCTAAAAACGACATCGCATCATCAGAGTACTTGTACTCGTACCATGGCGTAAAAGCATCTCCTGCTCCTGCCTTCGATCTCGACGAAGAATTTGAATTGCAACAAGCTGTTGCACAGCTGATTTCTAAGCAGTTGGTAGAGTCAGTCCACGATGTTTCGGACGGTGGATTGATGGTGGCTCTAGCCGAATCTGCCTTACCTCGCGGACTTGGGTTTGAAGTAGCCACTCAAAGTCCCTACCGTGCCGATGCGTTCTTGTTTGGTGAAGCTCAAAGCCGCGTTTTGGTGAGTGTAAGCCCTAATAAGCAAGAAGAGTTTCAGAAGGTACTTGGGGCCGACCTTAAAATCACGCACGCGCTGCTTGGTAAAGTAACAAAAGAAGGTTTTGTGGTTGATAAACAAGCCGTTATCTCGACTTCAGAAGCCAAAGGTTTGTACGATAATTCATTGGGTAAAATCATGAGTTAGGCTTTTTAATATTTACCAATAGAAATCGTTTGATGGAAGTTATTAAAAATCTGAGCTAAACGTTAATTTGACAAAATAGGGAAATTTTGTTTCGCACTTGGTCAAAAAAAACTTGCGTTTCGTGCTCGAGCAAGGTTTTGAGAAACTAGCCTTCTGTACCTCTGGTTTCTCAAAACCAGAGGTACAGAAGGCTAGTTATTTTATTAGGCGAATAACTAAGATTTCTAAAAGCAAAAACACTAACGCCGCCCACAAGAAATACTTCCAAAGGCTGACACCAATATTTTGTTTTTGAAATTCCTTCACAAAATCACCATCCGCCACATGGTCAAATACCTGTACATTGGGCTGGTTGGAAAATAATTTCCGAAGTTCGTCGGGGGTATAATAGTCTAATTGCGATTCTAAGTTATCGTGGTTCAAAGCCAACAACTGAACAGTTTGTCCGTCTTTTTGTAACTCGTAGTACCCCGACCCCATGTCTTGTTCGGTCGTCAATTGGTTGCTTTTCGGTAATTCGAGCGTCAATTGGTTACCGTTTAAGCGTTGAACTGGAATCAGCTCTATTTTACCTTTTTTGAGCTTAAAAATGGTGTTTTGTGGCAAACCAGGTACTGTCAACGAAATAGTATTTTCGTCAAACGAATAGGCAGTACGCTGTTCTCTGACGCTTTGAGCAGCTATTTTGTACATAACTGGCACAAAAAGTGCGTTTTGAGCAAAGTTCCCAAATGTTTCCGTGAGTGGATTTGCCAATACATACACCTTACCCCGTTGCATCGCTGACTGACTCAAAAATACATCGCCACTGCGAAGGCTCAACAATTTAGCCCCATCCGCTTGCCATTGCCAAACAGGCTTCGAAACGGGTAATTCTAAATTTTCTTGTCGAATAGATTGCTCAAAAACATCGCTAAAAAACGAACTTCTCCGTTCTGGATTCGTTAACGGGATGGGTTCGTTGGAGGTTCTTTCAGTGAAAGAATTTACGCCCATTGCCGTCATAAAACCACCATAGGAAGCCATATCAGGATTCGAAGGCGGAATAACGAAAAGACTACCACCTTTACGGACAAAATTTTCGAGTTCTGAACGCATGGCTCCTTCGACACGTTCTGCGCTTTCTAGTACCACCAAATCGGTTTGTTTCAACAACCCAATGTCCGCATTATTAGCGTTGATGCTTTTTAATGCAAATAAACTATCGTTGGCAAAAACGTTTTCTACGGAGCGATTGGGATTGGCTTGTCCATACAAATGTAGTACTCGAATGACAGGCGAAGCATTTAGCACAAAAAAGTATTCGTTGTCAAACGTAATTGGCAAATCATCGAAAACAATTCGGCCTCTTTTGAAGCCCTTACCTCGAACATTAAAATTGAAAGAAGCCGTAGCTGACCCTTTGGGAGCCAAGTTGACGGGAGCAGTAGACACCTGAACATCGTCCAAAAACAATTTGACTACCATGTTTTGTACATCTTCATTGCCCGAATTGCTCACTCGAACGTACAAAATATTGTTTTGAAACTCCCGCACAAAAGGGGTATTTAACCACACCGAATCGACATATACATTTTGGTTAGCCACTGCTTGCACAGGCACAATAAACAACCGATTGGTAGAGTCAATTTTAAGATTTGACAAATCTCCAACAGTACTTTTTTGAAAATCAGAAAACCAAAAAAGTTGATTTGTCCCACTTCCAGCGTACCTCGACATCAAATTCACCTGACGTTTGTAAATACTTGGCAACGATCTGGGCGTATGCGAAAGTTTAAGCGTAGTTAAGCGGTCTTTAATACGGTCAGTGGTTGTGAGTTGTTGTTCTTGCACATCAAAATCATTGGTAATCAATTGTAAACGAGTGGCGTTTCTAAAAAGAGTAAGCAATTGATCAAGTTTTCCTGTAGCAATGTCTAAAAAACGCTGGTTATTATCTTCATTTTGCATCGAAAACGAATTGTCCAAATAAGCGCTCGTTACACTCTGAGCATTGGTCCCTGCTTTGTTTTCACTTGGAAGATAGGGCTGGGCAAACGCCAGCACCAACGCCACAATAGCAAGTACCCGTGTTGCCAATATCAAGTACTGTTTCAGCCGCCGAAAGGAGCTAGTTTCCATTTCGACGTTTTTCAACAACGAGACATTGGAAAAATAAATACGGCGGGTACGGCGAAAATTGAACAAGTGAATGGCAATTGGAATCCCCACTGCCAGCAAGCTCCACAAAAAAGTCGGAAATAGAAATTGCATTCAGGTCTGGTATTATCGGTAGTCGTTAGAACTCTAAACGCAAATATCGTGCAAAGCGTTTAGATTCTGTACGAAAATCAACTCCCCGCGATTACTTTATTGATTTTTGCCAAGCCCATTTTGGCAACTTCAAGGGCATCTTGGGCATAATAAGTCTTATTAAATACTTCCAACGAAAGCACAATAGGCCGCTCTGGGTTTTTGATGGTCTTCAAAATTTGGCCAATGGGCGCAATTCCATCACCAGGATACACACGGTCGGCATCGACAATCGTTTCTTTGGATAAATTAGTGGGGTAATCGTTGATGTGAAATAGTTCAACGCCAGGTTTACCTACCAACTTGAGGGTATCTAAACTTGACCCACCTTTGAACAAATGGTAGACATCTAGCAGCAAACGCGCCGATGGGTGACCGCTTTCTATGGCCACATACATCACTTCACTGAGTTTGTTGAGGTTTTTAGAAAAGCCCCACAGTTCCAATTGCGGAATTACCTTAGTTTGGTCGCTTATTTCGAGAATAGTACGGTAGCGTTCTGCTGCTTTTTGAAGGTCGATGCGGGGGGCTTGAGGAGCTTGCGCGCCTACTGGGGGAGTCGCGACACGCATGCAGCCCACTTCTGCCAAAAGCTCCATTTCGCGCTTGAGTTGGTCTACACCTTTTGCCCTTGCCGCTTCATCATCAACAATCCATGCCGCAAAACCTATGGCGTTTTCGAGTTTTATTCCTAAATCAGAAGCTACTTTTCGTGCTTGGGCGGGAGTATTACCGTTTTTGATAAACTCTTGGAGGGTATCCATCCAAATTTCAACCGATCGAAAACCAGCCTTTGACGCGGTCTCTAATTCTTTGATGTATCCTAATTTTTGGCCTCGAATGGTGCTCATATTCAGGCAAGGCACAAATGAGGCTGATTTGGCAGGCTCAACGGCTTGAGAAGTTTTTGGCAACACACTCATTCCTGTGGTAGTAGTGAGTAACGACAAAGTCTGACGACGAGTAATTTGCATAAAAACATGGGTTTGTCTGTTTAAAAGCTAAAAACTGTCAAAATTTATTGTTGACTTGAAAATTTTCTTTTGAGATAATTACAAAATCAAGAGCCCCAACTAGACAATATCATAAATCATTTATTAGTGTGACACACTCGTTTTGTCTAGCCATTTCGCTATTCCTTCCCAGCTCTCAACAGTGATTTTGGCAGGCATGGGTAGCGTTTTATTACTACTAAAAAAAGAAAGGCATATACATATCTTTTCATTATTGGGAAGGTTAAGGGGTACTCAATTAAGCTAAAAGCTTAATAGTCAATAAAATGCTGCTTTTTAACAAAAAAGAAGCCCAACCAAACGGCTGGGCTTCTAAAGATATTATTAGCATCAATTAAAATGACACTGGGACTGAAAAACCTGCCGTATCCCAAGCTAAAACAATTGCATTGTTTTTCACTTCAATTGTAAGTTTTTCGACTGGCTCTTTCGAGCTGGTTGCAGGAACTGTCACACGAAGTGCATCTTTGTCTTGCTTGTAATTATAGGCACCCCATTGCTTGATATCACTGTTTAAAATGATTACCCACTCTTTTTCACCAGGAATTGTAAAAAACGCATAATCGCCCGCCTTCACATCTTTACCACCTAGTTTGCCGTCTTTTTTGAAAGTAATCACTGTCGCTTCGTTTGCACCTGTACGCCAAACTTTTCCGTATTTTTCAAGGCTTTGGCTACCTTCAGCTCCGAAAATGACACGGCCTTTTTTTGAAGGTTGTCCGTAGGTAATTTTAATATTACCGTTTTCCGCAGTTACGCGTGGACTAGCTGGGGGATTTTGGCTGTAGGCAAATGTAAATGCAACAAGAGTACAGAACAGTGTTAAGAATAAATTTTTCATGTGTTTTTTGTAAGAATAAATGATTAGGTTGAACTACTGATAAACGTAAAATTCTTCTAAAAGTTATTAAAGAGGATTGAAATATTTTACAATTTCAATATTTTATGAATTACGATTCAGCCGTAACACACATTGATGCGCTTTTAAAATCGTGGCTTTCCCCTCATAAATAGGCTCATAGTATTGGTTTTTGAGCAAAATGAAACGATGATTATGAATAGTAAACTTCGCAGGTTTTAAAATGATTGCTTCCGTAAGTGGGTCTACCATGACATGCAATTTAAATATAAAACAATTATAACAAAGAAAGTTAGCACACTGCATTTTTGCAATAATTAATATATCAATTATTGTTTTTATATATATTTGTTAAAACAAATTCAATGAAAAAATTAACGACCTCTCTTTTCTATAATTTAGAAAAAACCGTCAAGGTATATCGTCAGTTTTTTCAGAACTAATTCAAAATCAAATGATTGTTCAGAATTGTATTCCAACTTCATCATAACATGCCTATTTACCACAAACTCGGAAAAATTCCTCCCAAACGGCATACGCAGTTTCGTAAGTCCGACGGTGGGTTGTACTACGAACAGTTGTTCGGCACCATCGGATTCGATGGAATGTCAGTGCTGATGTACCATGTGCATCGCCCCACGATGATTCGTGAGGTTTTGTCTGAAACCGACGTGAACCCCAAAATTGCCATTCAAAAAAGCATTAAGCCTCGTCTGTTGAAAGGGTTTCAACTTCCCGCCGAGGACGATTTTTTAGCAAGCCGAAAGGTGTTATTAGCAAATATGGATGTTCACATTGGCTTGACGGCCCCGCGTCAATCACTCCATTCGTATTTTTACAAAAATGCCGATGCCGATGAGCTACTTTTCATCCACCAAGGGACTGGGACTTTACGAACGCAACTGGGTAATATTCCGTTTGAATATGGCGATTATTTAGTCATTCCGAGAGGTATGATTTACCAAATTGATTTTGACGGCACCGACAATCGGCTTTTGTTTGCTGAGTCGTTTCACGCCATTTACACTCCGAAAAGGTATCGAAATTGGTTTGGTCAATTGCTCGAACATTCTCCTTTTTGTGAGCGCGATTACAAGCTTCCCCAAAACCTCGAAACGCACGATGAAAAGGGTGATTTTATTGTAAAAATCAAAAAACAGGGTGTTTTGTACGAACTCCTCTACCCGACGCACCCGTTTGACGTGGTCGGTTGGGATGGGTACAATTTCCCTTATGGCTTTTCGATTCATCATTTTGAACCAATTACGGGGCGTATCCACCAACCGCCACCAGTACACCAAACCTTTGAGACAAAGGCATTTGTGATTTGTTCGTTCTGCCCGCGTCTCTACGACTACCATCCGCAGGCCATTCCTGCGCCTTACAATCATTCCAATATTGATTCGGACGAAATTTTGTATTACGTTGACGGCGACTTTATGAGTCGGAATAACATTGAAAAAGGACATATTACGCTACACCCTGGAGGAATTCCACACGGACCAGCGCCAGGAGCCTACGAACGCAGCATTGGTAAAACGTCGACCGAAGAGTTGGCCGTAATGATTGATACGTTCCACCCTCTTTCACTTACGGAAGAAGCATTGAAATTGGACGATATGAGGTATTATCAGAGCTGGATTGAGTAACTTTGTAACCACATAGAAGTTTTCACTATGAATCAGGTAATTTTCGAAAAGGCTCATTCACAAACGTTTTCTGCGCATTGTTGCAAATGTTCAAAATGTGAAAGTTGAGTTAAGATTTAATTGCTTCTTTCCATGCAAATAGATGTAGGTTTTGTAGTAATTGTAATCAAGAAAGTGTGTTTACTTTTACTCATAATATACGAATTTAATTTACAAAGTTGTGTCCATCAAATTTGATACCGCTCACTTCAGTTATTCCTGTTGCTCAAAATCGAATTTTTTTGATTCTAAATTCTTTTTTATAGCAAATGGTGGGTTTAATTGTCGTTCCAATCACTAATTTTAGTGCTCGTAAACATTATAATGTCAGTAATTACGCTTTTATGTATATTTACGATATTGAGGGTAAAATGATTCTTGATAAGCGTGAATAAAAAAGGCGTCACTTTTGAAGTGACGCCTTTTTTACAAAAATTTTAATCATATTACTCATCATCACCTGCCTGCTCTTTTTTTGTACGAGGTGCTTCAGAAATTAATCTAGCAAAGAAACCCGTACCGATTCCTTCCAAATCAATTTTTTTTATCGTAAAGTTATATTCCGTTGTCTTGTAGTTTAATCCAAGTTTAATAAAAATACCTTTCAATAACAAAGAAAAACCACGACCAATCTTCACAAGTTCAAATGCTGTTGGGTCATTTTCATCAGAAGGAATAAGATAAAGGCCAATAAAACCCTTTTTATTTTGGTCAACACCAACTTTAAAACGGGCTGTCAAAGTAGATTTCACCCCTAAAAAGTCAAGAGTATCCAAAGGTAAACTCAACTTACCATTTGAAGTAATATGAGCTTCTGGCAAAGAAAATTCTTCTTTAACTGCTTTTACTTTTTCGACAACATTATCTTCTTGCGTGAAGAATTTAATTTCTTTCTTTTTCATTATTATTTTTTTGATGTGTAGTAAATTTTTCAAGCACAAAGATAAATAAATAACAATTCAAAGCAACTAATATTAAAATTTATAAAAATGAAGAATAGAGCATTGAAAGAAATTTGTCACGCGAAGCTTCAAGAACTACCTCAATGTTAGGTTCATTATTGAGAATATTAGTATGGTCAACAATAGTTTGTCCGCGAGTTAAACCATCCGCTAATACTACCTCAACGTACAGTTTTTTAGTAACGGTTCCTATGCTTCTATCCAACGCAATTGCAACCGTGATTGGGTCGGGCAAATCAAAGCACATCTTTCCGGTTGTATTGAAAGTAAATAGTACTTTTGCTCCTTGAATATTAACCACAAAATCGGCTAAAGGCTTTTTTAAATTGCGTAATTCTTGAATAGCTTCTTGGTCAAATGACGCATATTTCACAGCAATATCCCACCCTACCATCGTCATTTTCATTCCCGATTGAAATACCATCTGAGCTGCCTCGGGGTCTACCCAAATATTGTATTCTGAAACAGGGGTAATATTTCCAACGCCAAATCCAACTCCTCCCATAATCACACAGGATTTAATTTTCTGGACTATTTCAGGTGCCTTTGCCAAGGCCAATGCCATGTTTGTGAGCGGACCTAACGTAATGATTTCTATTTCATTAGGGAACTTATTAATAGTTTCGATAATTGCATCTACTGCATGAACTTGAAGTGGTTTTCTCCCTTGTAAATCTAACCCAATATTCCCCATACCATCTTCACCATGGACAAATTGGGCCGTCACTAAAGGGCGAACTAAAGGCTTTTCGGCTCCTAAATAAACTTGAGTATCATATTGACATAATTCTACCATGTATAAGGCATTTTGTAAGGCTTTATCGGCAGGGACATTTCCCGCCACAACGGTGATTGCCTCAACCTTAATATCTGGCGATTTCATGGCCATCAGCAAAGCGACAGCATCATCCGAACCTGTGTCTGTATCAATCAAAAAATGTCTCATTGGGCTTTTATTTAATTTTTTATGTATCTGATAAAATAAATTTTTAGTAGATTTACTCAACTACCCAATCGTCTCACTTTCGCCCACTTGTTGCCTCCACATCGCATAGTAAAGCCCTTTTTGTACTAACAAATCATCGTGATTTCCAGCTTCAACAATTTTTCCTTTTTCAAGAACAAAAATTCTATCGGCATGCATGATTGTACTCAAACGGTGAGCTATTAAAACGGTGATGTGTTGCTTATTGTTAGATAAATCACGGATGGTTTGTGTAATTTCTTCTTCTGTGAGGGAGTCTAAGGCAGAAGTAGCTTCGTCAAAAATCAATAAATTTGGATTTCTTAAAAGCGCTCTAGCTATCGATAAACGTTGCTTTTCTCCACCTGAAACTTTCATTCCTCCTTCTCCGATTACTGTATTTAGACCATCATCTGCTCGGTTTAAAAGCGAATAGGCTGCCGCTTTTTGAAGTACATCTAGACATTCTGCATCGGTTGCCGTTGGCTTCACAAACAATAAATTTTCTCGAATTGTCCCAGAAAATAATTGGGCATCTTGCGCCACAAATCCAATTTGTTCTCGAAGTTCATCTTTATCTATTTGTCGACTCTCAATTCCATTGTAAATAATCTGACCTATTTCGGGATCATACAACCCTACCAAGAGTTTTATCAGAGTCGTTTTTCCACTTCCTGATGGCCCTGCAAAAGCAATGGTCTCGCCTTTTTTTACTTCGAAACTAACATTTCGCAAAGCAGAACGGGTTGCTGTCAAATGTTTGAAGGAAACCTCCTTAAAGTCAATTTTTTCTATTTTAGTCAATGTCTTTGGCTCTAATGGTTTTGCCTCGATTGGGCGGCTCATAATATCTCTAAAATTATTCAGCGACACTTCTGCTTCACGGTACAATTGGATTACATTGCCTAATTCTTGGAGCGGCCCAAAAATGAAAAAAGAATACAATAACAATGAAAAATACTGCCCAATGGTCAGCATTTCCTTAAAAATCAGCCACAACATTAAGGCGACAATACAGCTCCTTAAAAAGTTGATGGTCGTCCCCTGAACAAACCCAAGTGTACGTACAAACTTCACTTTTCGAAGCTCTAAGGCTAAGATTTTTTCAGTATTTCCATTCAAACGTTTTATCTCCTGGTCAGTTAAGCCTAAACTTTTTACCAATTCAATGTTCCGTAACGATTCTGTTGTGCTTCCAGCTAATGCGGTAGTTTCAGAAACGATTTTTGTTTGAATTTTTTTAATTTGTTTACTCAAAATCGAGCTTAACCATGCTATGATAGGTATCGTCAAAAAATAGACAGGTGCAATCGGCCAATAGACACTGATGGCATAACAAATTACAAACGTAATTCCAATAACTGATTGAAAGACGACGTTCACCACCGATGTGATCAGTCGTTCGGTATCTGTTTTTACTTTTTGTAAAACCCCCAATGTTTGTCCACTCCGTTGGTCTTCAAATACCTGATAAGGCAAGGCTAATGAATGTTTGATACCATCAGTATAAATTTTAGTACCAACACGTTGAGTGATGACACTAATAAAATAATCTTGAAAATTTTTCGCAATCCGCGAAACCATCGCTGCGCCAATGGCCATGCCGACGTATTTAAGTACTCCCCAGATGTAATCGTGCTCGTTAAAATCTTTAAAGTGCGAAGCGTACTTGTCAATAACCAAACGATAAATGTACGGATCAAGAAGAGAAAAAATTTGGTTGATGGCGGCCAATGTTAAGGCTACAAAAATTAACTTCCAATACGTTCGGAGGTAGCTATAAAGTATATCCATGGATGCTAAACACCAACGGCCTAAATTATGTTCCTGCTTGGCTACAGGTATGCTGCCCCACAAGGATTAACCATTTACAGTTAAAGAAAAAATCTTAATTTTCACTCTAAAATGGTACAATAATGAAGGCAGAAAAATTTCGTAAACCGCTGCGGAGAATCGTCGTAAATTGTAGTAATATTGGGTAGTTTTGGGAAAGATAAGCGCATTGAAAATCTCTGCCGAGAACGCAGTATACCCATGGCAACTTTTTATAATCAGACGAGTGACCCCGTGTAAGAACAACTCGGGTGGTGTAGGAACAAATGGACTCAATTGTCTCAAACAGCAAATATTCATTGCCGATGAAAGCTCGGTAATAAGCGACTGTTTCAAAAAAAAATAGTGATTTTATATCGCAAAATTCGTTATTGGCCGATTCTGTTCATTTTTTGCGGCAAGGCAATTCCAACAATAAGATAATTTTTACTGAAGAAAAAGAAGCACCACCTGTTTTAGTAGAAGTACTATAACCATTTGGTTATAGATATAAATTTGCGTTTTTGTATGCTGGCGTTACGAGAATTTCCTCAAAGCTTTTAACCAATAGTATATATAGACAAACACCTTAACAGTCTGTTTATTAATTAGTTACAATTATTTTATTCAATCCTTTTAATAAAAAATGATTTTTTTTATGGTTTACTAATTTAAAAATTAATAGATTTAAAGCACGTTAAACCTCAGACCGTTTTGAAAAAAATTCGCTTTTTAAAAGTACAGTTCGACGCCGAAATCGAAGGATGGGAAATACCTGCATTTCGCGGTTCCGTTATCCAAAAGGCAGGAGAACAACACATCACGTTTCATAACCACATCAACGACCAAGAGGTCATTTATCGGTACCCTGTCATCCAATACAAACGTATTGGTCGTAACCCTGCGTTGATTTGTGTGGATTTTGGGGTGGACGAGGTGCATCATTTTTTCAACAATCGAAACCTCGACATCGAAATCAGTGGCCGAAAACTGTCATTGAACGTGAAGTATCTTCAAATGAACCAATTTACCCTTCAAGTGTGGGAAAAAAGCTTTTCGATGCGGCTTACGCAGTGGCTTGCACTCAACCAAGAAAACTATGCCAAGTACCGAGCTACTACCGACGCGTTTGTACACCTTACCCTGCTTGAAGGTATTCTTAAAGCCAATATTATCTCTTTTGCCAAAGGGATAGGCTGGGACGTTGACAAAGATATTCGATTAAGGATAGATACCATTGAAAAATCGCGGCTGGTCACCTACAAAGAGCAAAAGCTGATGGCCTTTGACGTGACCTTCCGCACCAATGTTTTCCTACCCGACTACCTCGGTCTAGGTAAAGGCGTTAGTCACGGATTTGGAACTGTTAGACAAGTTAGAACTGAAAAGATACCATGAAAAACGAAAGAGATATTATTTATTTAGCAGCCTTGCTGCACGATATTGGTAAGTTTTGGCAACGGGCGGACGACTCAGGGGTTAAATCGTCTGATGAAATTGACCAGTTCCATAAACGATTGGAGTCATCTATTTGTCCATCAAAAGATGGGCGATATACCCACAAACACGTAATTTGGACAGCCCAATTTTTTGAGACTTTCAAGGCCATTTTTGAGGAAAATATTGATGCTTTTGGAAAAGAAACGAGCACTCAAAAAAGCATCGTAAGGTGGGCAGCAGCCCATCATAACCCAAACCCAGCAAGTTTGGCAGAATGTATTGTGCAATTGGCGGATCATTGTTCATCGGGTGTTGACCGAACCTCTAAACAAGGTTTGGAAGACGAAACCGTTGAGTATAATTATGAGGTATCGAAGGGTTGGGACAAGTTCAAAGAAGTACGAATGAAATCTGTCTTCGAGAATTTACTTGAAAACAAGGCTGATGCTTACAAACTTCCTATTTCGGAAGTAGAACTTTCCGACCGTTTTTTTCCAAAAAATAGTTTTAATCAAAGCGGGCAAAAAGAATATGCCAAACTTTGGCAAAAATTTACGGATGAGCTTATCAAGATACCTCGAAAAGATATCCGTCAGCTGAGTGATTCTGTATTGTATTTGCTTGAAAAATATACGGTCACAATTCCGAGTAGTACGCAGCATCTGCCTGACGTATCGCTCTATGAACACGCCCGCAGTACGGCTGCTTATGCATTATGCCTGTATGATTATTTAGAAGAGAAAGGGCAATTCCCTAAGGACATAAAAGTAAATGATGAGCCCTTCTTATTGATTGGTGGCGACTTGTCAGGCATACAGGCTTATATCTACGATATTGTGGGGAAAGGGGCTGCTAAAAACCTCAAAGGTCGGTCGTTTTATCTTCAACTAATTGTAGAGGTAATTGTACAGTTTATTTTGGATGAACTCCACTTGTACCGTGCTAATGTGGTGTATAGTTCGGGCGGCGGATTTTATATTCTTGCGCCAAATACCACAAAAGTAAATGAGCAATTGCCCCAATTGATTGCTACGTTGACACAAAAAATTCGCCAACAACACGGTACTAAACTTTATTTAGCCATTGAAAGCGAGCCAATAAAGAAGGAAACAATTTTTGACGGGACTCTCAATACGCTTTGGGCTGGACTCACTAGAAAGCTCTCAGAGAAAAAACTCAATCGTTTTGCGGAGTTTATCGCCACCGATGAAGGATATGAGTTCTTTTTTGAACCGTCAGATCAAGGGGGCAGGCAAGAACGTGATGCTGTGACTGGAGAAGAGTTTGAGGAAGGCGAAAGAAAGTATCCGTTTAGCTTAGATGGAGAAAGTGACGAAAAAGTAAAGGGAAGTACTTTTGAGCAAATTAGACTTGGAAAAATTTTGAGGGATAAGCTTGCTTATGTCGTAATCACCAAATCAGAAATATCTTATTGGGAGAAAAACCATCGTTTCTACGGCATACAAACGCCCAGGTATTTCAGGCCCCTAGGCATTGGAAACTATTACTACTTTTTGAGTGAAAAAGAAATTCAATCTTTAAAATCAAGCTTAACAGGAAGTGTAGATGGTGCCACAATCTTAAAAGTAAATAACACACAATTAGATGATTTTATCCTGACAGGAAATCGAAATGTAAATGGCTTTACTTTCTATGGAGGTAATGATTTACCTCGTACCAAAGATGATGAAGCACTCTATTTTGACGAGATGGCTGGTGATGACTCAGTAAGTTTAAAAAGGTTAGGTATTTTGCGCATGGACGTTGACCGACTGGGGCTTATTTTTAAAGATGGTTTTGAAGATAATTGTAGAACCTTCTCTCGATACAGCACCCTAAGTCGTTCGTTAGATTTTTTCTTTAAAGGATATTTGAATACCATTTGGCAACAGGATCAGTTTTTGAATAAAAATACATTCATCCTCTACGCCGGGGGCGACGATTTATTTATTGTAGGCAAATGGGATGCTTCACTGGCTTTTGCCCAAAAAATTCAGTCTGAATTTGAGCGCTGGACTTGCTACAACCCCAAAATGGGAATTTCGGGCGGTATGGCTTTGGTGGGTGGGCGTTTTCCAATTGCAAAGGCTGCTACGCAGTCGGATGAGGAAGAGAAATTGGCGAAGGGGCATGAATTTAACAAAAAAGAAAAAAATGCGCTTAGTTTTCTAGGAATGCCTTTGGCGTTCGGCCCTGAATTAAAATTAGTTGAAGGCATAAAAAATGAGTTAAAAACGCACATTTCTGCTGAATCAAGCATTCCAAAGGGCTTTTTAGGGAAAATTAGTGCACTCCACGCCATGAAAACCGAACAAGAAAAGAAAGGCCAAAACCCAAGCTGGCGTTGGATTTCGGCTTATGACATCGGGCGTGCCATTCAGCGAACGCAACCGGGGGAGGCTAAAACATTTTTTGAAAAAGTAAAAATCAACTTTTTTACCAATCAAAAAATGTCTGGGAGTAAATATGAATACATTGACTTACTACACTTTGCCGCTCGCTGGGCAGAGTTAGAAATGAGAAGTGAAAGTACTACACATGGCTAATACATTTTCACAACTATACATTTATTTGGTATTTGCTGTCAAAGGGCGAGCCGGCATGATTCGGGAATCATACCGGGAACAAATCCAAAGGTGTATTACGGGGATTATCGAAAAGCAAAAAGCACGATTATTGGCAGTCTATTGTATGCCCGACCATGTTCATATTTTGGTGAGTATTAACCCAGCTACGCTGATTTCGGATTTGGTGCGATACATCAAAAGCAATTCGACGATTTTTATCAAAAAGCAGGCTTTTGTCAGAAATTTCGCGTGGCAAGAAGGATATGGAATGTTTTCGGTGAGTCATTCGCAAAAAGATACGGTGTATAAATACATTATCAATGAGCCCGAACATCACCGAAAGCGGAGTTTTAAGGAGGAATATTTGGGGTTGTTGAAACGTAACGAAATTGAATGCGACGAGCGGTATTTATTTGATTGGTACGACGATGATAGTTAGCATACCGTAGCGGTGCTATTAACAGATGGGCCCGTTGGGGCAAAAATTTAACGAAAATCATGCCGTATCGAAGCGCCGAAGCATCGCCCGTTAATAAAAACAAAATGTGAAACCAAAAAACCGCACCATAGGTGCCGACCTACTTTACAATCTAAAACATGATAAAACAATGGTACATGAATTTAAAAAAGAGTGGATAATTTCAGGCATCACCGATCCCTGTATCACCTTCACTGAAAACTTTGGCAGGCATTTAAAAAATGGAAATTTCACTACTTCACAAATTCGAAATGTGTTTGGTGAAATTAAACGCATCCAAATGAGTGGGTTTAGGAACCACAAAACAGATTTTCTTCTATTACGTCCCAAAATGGCGTATGCTGCTAAACGTGCTACGGATAAAGACAAAAATGCGACTGGCGCCAGCGACTTTGAAAAAGTGCTAAAATCTGCTCATGAAGCAGTGGCATCGGGCACGCCTGATGATGAAAAAAGATTTGAAAATTTTTGCGATTTTGTTGAGGCAGTACTTGCCTATCATAAAGCAGCAGGTGGGCGGGACTAATTTTCTAACAAAAAATGAACACAAAAATGAAACTTCTTAAAAAAATTATCATAACTGGTGAAATAGAAGCACTTACGGGTCTTATGATTGGTGGCTCTAACACTTCTATGGGTATTGGTGGGCCCGACAAAATGGTTATTCGTAATCCTGTCACCAATCAGCCGTACATTCCAGGCAGCTCTTTAAAAGGTAAAATGCGGTCGTTATTAGAACTGTCTTATGGATACATAGGTAATAAAAAAATGGGTAAAGTAGAAAATGGTCCAGATGAAGACCCTAATCACGAATCAACCCAATTATTTGGAACCGCCAGAACAGATGCTCGTCAAAGACCCTCGCGCATTATTTGTAGAGACGGTTTTCTCCTCAATCCTCAAGAATTAAAAGGTACAGAACTTCCCTTTACCGAAGCAAAAACAGAGGTTGTAATTGACCGTATTACATCACAGGCGATGCCTCGCACTTTTGAAAGAGTACCAGCAGGAGCAAAGTTCGCTTTAAATATAGTAGTTAACATTTTTGATGATGATACATTCAAGGATCAGTTTAAAACCCTGACTTTTAAGGCACTCCAATTGTTACAAGATGATTATTTAGGTGGCTCAGGATCACGAGGAAATGGCCAAGTCAAATTCAGAATCACGAGCGTAGTTGAGCGATCGAGTAAGTTTTATCATGGTGATGAAAAAGAAATAGAAATTGACTTAACGACCATCCCCAAAGACTTACGCTGATGATAAAAAAATATAAAATTTTTAAGCTTCACTTCCATTCGCCATTGCACCTCTCCAGAGGTAAAGAAGACGATTATGGCGAGTCGGAGCAAGTGCTGCATTCGGATACACTCAAATCGGCACTGTATGTATGCGCTCGTAGGCTATATGGGAGTGAAGCCATTGGAAATGATGAGACTTTTTTCAAGCGTTTTCGTATCAGTTCGGCATTTCCATTTTACAATGGCGAACTATTTTTTCCAAAACCTATGCTTCGCTTACAGCCTTTTGATGCCAACGAGATTTCGGAGGAAAAACAGGCCAAGTCGCACAAAAAGATTGGATTTTTGGGTAAAGCCTACTTTGAAGATTTAATTGGAGCGAATCAACTAACCATCAAGCAAGCACATTTGGTTTCGGGTGGTAAGTTTGTCAGTAATCATTCGGAGGTGTTGGAATTGGATAAAAACCCTATCCTGAAATCAGAAGTGCAACAGCGAGTTACCATTCCTGCCGATTATTCAGAAGACCCCATGCCCTACTATGTTGACCGTTTATTTTTCAACTATGGAGCGGGGCTTTGGTTTGCTATTGATAACAACGACGATGGAATCATGGAAATCATAGAAAAAGCGCTCAAACTTTTAGGCGACGAAGGCATAGGCACCGACCGTGCCGTGGGGAACGGACATTTTGAAGCTAAAACCGATACATTACAACTGACATTACCCGATAATGCCACGCATCAACTTTTACTGTCGCTGTATTGTCCGCAAAAGTCCGAAATCAGCCAGTCTCTCTTGTTGTCAAGTTCGTACGGGTTGTTGAAACGAGGCGGGTATTTAGCAAGCCCCGATAAAACAGAACATTTGACCTTGCGAAAAAAATCGGTTTACATGTTTACAGAAGGTTCTGTTTTTGAGACGAATACGCCAATCATAGGCAAAATAGAAAATCTAAAACCGACGTATGCAGGTCTTAGCCAAAACGTATGGCGTGATGGCTTGGCATTTTGTATTCCATCGCTCAAACCTGCCGAAAAATCATGAATTATCTACACATAAAAGTACTGACTCCCCTACATGTGGGCAGTGGACGAACGCTAAGAAGCAACACCGAATTTTTGAAATTCGATGAGGTAGTATCGGTCATTGACGACCACAAAATCCTCAAACTCATTGGTGAAGAAAATATTGAAAAATGGGTGGACATTATTAGTACCGGAAAAAGCTTGCTTGATTATCTCAAACAACGAAGCCCATCCAAGACAGTTGAGCCAGCGCAAACCGATAAAAGATTAGTACCTATCGTTGGTCAATATTTAAAACCTGACAATGGTCTTCGTGAGCATATTTTTTCGGGAAATGGTAAGCCTCTTTTGCCTGGGTCATCATTGAAAGGGGCGATAAGGACAGCGGTGGTCAATGGATTACTTGAAAAGAATTCATTTGTAGCAAATGGAGTATTAAAAAGCAAAGATATTGGGACTAACAAAAAGGGGGAAAGAACTGTTAAATATGGAAAATTTGAACCTAAATTAGTAGGAAAGGATCCAAATCATGACAGTTTTCGATTGGTACGAATTGGCGATGTCCATTTTGAAAATACAGTATGTCTGTTGGCACAGACGGTAAATCAAAAAAATGGGTTAGAAATAAAAGAAATGGTTAACCAACTGGTAGAATGTATTCCAGTAGGTTCGGAAGCACTAAGCGGTGTGTCGATTCCTGATGATTTACTGAAAGAAATTAATAAGCGTCCACTTATTGCCAACGAAATGAAAGCCAATAACGCTATCAACGACTGGGGCAAAATCTTTAGGCAAATTAATCAATTTACTAAAAAACAGGTAGATTCAGAATTCAGGGAGTATAATAGTGTCACTCTGCCCAAAGAAGCGTTATCGTATCCTGAAACTCTTAGAGAAATTAGTGACAAAATTGACAAACTTACTGATAAAGAATGTATTATCAGAGTAGGTTTTGGCACTGGTTACTTGAATATGACAGGAGGATGGCCTTTGGAACAGTGGAAAAAAACGCTGACTCCTGCGCAGTACCAAACCGAAATGAGTGATTTGGGTACGGCCGTGCGAAAAAATTCAAAATACAATTCCTTTGCACTTCCCAAATCCCGCAAAATCATCTCCGGAGGTGTACCCATGGGTTTTCTAAAATTGACACTTTGGACAGCCCAACAAGCAGAAGAGTGGAAAAATAAAGCTGCACAACGTCAAGCTAAGCTTGAACAACAGCAAGCCCAAGCTGCTGAAGAAGCCCGCCACAAAGCAGAACAAGCAGCAGAAGCGGATCGCATCGCTGCTGAAGAAGCCAAAAAGCCTAAATTATACGAAGGCCCAATCAGTAAAAATTTAGAAGTAGATGCTGAAGTAATTGTAAGCGGGAAGCCCAATCGTGTCAAAATCTATGTGAGGGGTTTTGAAGAAAAACAATTCGATATGAACGAATCAGCTCAACAACCCAAAGGGTATGTTTGTCGTGTGGCATTAGTGGTTGAAAAAGGCAAGGTGCTTAGGGTGAGACATATAAGGCCGAAATGATTGATTTGGACAAGTCGGCTCCTACGAAGCAATTCTGTTTTTCATTTGCTAATTATGCTATTAAGCGACGATACCTACGGCATGGTAAGCATAATTGCACAAATAACGTACTGATTATTTGATTGTTATAAATTTTTATGCAATTTTACAATTGTATTTTAAATTTACATAAAATGATTCCAAGAGCACTAACCGATAAAGCACAATCACTGCTTACTAAGTTTCCGATGGTTTCTGTTTCTGGACCAAGACAGGCGGGGAAAACTACTTTTTCTAAGCTTTTTGCGCCTGATTATCAGTACGTCAATGTGGAGTTGCTTGATAACAGAGCCTTAGCCCAAAATGACCCTCGTGGTTTCTTGGAACGATACCAAAATCGTGTTATCTTGGATGAAGTGCAAAATGTACCCGATTTGTTTTCGTATTTGCAAGTCTTTACCGATGAGCGCAACCGAACAGGAGAGTATGTATTGACAGGATCGCAGAACTTTTTGCTCATGCAAAAAATCTCTCAATCGCTGGCTGGAAGGGTGGCGTTATTAACGCTCTTACCTTTATCGTACTTTGAATTGCTCGAAAAACCGCCTATTGAAGAATTTATTTTTAAAGGGGGCTACCCAAGACTGATTCAGAGAGAAATAGCACCCGAAGATTTTTTTCCGACCTACATTCAAACATATATTGAGCGAGATGTGCGGCAATTGATTCAGGTGCAGAGCCTTTCTCTTTTTCAAAACTTCCTATATTTGATGGCAGGGCGCGCAGGACAGGTATTCAACGCTTTAAGTATTGCCAATGATTTGGGGGTAAACAGTCAGACGGTAGAAGCCTGGACCTCGGTTTTAGAAGCGTCATACATTTTGTTTCGGTTACCGCCCTATTTCAAAAATTTTAATAAGCGAATCACAAAAACGCCTAAGGTCTATTTTTACGATACAGGTTTGTTGTGTTATCTGCTGGGAATACGTACCAAAACAGAAATTCAACTGCATTTTGCCAAGGGAGCTATTTTTGAAAATTTGGTCATTTTGGAAGTGATGAAAATGCAATATAACCAAGGTCATCGTCCGCAATTATATTATTGGCGAGACAGCAACCAAAACGAGGTAGATTTACTCATACAAAACGGATTACAACTTCACGCTGTCGAAATTAAAGCTGGAAAAACAATAAACGGTGAGTTTTTTAAAGGGTTAAATTATTTCAAAAAGATAGCTCCTGATGCCCAGCTGCATTTGGTGTATGGTGGTGATGATTATCAGAAGCGTAGTGAAGCTACTGTGTTTGGAATAAAACATTTAGAGCAATTATTTAACGAAGGAAACACATGAAAAATTACCTAATTATTACACTTGGAACAAGAGATGTACAAATTCTCAAATCAAAACTCATACCCAATGGTTGGGAAATAATAGGAGAAGCCAATTCAAAAAACTTCAAAATCACTAAAAATGATTTAGAGTTAGATGTTACTCCAAATTCAGTTTACCCAGATTATTTTCTTCTATCTCCGAGAAAATCAGGAGAATATATCTTAAAGAATTTATCAGAAATTTTGCCTATCATTGAATTACCACTGATTCAACCATTACTTAATCACCTTCAAGAGAAGAATACCCAAATTACGAATTACTTAATAATATATACAGATCAAGAGCAATCTTTCAAGGAAAAAAAGATAAATATTTCTCATTTTAACAACGATACACTTTACTTTAAAGAAATCGTTTTAGAGATTTTACAAAACCATATGTTACTTAAAAATGCCCAGCCTGACGAGTATGGGATATTTGAACAAGTAGCAAATATTGACTTTCAATATGACCACTTTGCGGTATCATGTAAAGATTTATTATTAGATAATCCCGACAATATCGGAGAAATTCTCCTACTACCTCAAGGGGGAATCGACCAGATTAATCACGCCATTACCTTACAAATACTTCAAGCTTTCAAGCATAAAGTTAGACTTTTTCAACAGCCTGAATCCAGCGAACCTATCGAACTAAATTTTAACAAAAAGTTTCTCAACGATTTAAACAAACAAAAAATCCAAAAACATTTAGATGATTATGATTTTGGATTAATCGATAATACTCTTCATAGAAATAAGAAAATTTACCACCTAGCACAATATGCTTACAAAAGACTTAGTCTTAAGAATAATCAAAATCAAATACACATTGATTTTCTTAAAAAAAATGAAAGTAATTATCAATTTTTAGATTTAGATAACAGTGATTATGTAAAGTTAAAAGACTTATATATTTCATCAAAAATTTCATTAAATCATCAAGATTTTAATAGCTTTTTATGGAAGATATTCACATTTAATGAAAACTTATTTACTGTTAAGGTAGAAGAAGTACTGGGAAAAACGGACAAGTTTTTTATACCTGGTAATGGAAAGTACGATGAAAATATAGTTTGGGTTGATAAACTCAACCGTACCAATAAAAATATAGTACCCGAATTAAGAAGACAAGGTTTACATTTGAGTAATCCAAACAGGAAGGTTTTTTTTGCCATTTTACCAATTCTTTTTCCTCACGACTCCAATCTTTACCTTTACCAAAGATTGGCAGTAAATCTTGAAAACCTTTCCCAAAAAAGAAATAAATTAGCCCATAAACTTGGTTCAGTAGATAAAAACCAAATAAAACAACTGTTTGGCAACGATTACTCAATTGAAAACTTGATGGGAGATATAGACCAACTTTTCAATCTTCAAACCCCTTTTGGCATCTATGACCAAATTAAGGAAGAAATAGAAAAACTACTCTAACGAGTACCTCCTACTCATCCCTGCTACAATCTCTCGAATGGTATCACGAAGTGAGGTGGGGCTGATGACTTCGCAGTCGGCACCTAGTTCGAGGATTTTGCTTTCTAGTTCTTTATTAATGATAAGCTGGTACGAAAACTCCATCAACTCATCGGTCTCAGTGATGGTCGCCTGGGATGTGTGGAGCGGTTTGGTGTTGACGTACCATGCTCTTGGCTTACTCACCCGTAGCACAACCTTTTCGGGTTGGTTTTCTTGCGGGTTGGTTACGCCTATAAAATGCTCAAAGTACGTAGAAGGGTCAATGATTTCATTGGCCTGAAAGGGGGTATCTGAGGAAGTAAGATGATTCATTCTGTCTAATGCCAAATTAAAAATTCGTTGATTAACGTGCTCTAGGCCAAACAAATACCAACGGTTGTTGTATTCTTTCAGAAAATAGGGGTGAATCACAAAGGTTGACTGCACTCCCTTAAAATCGGTATAATCAATTTCAACGCACTGTTGGCAATTGATGTAGTTGTAGAGTTCATTCAAAAAATGAAGCCCTTTTAACAAAGGATTTTGTTCAAAATAGACCACTGTTCGCGGAATTTCGGCAAAAAGTCCTGCTTCTGTTTCAAGTTTGAATAGTACTTCTTGCAAGCCATCCGACTGAGGAAGGGCTGAAAACTGACGAAGTAGCGCCAACGATTCGTTGAGTAGGGCCGCATCGTCTTGGTTAAGGGCTTCAAAAAGCGTAAACTCTTTTTCGTAAAAATAATGGGATTTCCACTTGGGAATGGGGGCATTGAAAACATCTTGTAAGAGTTTTATATCGTCCTGAATTGTCCGCTTTGCTGGACGCTCCCGTACTAAATCAGAAGATTCACAAGCCTCAACAAGTTGGGACCAACTAAAAGGGCGCATGGTAGCTAGTTTTCCATGAATCACCAGCAGTCTTCCTAATTGATTTTTATTTACTGGCATGGTTTTGGGCTTTTATTCAACTCCAAATACATATTTAAACTTGATTATCAAATAGATGCGTATAGATTGCATCTTATCTTTACTTCCTATTTTGAGGGTTTGTTTCTCTGCTGTACTTTTGCACCGTCGTTTTGAAACGCCTCTTCGTTGGCCGCTGTATCGGTCATCTACAAAAGCAAAAAACGTTGAAATCTACGTAGTTTTCAACGCAATCAGTGTCACCTTTTAACTTTTACGGCTATGACAAACTTCACTACTACCGACAACGCCCCTATGTTGGAACCCGCTACTTCTACTACCCCAGAACCGCAGGATGTGGCTTCTCCTACCCATCCGCACCTCTCGGCACAGGTGAAGTACGTGGAAGATCCCGAAGCGTTTGGCTACCAAGAATCGGGCAGAAACTTGGGTGACCCTACGACGTTTGAGAACTTTCTAGGACGTTTTGAATCGGGGGCGATTATTGACGCAAGTCAAGACGAAGAGGCCAACCTGGTACGTCGCCAGAAAATTGAGGCCGAACGCGACGAAGTACTGTCGAAACGGTTGGAGGTGGAAGCCCAAAAGAACCAACATTTGGAGGTGTACGTTCCTGCGCAAGAGCAGCTGATTGCCAATAAAAAAGCGGAGATTGAGCAACTGACCTTGGACCACGAGCGGGGTAAAATGCGTTCGGAGTTTAAGCCTGTCAAAGTAGGTTTGCTGACGTCTTTGTTTGTTTGTAACCTCATGTACTTGCTATTGTTCTACGCCAATTTGTTGTTTACCATCTTTTTTAAGAACTACGACGCTATCATCAAAAGTGGACAAGCCGATTTGAATACACTGTTGGGCACTGTTTTTGACCCGAGCGGAATTTTCACTTGGCATCCCGTGCTGATTTTCTGCTACCTTGCTCCTACGCTTTTTTTGACGTTGGGATTGGCGCCGCACTTGTTTTTAAACGTGATTGGTCAGGCGCACCATCAGAAGTGGGTAAAGCTCGGATTTTATGTTTTGGCTTTTATTTTCGATGCATTATTGGCTTATCAGTTGGAAAGTAAGGCCTATCAGCTACGCAAATTGATGGGAATGGAAGAGCCTTTTACTTGGTACGCTTCGTCTATGTTTTGGATTGTGTTAGGGTTTGGCTTTTTGGCCTACGTAGTGTGTGGTTTCTTGGCGGTGGTGGTGGAAAAGGAGTTTGAAAAACGCGATAACTCCCGACTTTTTGAAACTAAACTTGGTTTCTTGCAAAGCCATATTGCCGAAGCGCAAGCAAAAATCATCGAACTCCAAGAGAAAATTGGGGAGCTAAACGCTCAGCTTGGACAAATTGACTTGCAATTGGACGCTTTCAAACGCCGTCTTGAAGCTATTTCGTTACGAGTGGGGTCGCTACAAAATACCTTACAATCGTTTTATTCGGGTTGGTTGCGTTACCTCAATAATGGCAATCACTACCAAAAAAGGGCCGAATGTGAAGAACGTTTTCAAGCGTTTTTAGCCAAAAATACCGCTCCTGTTGTTCCGAGTGAAACAGAAGAAGTAATCCCGAACGGTGCAAGCGCATTTAAAAGGAGCGTTTTCAATCGTGTGTTCAATTCTTTTTTATTGGGGATGTTGTTATGCATGGGTTTGTCGTGGGGCGTTATGGCACAGAAGCAATGGGTAGTGGCTCTTGATTTGTCTGATCGGCTTGTGACCACCCCTCATTGTGCTGACAACGACCAAAAGGTGATTATGCAAGCTTTTAATGAGTTTGAGGCAGCGGTTCGCCGTTCGTTGATAATCAACTCAAAAGATGTGTTTATGGTGCGTATTTTACCCCAAAAAAACAGCCCTTTTGATGGACACGACTACGAGCAGCGTCTGTCGCTTTCAATGCCTGCTACTTCCATTGCGGAACGCGCTAAAAAACTACAATCGCTCAAAAAAGAGCTTCCTGCGCTCTTGCGTGAATTGTACCAAAAGGCAACGTTTAGCGATCAGCCGAACAAGTATTACGGCGTGGACATTTGGCTGTTTTTCAACGATGTATT
>JALQYJ010000025.1 GCA_023254175.1 Runella sp. | reverse complement strand
CTCCGTTGTTGTTAATTCCCTTACTTTTTCTATCAAACTCAAAATTGCTGTAACGTGAATTATCTTTTGTCAATACTAAATTTGAAATATCGTGAATAAATTTCTTGCGTTCATCGTCTGTCCATTTAGAAATCCAATTTGAATTTACGTCTGGATTTTGGGGTAAAATATGCTCGATTGTAGAGTCGGTTAAATCTTCCCAATTCAATTTTGGTTTGTTTTTGCCTTTCAATAAAAAGAGTTTACGGTCGGCTGCAGCTGGAACGATATCTTCCTTTTGGAGTAGCTTAATCAGGTCAGCAACTAGCTGTAAAAGCCCCCACTTGCCTACTTCCATAGGCCCCATACGATCTTGAATAAAAGCGGATATTTTACGCTCTAGATAGACCCCTACAACTACTGAGGAAAGGGTCATGATTAAGAAAATGGGAAGTGTTAGGGGCATGACTACTCACTAAAATTTGCCCCAAAACTAACGAAAAATACCATGCTTAAATGACTTTTCCATAAAAAAGGGCCTCTCATCTATTAGAATAAGAGGCCCTTTTATGAAACTAATTAGTATTTTATGACTAACGGTTGATAGACACTTTTTGGTTAAACACTTGGTTTTTCTCCTGCCTCACTACCCGCAAGAAATAATTCCCTGTCCCTGCGGTATCTTTATCCAAAACATAATTCGTTTTCAAATTTTTAACTTGGCCTTCTTGTTTAAGTATTGTTTTACCAGTTACATCAACAATATCTAGAGCTACGTTTTCATCGAAACCAAAACCTTTAAGCCTTACTTCAAATGCTCCATTGCTTGGATTTGGGAAAACCCCTACTTCTGGTTTACCAACCATTTCAGCACGTTGAGTACCTACTGCAAAATAGTTTGTACCATTTAATAATGCACTAGATGTCACCAAATTAGCCGTGTTTGTACTTGGATTTACTCCCCATTGATTATTGGCTAACTGTAATACTTGGGAGCGGCTATCATCAGCAGAAATAGTGACTTGTATATTAGTTTTAGCTGTATTTTTTACCGACCAATAACTATCACTACTAAATTCCTCAACCTCAGCAGAGCGCTTAGGGGACAATCGTTCAGGACGTTGCCGAACGTATCCTACTTGAATTTCATCATAAGATGCTGGCTGCGAGATAGAAAATTCCTGAAGACGATTTCCATCCCCAACTGGAAACAGAAAAGCACTTGCACCTAGTTTCTGTATAAAGCCTTTAACATGTGACCTATCTGAGCCACCCAAAACTTGCGCGAAAGCCCCCACTGTTAAGGGATTTGCCTCCGAATTTTCCAAAATTCCATCGCCCAAAATCAATTGGTTAGTAACTTGAAGCGGTGAATTAAGGAGTATTTTTCCACTTTGACCCAACACTAGAGAACCAACATACATGGGTGTTAGGCTTTGAAGGGACTGTGTTCCGCTTCCGTTTAAAACCACTTGGCCATTCAAGTTCATTTGGCCTTGATTGAGCAATCCTTTACGGAGGTGCAAGTCGCCTTCAAGGTTCAAAGTTCCTGTATTTATCAGTTCTTCGTTTACAGTCATTATTACCCCAGAGGTAACCGTCACATCTGTCGACGAAACCATTTGTGCTTGCGCTGCTAAGGCCGCTAAGCACCATACAACAATTATAGATTTTTTTTTCATAATTGGTTTCAAGAATTTAATTGAGGAATCAATTAGCCAAAAATAAGCTAGATTTCTGAGCTTACCTACATACTCTTTCAAAAATTATCTAACGGTCACTTTTTACAAGAAACCAAGTAGAATACTCGTCAACGAGCTATTTCTCCAAATCTTATGTGTTAATATTAAAGTAATCGAGTAGCATTTAACTATTTAATGATGGGGCACTTTTCAAATTTAGGAAACGACCGTTAGATAATTTTTGAACAAACACCTTTTTAATTCACATATAATGTCCTAACTTTCGTCTCGAAAAACAGCAATTAATACATTTAACTGAATATACTAATATGAAAAGACTGCTTACTTTAGCATTGGCGATGGGCTCTTTGGGAGCTTTGGCCCAGCAAACGGGCAATGTAGGTATTGGGACCAAAAGTCCAGACCCTTCTGCTATCCTTGATTTGAATTCAACCAACAAAGGTCTTTTGTTACCGCGCATGACTCAATCTCAACGTGATGCCATCAAAAATCCTGTGGCTGGTTTGATTGTATTCCAAACAGACAAAGCAATCGGTACCTATGTATATAATGGTACAGCTTGGCTACCAAGCTCTGGTGCCCGTGTGAGCGAGGCATTAGTAGCAGGGGCCTGGGATAAACAAGGGAACTCGATTGATGGCTCAGACTTTATTGGAAGTACAAACGGTATTTCACTTGTTTTCAAAGTAAACAACATACGATCGGGTCTAATTGATTTCAATTTTGGAAATACTTTATTTGGTTATCGTGCAGGGGTAGCACTTAATCCTACTGGCAATGATGGTGTTAACAACTTAGCACAAGGTAATCAAGCTTTACAAGCTACAACTACTGGTTCTTATAACGTAGCCGTTGGAGGTGCAGCACTATATAGTAACATTAGTGGTTCAAATAATACTGCCATTGGTTTTGCGTCGCTTTTTAGCAACAAGGGAGGCGGAAATACTGCCATTGGAGCCTCTACTCTCTATACCAATGATACAGGAGGATCTAATACTACAATGGGGCAAGAATCTATGTTTAGTAATACTTCTGGTAGCTTTAATATGGCCTATGGTACATTTGCTTTAAGAAGTAATACTACAGGGGATGCAAACGCAGCGCTTGGATTCGAAGCTTTGAAAGCAAACATAAATGGAAATAGGAACGTAGCTCTTGGTAGTCAAGCACTTGTGGCCAATCAGGTAGGTAGTGAAAACATAGCGATTGGAGGTCGCGCAGGAGCAGGAAACATTAGTGGGAATCGCAATATTTTTATTGGTTTTAGAGCGGGTGAGTTTGAGACAAATAGTAATATGCTCTATATTTCTAACAGCGAAACTGCGAATCCTCTTATTAAAGGTAGTTTCCATTCAACTGCTCCATGGGTTAGATTTAATGTAAAGGCAGCACCTAGCTCTCCTACCCCATCTACGACGGGTTATTTGGCCATTGGCGATTTTGATACTGCCCCAGCGGGTGCTGGTGCAGGGGGCTTAGGGCTTCCAAGTAGCTTTACGGGAGGCGCCTACCGCTTGTATGTACAAGATGGAATTTTAACGGAAAAGCTCAAAGTTGCTCTTCGTAATTCATCTGACTGGGCTGATTACGTTTTTGCACCAGATTATAAACTAGCTCCTTTGGAAGAAGTTGAAACGTTTATCAAAGCTAACAACCATTTACCAAATGTGCCTTCGGCCGATGAAATGGCTAGCAATGGTCTAGATGTTTCGAAGACTTCAGCTAAATTGATGGAGAAAATTGAAGAGTTGACCCTCTATATGATTGAACTCAATAAAGAAGTAAAAGCGCTTAAAGCGGAAAACGAGCAATTAAAGAAAGAAATCAAGAAATAGTATTTCTTTCAGCTACTGAGAAGGGGGGCGTTCTGGTCAGAACGCCCCCCTTTATGTTTTTCTCATTCTTCATTGAGCAATTTCTTGGTACAGCTCAATAGTCCGTTTTGCCATTTGTTCTTTTCTAAACTTGGCGTTAAAAATTTCTTTTGATTTAAGTCCCATAACCGCTCTTAGTTGTTGACTTGAATACAAATTTCGGATAGCTTCTGTCACTTCTGCGACACCTTTTCTTGGAACTAAAAATCCATTTTCGCCCGACCAAACCTCTTCTTTGATACCTGCTACGTCGGTTGCTATAACTGGTAATCCATGCGACATTGCTTCTAAAATAGACAATGGCAGCCCTTCCCAATTAGTAATTAATAGAAACACATCTGCTCTTTGCAAATAGTCAGGTACGTTATCAACTGCACCTTCAAAGAATACTTTTTCGGTCAATCCAAGCTCTGCCACTTTTTGTTTCACTTTAGGCAGCAACTCTCCGTCGCCCAATAAATATAGCTTCCAAGGAAGTTCCTTCAATGGCAAAAGGGCCTCAATAAGTGTACCATGGTCTTTCTGAAGCTGAAACCTAGCTGACATGACCATCGTAAAAGGTTCTTTTCGAGGGTTAGTTGATTGTTGGTCAGCTTTAGGGGCTTCAATTCCATGATAAATGAGCCTCATTTTATCCGCATCAATCACCTTCAGTTTTAAAGCATATTGGCGGTCTGATTCTGCAATAACAATTACTTTACATGAAATCCAACCAATGATTTTTTCAATCCATTGGTACATTTTTCTACTCACAAAACCACTTCCCTCCGCAAAAGCCCAACCATGTACTGTAAACGTATTAGGGATGTTGAGCCACCAAGCAGCTATACGAACCAAGATACCCGCTTTGCTAGAATGTGATGCAACGACATCTGGCTTTATTGATTTAAAATAGCTTACAAGTTCGATTATTCCTAATAAATCATGGTAGGGGTTAATTGAGCGAACAAGATGCCGCAATTGTATCGTTTGAAGGCCAAGGCTACGTGCCTGACTAACCATCTTTCCACTACTACCCGTCATGAGAAATACTTCATGCCCATCCTCAATTAAGCTCTCACAGAGGTCGATAACATGCCTTTGTGCCCCATAAAGTTCATGCCCAAGTGTGATTACCTGTATTATTCTCATTTTTTGTATTCCCTAAATCATCAATCTTTCAAAGATTGATAATTTAGGTCGGATGCCCTAATCTTTTGCTATATTTTTAACTATTTCTGGGTTTAAATCTCAAATAGTCAGACAAATATTAAAATTAACTATTTCAAAAAAATAATTAACTTTGGTGCTTACTCAACTTAGTAAAATCCAAAATCTTACCTATAAGTTTGGCAATGCAGTCTGACTTACCTAATTTTGAACGTTGGAAGTTTTCCGATTATTCTTCCATTAATGACGACCAAACTACGAGTGGTATGCAACTAACGAAAGTGATTGAGAGGATTTGGCTACTCTCTTTTTTTCTTCTCTTCACTGGTTTTTCTCTTCTAGCCCAAAGTCAGAAATCAACCAGTGTAAATCAACTCTCAGACGAACAAGTCTTAGAATTTTACAAAAGAGCTCAAGCGAGCGGACTGACAGAAATGCAAATTGAGCAAGCTGCCCTGGAACGAGGTTATACTCTTTCAGACATAGCTCGGATGCGCCAACGCATTTCGGAAGTTCAAAACAAAAAAATTACTACCGATAAGAAAGACCTTTCCGATACAACTTCCACTACCAAACTTAGTGGTCGAAAGCAAATTGGAGAATTGAGTAAACGGGACATCCGAAAAAACAAAGAAGAAGAAGAAGATTCATTGGAAGTAAAGCCAAAAAAGCTTGAAATTTATGGAAGTAAACTTTTTCAAAGTAACGATTTAACTTTTGAGCCAAACCTACGTATAGCTACTCCTAAAAATTACCAGTTAGGGCCTGATGATGAGTTGATTGTTGATATTTTTGGCAATGCTTCCGATAATTATCGTCTTAAAGTAACACCCGAAGGGACAGTCAAAATTCTCAACCTAGCACCTGTTTATGTCAGTGGTTTGACAATAGAAGAAGCAAAAGAACGCATTGTGTCTCGACTTCGTCAAGCCTACTCTGGGTTAAATTCAGGGGGAGGCACTTATGCAGCTGTCAATCTCGGAAACATTCGAAGTATCAAAGTGAATATCATAGGTGAAGTAGTTAAACCTGGTTCTTACACCGTTTCTTCTCTTGCCACGGCTTTTAATGCTCTTTATCTATGTGGAGGCCCTGATTCAAATGGGACGTATCGAAACATCCGAATTTTACGCAACAATAAACTGGTCAGAACCATCGACTTGTATCAGTTTTTGTTGACTGGAGAGCAATCTGACAATATTTTGCTTCAAGACCAAGACATTATTCAAGTTCCATTTTTCGCTAATCGCATAGAATTAGACGGTGAAGTTAAGCGTCCCGCCATCTATGAAATTAAAGAAAATGAATCGCTAGAACAACTACTCCAATT
Source organism: Runella sp. (assembly GCA_023254175.1). Taxonomy (GTDB): domain Bacteria; phylum Bacteroidota; class Bacteroidia; order Cytophagales; family Spirosomataceae; genus Runella. The sequence continues at coordinate 25,417 of JALQYJ010000025.1, read as the reverse complement.
TGCAGGCGGGTTTACAAGCATGGCTTATAAAGCCTATGTCACCGGACGTAGACCTACAGATAGAGAAATTGAAGTGCTTAATATTTCTCAAAATGATACTAAGACCTTTAAAATTAAAAATGGAGATCGGATTGAGGTAGGGAAAATACTAGACCGCTATCAGAATCGTGTCCAAATCCAGGGTGCTGTATTTCGTCCTGGTGATTATGCACTTACTCCCGAAACAAAAACAATTAGTCAACTTCTAACAAAAGCCGATGGTTTAAAGGAAAATGCATTTAGGAACCGAGCAATCATTTTCCGTGAAAAAGAAAACGGAGAACCACAAATTGTTTCCTTAGATTTGAATAAAATACTTAAAGGGGAAGTGCCTGATGTTGAACTTCAACGGCAGGATAGTATCGTCGTTAAATCCATTAAGGAACTCCGCGAAGAAGCCTTCGTAACCCTTCTTGGGGAGGTAAATAGCACAGGAGATACCCCTTATGCCGAAAACATGACCGTCGCTGATCTTGTACTTATTGGAGGTGGGTTTACTGAAGGAGCCATAGGGTCGCGCATAGAAATTGCCCGAAGGGTAAAAGAGTTGAGTTCTGACCGTGACTACAAAGTTGAAATTATCAAATTAGACATTGATACAAAACTTAACCTTTCCGCTGAAGATTCTAAATTTAAATTGCAACCTTTCGACATTATCTATATCCGAAAGGCACCTAATTATGAGAAGCAACGTAGTGTTTATGTGATGGGAGAGGTCAATTATCCTGGCACTTATGCCATTATTAATTCTGACGAAAAGATTTCAAATCTTTTAGAACGGACGGGAGGTATTAAAGCCACTGGTTATTTACCAGGAGCTTTGTTTCAGAGAAAAGGCGAACGTATTGGAATTGATATTGCCCAAATTATGAACAATCCATCGGTAGAGGGTAACATTACGTTAGAAGATGGCGATACCCTCATTGTCCCAAAACGTTCTGAAATTGTTAGCATAGGTGGTGCCGTACTTAACCCTTCATCTATCAACTTTACGAGCGGTTATGATTTCAACGATTATCTTTCTCAAGCAGGTGGCTACGACGAGCAAGCGCAACGGGGACGGGCATTTATTACCTATGCCAACGGATTTACCCAACGGACGCGTAAGTTTCTATTTTTCAGAATGTATCCTAAAGTAGAACCTGGTTCTAACATTTACGTTCCGTTTAAGCCTGTTGACAACAAAAAATCCGACATTACGGCTCCAGTAATTTTATCTTTTGCAAGTACATTAATTATCGCCCTTGCTACAATTCTCCGTAATTGATAAGTGGCATCAAAACGTTTTAATTCTTTAAATGAATAACAACGAACGTCAGCCTGTTAAATCATCGGCAGATATTGAAATCAGTATCGCTGATATAATTTCTTTTTTTAAAGAAAACCGAAAGATCATTTCTGTCTGGGGGATTGGGTTAGCAATTATTGGCCTAGTTTATGCCATAGTTGCTCAAAAAGAGTTTGAGTCGAAAACTCAACTTATGCCTGAGCTACAATCGACTAGCGCATTAGGAAAAATGGGAGGCTTGAGTGCTCTTGCAGGGCTTGCGGGTATCGACCTCAATCAAATGAGTACAACCGATGCTGTAAGACCCGATTTGTATCCCAATATTTTACAGAGCCTTCCTTTTGCGTTATTTATTCTCAAAGAAAAAGTTTATGTATCTGAGTATCAAAAAACAATGGTACTTGAAGATTATTTAAACTTGAAAGATGAATCGCTGATTTCAAAAATAATAGACCCATTAAGTACAACTGCCACCCTTCTAGATCCTACAAAATCGAGCAAGGCGTATGAACTTACCAAAGCACAACAAAATTTGGTTATAGATGTACAACAACGAGTCAATGTTTCATTCGACCGAAAAACGGGGGTAATATATATTAATTCCAAAATGCCAGATCCTGTAGTGGCCGCAGCCGTTACTCAAAAAGCTATTGACTATTTAAAAGAATACGTGACCAACTACCGTACTGATAAAGCAAGAAGTCAAGTTAAATTTTTAGGAGGGCAAGTTGCAGATGCCAAACGTCGTTACCAAAATGCAGAAACAAAACTGGCTCAATTTAAAGACCAAAATCGTTTTTTGTCACTTCAAACTGCCAAAATTGACGAACAAAGGTTACAAGCTGAGTACATTCTTGCCCAAAATTTGTATAATAATTTAACCCAGCAATACGAACAAGCAAAAATCAGGGTAGAAGAAGAAACTCCTGTTTTTAAAACCCTTGAACCTGCAACGATTCCACTCAAACGAAGTGAACCCAAACGTTCGTTAATTGTCATTGGGTTTGGGCTAATTGGAATCATCGTTGGGATTACTATTAGTATTTTTAAAAATAATCATTTAAAAATCTGGGACTAAACAAAGTCATTCATGCATAACCGACTTCTTATTAATGCTCTCTCAACGGTCGGGCAGGTTGTTATCTCAGGACTTACTTACTTTTTCCTGTATGGAATTTGGGTTCGTGAACTTGGGGCCAAACAGCTTGGCATTTGGTCTATAGTTTGGACAACTACTTATTTTGCAGCAATGGCCAATAGTGGAGTGCCTGTTGGAATTGTAAAATTTATTGCAGAAGCACATGTTCAATCAGATATGCTTAAAGCCCGCTCTATCATCACAATGTCGATTGGAATTACGGCTCTACTAAACTTACTTATTTGTATCGTCTTATATTTCAACGCATCATGGCTTTTTCATTTTTTGATTTCTTCGCCTGCTGAAGCTTCTACGGCCAAAAAAATTTTTCCATTCGCATTAGGAGCCTTTTGGCTGTTAAATATCTCGAATGTGTTTTTATTTACCTTAGACGGTTTCCAAGCAAATTATTTACGCTCTATTCTCAATATTGCCGCGAGCTTTTGTCTGTTTATTTCGGCTTATTTCTTTCTAAATCAAGGGCTTTGGGGGATTGCGCTCGCCCACATCATTTATACCATTTTTATATTGCTGGGGAGTATCGCTTTGGTAATTTATTACTTAAAAACGCCATTTATCTTCAACTTCTCTTTTGACCGTAAGCTTTTCTCTGATTTCTTCAAATACTCGATTAAGTCACAAATTGCCTCCATCACAACGCTATTATACGACCCTATTACAAAGTTTTTTCTTGCCAAATACAGCTCTTTGGATGCCGTAGGGTTTTATGAAATGGCCAATCGGCTCGTCACTCAAATTCGAAGCATCATTGTCACAGCAAATCAAGTAATGGTACCCAAGATTGTTGAAACCTCCATTACTGCGACCAATAATTATCAACGGCTCTATACGATGATGTTTCGCTTACTTACCATCGTAAGTACCCCTTTACTCTTTTTATTTTTCTTCTTTGCTCCTTTTATCTCTTTGCTTTGGATAGGTAAAATTGAAACTTTCTTCGTCCTAAGTTTATATACTTTGGTCATAGGTTGGTACCTCAACACCTTAAGTGTTCCCGCTTATATTAGCAACATGGGTATAGGGCAGCTAAGGCACAATATCATTCAACACATTGCAACAGCAGCCCTAAATGTTTTTTTGGGGATTTTAGGAGGTTATTTTCTTCAAGGGTATGGAGTTGTAAGTGCCTGGGCGACGAGTTTAGCAGCTAGTTCAGCTATCCTAATTTACCTTTTTCACCAAAAAAACCACTTAGATTTTCATATACTTCGTTTCGAAGGCGACTACGGTTTTTTTACATCGTTAATCATTTTAATAACGGGTGCCTCAATCTCTAATTATGTACTTTTTATCAATTCAACTCATTGGCTCTTTGTCTTAGGTAGTTATTTAGTAATTTATCTCGGTTGGTTAGCTTGGATTATTAAAAATACGCCTTTTATCCTTGAAATGCGACTTCGTTTCGCCAACTTGCGGCTTAAATAAATATTATTGACCCTCTGCTCTATGGCTAACTTTTCAAGCAATTTTCGTAGCACACTCATTGAGGTAGTACAATCTGTTTTTCGTATTTTTGGATTACACCTTCAATACTATAACCCATCCAATTCAGAAATAGCCCTTGTAGATTATTTATTAAGTCAAAATAACATCAAAACAATCGTGGATGTAGGTGCTAACGAAGGTCAATTCGCACTGAAACTCATCAAAAAAAACAACTATTCTGGAAAAATCATCTCCTTTGAACCTGTTTCGTCAACGTTTGAAATTTTATCAAAAAATAGTAAAATTAGTCCCAATTGGGTGGTTATTCAAAGTGCCGTTGGTGGGTCGGTAGGTACTTTACCAATCAATATTTCTCAAAATTCGGTAAGTAGCTCTCTATATAAAGTAAATGAACATACTGTAAAAGCTGAAGCAGGTACGGCCATTATAAAGACCGAAATGGTAAACATTAATACCCTCGATAACCTACTTCAAACACAACAGTGGGAAGACGAACTTTGGTTAAAAATAGATGTTCAAGGCTTTGAACGAGAAGTTTTACAAGGAGCTAGTGAGGCACTCAAACGCGCTAAAGTAGTACAAATTGAGCTAGCAGTTATCCCATCGTATGAACAAAGTCCTTATTTGGAGGAGATTATTACCAAATTACGTGCTTCTGGTTTTTCATTATATTCAATTATGAGTGGGTTCCGTAACTACAATACAGGGCAAATGTATGAGGTGGAGGGCTTTTTTGTCCGCTCATAATCCATCAATATGATTACAGGTATATAGTCAATAAACATAAATTTTTGAGAGTTAAGTGATAACTTTGTAGCTTAAAGTTATGGCATACATATAAATGGCAATTCCACCGCGAATAAGTATAATTACCGTTAGTTACAATAGTGTCGCTACAATTGAAGAAACTATTCTCTCAGTAGTAGAGCAAGATTACCCTACTATTGAGTACATTATTATCGACGGCGGTAGTACAGATGGTACCCTTGACATTATCAAAAAATACGAATCTCACTTGAGTTATTGGCAGAGTAGTCCCGACCAAAACATGTACGATGCCATTAATAAAGGGCTAGGAAAGGTATCAGGACAGCTTTGGATGTCTCTAAATTCTGACGATTACCTTGCATCATCCCAAGTAGTGAGTATCGTTGCTACCTATTATAAGCGGTACGGTTCGACTTATGGGGCTTATTACGGGAATATTATCAAAAAAAAAGGAAATATATTTCGTCCTGTTCGGCTTTTTACAGCCAATTATTCGGTTTTACTGGCTTCTGAGCATTGTAGTTTTATGCCTCAACCTTCTACTTTTTTGTTAAAAGAAGTAAGCGACAAGGTAGGAATGTTTGACATAAATTACCGATATGCCTCCGACTATGATTATTTTTTGAGGGTGGCATACAACTACAAAATCAAACATATTCCTACTAACTTTACTATATTCAGAGACCACGAAGGGTCAATTACTAACCGTTTGGCAACAAAAATGAATGAAGAACGCCTTCAGATCATTCAAAAATACAGAAAAGAAAAACCTGTTTTATTTTCTTTTCTATTCAAATACTGCAGTTGGGCTTATTATTTATTAATTAATAGGCGATTCCCAATTGCTAGACTTTTGAAATTAAAAAAATCGCATTAATATAAAAAACTATAATTTTATTTTGAAAAAAACACTCCTCAATGCTTATATTATTTCCATGCCTTTTACTAGTGCATTTTGCATTAGTAGTAGTCTATCATGGCCATTAATAATTAGCAGTTGTTGTAGTCTTTTTTTGATTTTCTATTTATTAATAGGAAATAAAATTCACATTCCATCAGGAAAGCCATTATTTAGTCTATTTTTATTTCTCCTTTCTATTGCATTTAGTTTTTTCATTAACGATATATTATTTCCCACAAATACGACAGTTTTCAGCAAAACTGTCAATCATCTTCTTGCTTATTTTGCATCATTTATCAATTTTTATATAAGTATCTTACTACTATTTTATTTAAACGGTGACTACTTTATTCCTGAAAAAATTGAAGAACGAATTACGTGGGTATTGCTCTTTTCTTGCATTTTTGCCATTGTAGAGTTTATTGCCAAAAATATTTTTTTCATTGATTTCGACCGCATTGTTCCTCACCCTTCGGTTGAACAAATGAACGCCCTTGCTTTGGGTGACATTTTTAAGTCAATACGCGCGCGGGGATTATCTGAAGAACCTGGGCACTTTGCTTTTATGATTGACCTATTTTTACCTTTAGCTATCCATTATCTTTTTTTTTCAGGCGTATGCTTATTGAAACGAGGCCTAAAAATAGCCATAGTCGCAATTTTTGTAGTAACCATCATCTTGACATTCAGTACAGCAGCCTTTTTTGCCTTACCAATTGGGCTTTTTATAGCCTTTGCCTACTTTCGAAAGCACCTGGTTTCTTATCTGCCACAAATCGTTATAGCAGGCATACTCCTATTTGGTTCGGCGCTGGTCTTAGATAGTTATTTTCCCATTGTTACCCAATTAGCTCTTGATATTGACCAAAAAACAAGCAATAGTGGCTCAATGGATGACCGTTCGATGCGTTCTTATCTCTTTCAAAACTATTACTCAAAAGCTCCTATCCTAAACAAAGTTATCGGTTATGGCCCTTCTGGATACCTAAGGGCAGGAATGGAAGCAGATGCCGATAGCTTTTTAGTACTTTATCAAACATTTACTTTTGAGTCAGGGATACTCGGGATGCTCCTTTTTACTGGGTTTTTATGGTTTATATTTGCTTTTATTAGAAAAATTATTTTTCCACTAAATTTTTTCTTATTTTATTCTTTTATTTTAGGATTAATACATTATTTTTTTATTAGCAACTATTGGTATCCTTGGTATTGGTTTATATGTGCCTATATTACTTATATTGGCACTTTATCAAAATACAGTTCTACTGAAGATTAATGAAAAAAAAAGTAGTACATATAATTCATAATTTAGAAATAGGTGGGGTAGAAACGGCTGTACTTTCTTCTTTAGAATCCCTTAATCAATCTTATGATTTTACGCTTGTTTGTATTGGGTCAATTAAACCACTTGTCTTATCAAAAGTAAGTCCAGAAATAATAAAAAATACACTAGAAATAAATTCCATAAGTAGAATAATTAATTTTATTTATATTCTAAAAAAGAAATCACCTTTTGATATTGTTATTTCCTCATTATGGAAAGCTCACCTTTTTCACTTTATTTTAAATTTTTTCGTACCCATAAAGAAATCAGTAATTTTTTTGCATAGTGGTCAATTTGCTCATTTTTTTGACAAATTAGGAATCTTACTAGGGATAAAAATTGCTAGTGAAATATGGACTGACTCTGACGCTACATCAAACTTTATTACTCCTTATAATCGTTCAAAAAAAAATATTGTAAAAATAAGTTTTTTACTAAGTCATTTTTTAGCAAAGTCACATATATTCAAAAATAAAAATGTTACAAAGTTTATTTTTTTGGGTCGATTATCAAAAGTAAAGAGATTAGATTTAATAATTCATTTTATTAATGAATTACATAAAAAAAAGCTTCAAGTTACACTTGACATATTTGGGCCAGATAATTCAGTTTGGGATACCTTGAAAAGTCAAATCGATTCGCTAGCACTCAATACCTCTATAAAGTATAGAGGTTCGTGTTCTTTTGAAGAAACACAGACAGTGCTTTCAAATTACGATGCGTTCGTCCTAATGAGCGATTATGAAGGGATGTCGATTTCGACAGTACAAGCTATGGAGACAGGCTTATTATGCTTTTTAAGGAACGTAGGCGAAATAGCTAATTACGGAGAAAATATGGTGAATGCTGTCATTTTAAATAGCCTTGAACCCGATGACTGGAGTGAGTTTATCGAAAATAGTGTAAAAGTACTCACTAATGAATCTCTTCAAAAAACAATTTTATCCAATTCAACTGCTAAATTTGCAAATCAATTGACCTACACTCAGGATATTCTTCAGAATTTGGAGCGATTAAACGCGCCTCATAATCGTAGTTAATGTCTGTCTGTCAATAGTTATCAATTGCGATTTTTTAAATTCTACTAATGAAGCAAACAATACTGGTTACTGGAGGAGCGGGGTTTATCGGAAGTCGGTTAGTGCAAAAGCTATCAAAAAACGGCTTTCAAGTCGTTGTGATTGACAATTTAACCAGTAATTTGCCTTTTGTTCAATTACCCAATGTAGTCAATTACAATGTGGATGTTCGTGATTTTGCTGCTTTAGATGAAATCATTGGCGAGTGCCAACCCTACTGCATTGTGCACTTGGCCGCGATTCACCATGTACCTACCTGTGAAATTGAACGCAATTACGCTTTAGATGTAAACGTCATTGGCACGGAAAATTTGCTTCTCGCCATGGAAAAACATCGTATTTCAAAGTTGGTGTTTGCGTCCACAGGAGCCGTTTATTCCCCTGATTACCCTATTTTAAACGAAGGCGAAACCCCCGTTGACCCCTTTGACAACTACTCTTTATCTAAATTTACCAACGAAAAGCAGATTCGCTTTTTTCAACAACGAACTACTGCCGACGTATGTATTGCACGATTATTTAATACCATAGGAGCCAACGACCCAAACGCTCATTTGATTCCTGATATTTTACGACAAATTGATCCAGAAGAACCCATAGCTTCCATCAAACTTGGTAATATCAAGAGCCGCCGTGATTACATCCACGTTGAGGATACTGCAAACTTGCTTATGCTTATGGCAATATCAGCGCCTAAAAAAGGGTTAAAAGTTTTTAACGTTTGTTCATCAGTCGAATACTCAGTGGAAGAAATTGTTCAGAAAATTGGGGTGTTAATGAATAAGCCAATTACAATTGATATTGACCCCGAAAAAGTGCGAAAATACGACCGTATCAGTCAATTTGGGAACAACCAAAAGGTGCTCAGTGAATTTAATACTCAGATTTTTTTTACCATCGAAGACGCATTGAAAGATATACTAGCCAAAATGTATGACTTACCCGTGGGCCTGTAAAAAAATGAAAGAATGGAGTTAGCACATCGAACACGCATCGGAATTTTATTTACCTATTTTGCAGCTGACTGGATTGGAGGGCATTATTACCTCATCAATATTATCAATTCGCTTCAAAGTCTTCCTGATGCTCATCGTCCTCACATTTTTGTTTTTTACGATTATAAAGTTGAAAGTTCACTCGAACTCATTAGTTACCCCTATGTAACTTACATTTACCACCAAGCCCCTGCCAACAATTATCTCAATTACGTAAAATCTTGGTTGACCAGAAAAAACTTTTTTATTGGTAACATTATTGAAAAATATCAACTCAGAGGAATTTATCCACTCATGGATTTTCCACTAGGTAAACCAGCCCTACATAGCAAAGTAGTCTCATGGTTTCCTGATTTTCAGCATCGTTTTTATCCAGAATATTTCTCCAAAATCAACATATTTTTCAGAGAGTTACGCGTAAAACGGCTTTTAAAACGGACTCATGCTTTGGTTCTTTCAAGCCAAGATGCTTTTAATCACCTTCAGCGTTTTTACAAAGTTCCAAAAGAACTTCCCGTACACATTTTACGCTTTGTTTCTCAAGTCGAACGCCCCCAAAATCTAGTTTTTGACGAGATAGCCGAGCTGTATCAGGTTAATAGGCCTTTTTTTATCGTATCAAACCAGTTTTATATTCACAAAAATCATTGGGTTGTTTTGAGGGCGTTGGAAGTGCTTAAACAGCGACGAAGTGATTTTTTAGTGGTATTTACGGGAAAAGAAGAAGATTATAAGGTAACTAATTTTGTTCAAGGACTGAAAGACTTCGTTACCGAAAAAGAGCTAACTGACTATGTGCGGTTTCTAGGAGTAATTCCTCGTGCACACCAGTTATTTTTGATGAGTAAGTCCATGGCCGTAGTGCAGCCAAGTAAGTTTGAAGGCTGGAGTACAGTTGTGGAAGACGCCAAAACTCTTCAAGTACAGCTTATCCTGTCCGACATAGATGTACATGAAGAACAGATGCAAGAGCGAGGTTTTTATTTTTCTCCCGACGATGTTGAGGGGCTGATTCAGCTCATGGAAGATTTTTTGGACAAACGGGTTACCCCTAAAGCAACTTTTGACGACTTCGAGCAACGAATTTCAACTTTTGCCCAGACCTTTGTACAAATTTTTGAGAATTAACGCTTACATTCGCTACTTTCTCTAAGTTCTTGTCCCAATGCCTTGGTCTAATTTCCGCAAACTACCCAACTACCTGATTATTGGTTTCCCTTTTGCGGTTCTTTTGGGGTGGTTCTATCTGAAAGTTTACCAATTTCAGTACCTCAATGAAAATTTTGTCGATGGCCTTATTGCGCTCCAATTGAGTCGCGGTTGGTTGGAAGGGCGCCCCGTTTTATTTGACACCTATTACGGTTCTCACTGGCTTCACCACAACTATTATTTCATATTATTAACGGGCTTTGTCACCAAATTTACGGGGCTCTACGGCCTTTTTTTGATTTATCTTGGCCTACTAGGTACATTTTTGGCCAAATTTTACTGTAGTATTCGTTCACGAGTTTGGTACAACGATTGGTTTATCATACTCCTTTTTTCCGTAGGCCCCATTGCCTATCATGTGTACTTAGACAACTATGGATGGCATCCTGAGCAATATTTTTTGCCACTTTTAGGGCTTTTCGCACTCAGCTTAGCCCGTCGAAAATGGGTAGAAGTTGTCATTTGGGGCTTGTTGATTTTATCTATTAAAGAAACCGCTATTGTACTTCTTTGTGGAGTATTATTATTTGCCTCTGTCCTTTCATCTTTTATTAAAAACCCCAACGAGCGTTGGGAGCGTTTAGTTTTCAACCGTAACAATTACCTCATCATAGGCAGTTCATTACTCATCTTTGGGCTTGGTATGTGGTGGTTATCTTACCTCAACGGCCCGCATCCTAGCCGTTTAGGGCAAGCGATTTTACTCATCCAAAAGAAAGGCTCGTTTCTTTTGACCATTGCCTACACAGGGCTGGTTGCCTTTTTTTCGAGTGTGACCCTAGTAGCAGCTTATCTATTTTTTGTACCGTGGTGGCGAGTTTTACCCAAGCCCCGTGCCATTATAGTAGTATTTGTAGGATTTTGTTTTGTATTACTGGCTGTTTTTTACATCGAGGGGTTACTCTACTTCCCCGAGCCCAACATGAGTATTCGCTACCCAGCCCGTGTGGGTAGTTTGTGGGCATACATGATGAGCTGCTACGTTTTAATGTGCATTCGTCTCACCGAAGCCAATTTCCAACCTCATTACAATCAACGGGAATGGTTGCTATGGGCAGGGCTGTTTCAGTATTTTATTACACCTATGGCCGTCAGCAATGCCTCGTCAATCCACGGACAGATGTTCAGTATCAAAAAAAACCTTCTCTTTGTGCAACATAACCGCGCAGGAATAAAGCCCTACGTAAAAAGCCCCGCAAAAGCTTTGTATGATTTGGCACAGCGTCTGCCCAAAGGCTGCGAAATAGTTTGCCCAGCCGAGTACGTAAACGTATTTCAAAACGTGTATGCCAACGAATGGAGTTTTGATTTGCGTATTTTGACCCGCCCATATTTGTATATTTACGAGAAAAAAGACCTCAACACCAATAAAAAATACATTTTCCCCAAAAAAGAGGGGTACATCACCGTACCACACCCTCAATTTTTGATTTTAGCAGACTCTGTATGGTACAATCAACACTTCAAATAAGTGGCGAAGAACGCGAAAAGTGGATACGACGAAATCGTTACTATTATACCTGCCTTATTCAATACCTCCGATTTGTTATTCCTCCCCAATCGTCTATTCTGGAAATAGGCTGCGGTACAGGCTATTTATTAGAACAACTTCACCCTAGTAAAGGCGTAGGGATTGACTCTTCAAAAGAAATGATTAATTATGCCCGACAACATCGGGGGCAATTCCAGTATTTTCAAATGGATGCCGAAGAGCTTCAGCTTACTGACACCTTTGATTTTGTAGTCATTAGCGACACTATCGGCTACTTCAACGACGTCCAAAAGGTGTTTGAGGAAGTTCAGAAAGTATGTGCCCCACATACTCGAATTATCATTAGTTATACCAATTTTTTTTGGCTTCCTTTCTTGCGTTTTGCCGAAATAATTGGCCTAAAAATGCCCCAAAAACGCCAAAACTGGCTGGATATTAGCGACATTGCTAACTTATTGACATTGGCTAATTTTGACGTAGTTCGACAAACTAAGAAAATTATCTTTCCTCGTTATCTGCCGCTTATTTCGTGGTTTTTAAACAGATACGTCGTTAATTTGCCGCTGTTCAACTTCTTCGGATTGGTTACTTTCTTGGTAGCTCGGAGTATTCGTACTCCTTTCAAAAAAGCCGAAGATATCACTGTGAGTGTGGTGATTCCTACACGGAATGAAAAAGGAAATATTGAGGCACTGGTGCAGCGAACGCCCAAGATGGGAAAAGCAACCGAGATTATCTTTGTAGAAGGAAATTCGACCGACGATACCTGGGACGAGATACAGCGGGTCTGTAAACTCTACCAAGGCAAAGCCCCCCTCAAATGGATACAGCAAGAAGGAAAGGGCAAAGGAGATGCCGTACGAAAAGGATACAGTATTGCTACTGGAGATGTCTTGATGATTTTAGACGCTGACATGACTGTTCCGCCCGAAGATTTACCAAAATTCTTTGAAGCCATTGCGTCAGGAAAAGGAGAATATATCAACGGAACGAGGCTTGTTTATCCAATGGAAAAAGAAGCCATGAGAACCCTCAACCTCTTGGGAAATAAATTTTTTAGCATTGCTTTTTCATGGTTATTGGGGCAACGTCTAAAGGATACCCTCTGTGGAACGAAGGTAATGACGCGCGAAAATTACCTTAAACTCGCTGCTAATCGCTCTTACTTTGGGGATTTTGACCCATTCGGGGACTTTGATTTGATTTTTGGTGCAGCCAAACTCAATCTAAAATTCATTGAAGTACCCATTCGATACCGTGCACGAACCTACGGCGAAACCAACATATCGCGTTTTAAACACGGCTGGTTGTTATTAAAAATGACCTTCTTTGCCCTCAATAAAATTAAGTTTTTGTAAATAGCTATGACTTGGCACGAAACCATTCAATTCATCCAAAATACGCCAGAATATGCAGAAATTGTAGCTAATACCTACATTTTACCCGATTTACGTACTAATGTGGAACGATTTCGTCAAAGTGCAGAGTTCAATGAAACATTAAGTCTGCTTCGTACGTATTGCCCACAATCAGCACCACGTCTACTCGATATTGGGGCAGGCAATGGCATTGCAAGTATTGCCTTTGCATTAGAGGGTTTTCAAGTGACAGCCCTTGAACCTGACCCAAGCCCTATGGTAGGGAGTGGGGCTATTAAAGAATTATGTACAATTTACGGAATCGACTCGCTCACTATTATTAAAGCCTTCGGCGAAAGACTTCCTCTTGATAATCAATCGTTTGATATTGTATATGGACGGCAGGTGATGCACCATGCACACGACTTGCCTACGTTTATTGCCGAAGGTGCACGGGTGCTTGTCCCTCAAGGAATTATGGTCACCACCCGCGACCATGTCATAAAAAATGAACAAGACAAACTCGTATTTTTAAAGAAACATCCTCTACACCAATTTTATGGGGGAGAAAATGCGTTTACGCTTTCAGACTACCGTTCGGCGTTTCAGCAAGCCTCCTTATCTATTTTACAAGAACTCAGTCCTTCTCAATCGGTCATTAATTACGACCCGTGGAATAAAAAGAGGTTGGCCGACCTCGTTAGAAAAAAAATAGGGATTACCTTTGCTGAACAGTCCTGGCCGATAGCTATCGCTTGGCAAGCACTCATGTACCGACAAGAACGTTTATCAGGTAAATTGTACAGTTTTATTGCGCGTAAAGAATAAATTCCAATGCCTTCTTTTCACTACCTCAGCCATTACTTTTTTCTTAGCAACTTCCTGATGGGAGTTGCATTTTTTGGAGCAGTGCATGGTTTGGGTAAAGCATTATTATACCTATTACCTATTAATTATCCCACTCCTCAACGGCAAATTTTCGCTACTCTGTTGGGGTTTTTAGGGTTAAGTCTGCTCGTTCAACTCCTCTCCTTTGGGCATTGGATTATGCCTCTTACCCTCTATTTCCTCTATGTTTTATTGTTTTTAGGGCTACTTTATACGATTTACCCCTTTATTATTCAATTTGTAACGAAAAAAAAGAGCAACCCCAAAAACACTTCCATCAATACTAAGTGGTTTGGCCTTACCTACCGCCAATGGCTCTGGGGATGTATGGTGGGATGTTTAGTCCCCATTTTAATCTATTCAGTACTTCCTTCCACAAAAATTGACGAACTTTTTTACCACCAACTTGTTGCCCAACGAATCATTACCGACGGTGGATTATTTTTCTATCGTCAGCCTTGGGAGGCGGCCATTCCTCCTCACTTACTCTATAATTTTTCGCAAGTACCGCTTGTAGGCTTGGGGTATTCTGATGCCCCCAACGTGGTTAGTTTTTGCCTTTTCAGTCTATTTTTATGGAGTGTTTACCAATGGATGCTCGAAGAAAAAGTGCCTATTTTTTGGATGTGTGTAGGTATTTCATTGAGCTGTTTAGGGATGTATCGCTTGGTATTCACTTCGGCAGGTAGTCATCATTTTGGAGATTTAGCTAGTTTTACTGCTTTTTACCTCACATTAAACTTTTCAAAACTTACCCAAAAGCAATCCATCCGAAGTATTATAAGTGGAATGGGATTACTGCTTCCTGCAATTTTAGGTGCAAAAATGTCGCTGGCACCTTATGCAGCTTTGCTAGCAGTTGCAATGCTTTTTGAGCTTTACAAAACTCAGCAGTTCTCTTTTTCAAATCTCTTTTTATTATTTGCCCCAACGCTCATTTTTTACTCCCCAATAGTCATTTGGACGTACTATCAGACTCACTCTCCTTTTGGGCTAATTTTATCACAATACTTTGATACACAAATCATTGACAGGCATTTGTTAACATCAACATTGCAAGCCGAGGTGGTCAATACTCCCACCTTCTTGGAACATACTCAAGCGGCGCTCTTGCATTTTCCACACCTAGTTTTGGTGAGCATTTTAAGCTTTGGCTGGAGTCGGTATCCGTTGAGAGATAAAATTAAGATGTATACTATTTTCGCGGTATTTTTATTGGTTTTATACAAATTTGACCTCTTGTACAGCCCCCGCTTTTGGGGGAATTTACCATTGAGTTTCTTCATTGCCAACCTCCTATCTCTTCCTAATTGGGTACTAAGAAAGACTAATCTTTACCTGAAATGGTCAATCATTGCCTCAGCTATTCTTCCGTATTTAGGTCTCACTTACCTATATTTGTACAATTTGAGTCCTTTACCCATCAGCCTGAGTCAGCGAGAGAGCTTTTATCGTCGTTATTTACCCTTGTACGATGACTACATGAAACTTGATAAAATTTTGCCCCCAACGGCCTGTTTATACACGCAAGAGCGATTAAATCTTGTTCATTCTCCCAGGCGAATATTTAAGGATAGTCTAGACGTATGCAATTGCTCCTCCATTTATGCCTTAGAATTTGACAGCCATCATTTAACCGCTCATCTCTCGATGCAGCAAAAAAACTATAAGCTCGGCAAAGTCATCTATCAAAATTCCGCATCTATCACTACTACTTACCGAACTCCCAACCGAAAACCCAAAACCGATGCAATAAAAGTGTACGAACTTCAGTCGGATATTCCATAAAGTAAGTTCTAGGAAGCAAAATCTCTTATTTTTGTGCCAATTTGCTATTCTTTCCTTTATGCCCTCTTTTACTAAAAATACCTCCCCGCTGATCACTATCATCACTGTTTGTCTAAATGCGGAGGCGCACCTGGAAACAACTATCCAAAGCGTGGCTGGTCAAACTTACCCCTTTATCGAATACATTATTATCGACGGGGTATCAACCGACGGAACGTTGGATTTGATAAAAAAACATGAAAAAAATATCACCAAGTGGGTCAGTGAAAAAGATAGCGGTATTTACGATGCCATGAACAAAGGCGTAAAAATGGCAAAGGGTGAGTCGATTTTAATGCTGAATGCGGGTGATTTTCTTCAATCAAACGCTATTGCTCAAATGGTTCAGAACGCCAAGGGCCAAATACACAATAAAATCATTTGTTGCGATTGGATCGTATTTTTCACTAATACCACGAAAAAAATATATCGACAAGCCACCTTTGATTTCAACCAAAAAAACGGAATTTGTCATCAAGGAACGCTCATTGGGCGTGATATTTATCGCACTTTTGGAAACTATGATACTACCTATCGCTTTGTAAGTGATTACGAATTTTATGTGAGAGTTTGGACAAAATCTCCCGAAGTGTTTGTACGGACTCCCTACTATTTGGCCAATTTTATGTACGAAGGTTTTACCACCAAAGGGATACGTAAAAGCAATATCGAACGCTGGCGGGTAATTGAGCACTACTTTTCATGGAGCAAGTCGTGGTATTTGCGTTTAGTCACTTTAGGAGCCATTATCGTCCGAACGTTTAAGGCAATTGGTAGTTAACCTTGAACCAATGAGAGAGCTATTTTACCAAATCTATTTTTTGCGAACTCAACTTACACAGCTAGAAAAACTATTTGTGTGGGCGGTTCTTTTTGTTTCGGTAGATGGTTTCCCTTTATTACCCCTCAACAACGAAAATCGCCCCTTATCTACAGTTATCTTACTCATTTACTGGGTATTGCAAAAAATAACATCAAGAAGCATTTCTGTATTTGAAGTACGGCTATGGCTAGGGCTTCTAGTCCTGATACTATTCACCTTCTCCAAAGCCTACTTTGAATACCACGATTTTCGCGGGTTATTCAAGTTTTGCATCACAGGAACGCTGTCAGTAGTTACCATTACAACGTGTCGACATTTTTTTAAGGGCTTGCTCGAACGCTTTTCTACAACCGAAATCATTCGAATCCTTACCTATAGCCTCATTTTATCTTCAATTCTCCCAATAGGCATCGGTTATATTCAATTTTTTGCACTTCAAGGGTTTCTGCCCATGTCAGTTGCCAATTTTTTCACTAATTTATTTAGTTATCGTCCACTACTCGATCGCCCTCAACTTACCACTACTGAAGCCTCTCATGCGGCTACCTACGTATTAATTGTACTTTTTTGGGTCTATTCATTCTATCAAGAAAACATAATTTTCAGGCGTATCTACCTTGTCACTTTGTTTATTTTATTCCTTTTTATTAATTCGTCCATTGGCTATATAGCATTCATCCTAACCCTTTTGATTTATGGTCTTGCCTGTACCAAAGTTAATTTTAGGCGTCTTTTTTCGAACCTAGGAATTGTACTTTTTCTAGGTGGTGCTATTTATTTCCTGAAAGATTATTTCCTCGTTGATTATACATTACAGCGCTTAAATCTTATAGGAAACCTATTAGAAAACTTTAACATGGATACTCTTATTTTTTGGTTACAAGAAGACTACTCGTTTCTTGACCGATTCGGAACTCCGTTATTAGGTTTTTTATCACTCAGTAATTCTAAATTTTCAGGAACAGGTGGCGAAAGTTTTTATTATATTTTTCCGCAGCTAATGGCAGAGCATTTTCCAGGTATGCTCAACAATAACCTATTAAGTAGCCGAATGCAAATCGACGACCCCCATTTTACTGTCAAATTTTTACCTGCTAAATTAGCTTCCGAGTTTGGCATTTGGGGGTTTGGGATTTTTATGTGGTTTTATATAACAACTTTAAAAAAAATAAATCATTTTCAAAAACAGTTTGACAATCCTACTTATCGGGGATTGTGCCTTTGTTTCATTTATACGATTATCAGTACTTACATGTGCAGTTACTTCAACTTCATTGTCTTACTTGTTTTTGTAGCTGTTCCTTACATTTACATTTACGATTCCGAAGCTGTCTTCACCGAAAACCCTACTGTTTAGAAAATGATTTCAATTATTACGGCAGCCTATAACTGTGAAAAATACCTTGAACAGGCCATTCAATCAGTTCTTGCCCAAACGTTTCAAGACTGGGAAATGCTAATCGTAGATGATATTTCGACAGATACTACTGCTGAAATTGCCCAACGTTACGCCCAGTTAGACCCAAGAATTAAGTTCATAAAAGCAACTCAGAAGTTATTTTCGGCGGGTGCGCGTAATTGGGCCACTCAACACGCTTCGGGTCAGTACATTGCTTTTTTGGATGCCGACGATTACTGGCTACCTTCCAAGTTAAGTACTCAATATGAGTTTATGCAAACCACTAAATGCGCATTAAGTTTTACTTCCTACCAAATTGTCAATCATATCGGCAGCATACATCCGTATGTAATACAGGCTCCAAAAACGGTAACCTACCGTGATTTGTTTTATTATAATCCCATTGGTTGTCTGACAGTGATGTACGACAGCTCAACAGTAGGGAAGCTATTGTTTCCAACTGACTTTGTTTTCCAGGAAGATTATGCATTGTGGATTCGAACACTACAACATACATCATTTACTTTTTATGGGATTCCCACTCCCCTCGCTTGCTACCGAATTCATCCCAAAAATCGCTCAGGAAATAAATGGAAAGTAGTAAAGTACCACTGGCAAAATGTGTACAAGCGATGTTTTGGTTGGAATTTTTTTCAAAAGATTTATTACTTCTCTTTTTACATTGGTAAAAATGCTATAAAATACTCTAAGTTAAACACTTAACAACACAAGCTCAGAGCCATCGCTCCAAGTCCCTTACTTCTTACTTCCTTAGCTTGATTATAACAAGTCCCCCCCAATAGCATCGTAATGAGCCTCCTCCCCACGATTACCAGCCTACGTATGAGTCACCCCTTTTAGGCGCAAATAACAAATCGCTTGCCCACCGTGGTGAATTATCATGAATAAAACCCTTTAATTTCTTCTTTGAATTGCTCTTTGGTTAATTTTTACCAGTCATTTTTAGCCTCATAAGCATCGGATATCTCAAAGCGCACTGGTTAATTGTTCCTAAAAAAGCTACCATTGGTAGTCGCCAAAAAGGCTTCAAAAGGTATTTCTTCTTGTTTGATAAACCCTTTGTTTGGAAGCGTCCCGTCGGCCACCATTTCTACCACTGCTGCCACCGAAGCAGCCGTTGTCCACGAAATAGCCCGCCAATGCACACCATCAATTTCGATGGGATGATAAGCACGATAAAACTCTTCCCGCGCCAAACCTTCAGCCTGCCAGCCTTCTACTACAGCATATACATATACCACATCCTCTTTGACAGGAGGTTTGGCTGCCGTCAAAATTTCTTCGATTTGTTGTCGATTATTTTTCATGATTAGCTCATACAGCATAAACCGCATCAACTTAGCATGACCTGGGTAACGAATGGTCTTATAATTGAGGGTATCTACTTTTCCTAAATACGTTTCGCACATGGTTCCCAACCCTCCTGATGTGCTGAAGGCTTCAAACTCTTGTCCTTCGATGTTAATCACCTCAATTCCATCCAGCGACGATACCATTTTGCGTTCGCCGTTATGAATTACTTCCGCATCGTTGATATATTCATTGATAACTCCAGCTGGCGACCAAGTAAACGAATACCCTAACAATCCGTTTGGATACCTTGGTAATGCCCCCACCCGAAGTTCAATATCGCGCAAACGTTCAAAACGCCTAGCTAAATCGGCTCCAACAATTCCGATTAATCCTGGCGCTAGTCCGCACTGAGGAGCCATAATTCCACGGTGCGTTTCAGCCATTTCTCTAATAGCCGCCGTAGTTGGAACATCTTCCGTCAAGTCAAAGTAATGAATGCCGTTTTTGTACGCAGCCCGCGCAATGGGTAAGTTGAGATTGTAGGGCATACAAGAGACCACAGCATCGAAGTCCGTCAACGTACGTTCGATAAACGCTTCATCGGTCACGTCGCCTTCAATTACGTCAAAAGCAAAACTTCGGCTAGGCTTTTTTTTATCTAAACCTTTGACATTAAAACGCTTATAAAGCAAAGTAGCCACCAATGAGCCTACTTTCCCCAAGCCAATAATTAATACATTTTGCATGATAGTTTGTTGATTTTTGGCTGAAATATGTAAATAAAGAACTAGCAATTATGAGTCTAACCCAAAAGGTTAGAACGTCTTGCGTCGAATAAAATTGGGAAGAAAAACAATTGCCCAAAGGCAAGCAATACCTTATACATTAAGGAACAAAAGAACAAGCGCTACGAAGGTAGGCGAGTCGCGCAAGGTATTTTTTAAGGTCAGGATTCATTGCATAGCAAATGTAAAGACCCTTCGGTATTTTGGCAAGTGTATGTTAAAAATATCTAAACAATTCGGAATTGATTCTAGGGTAGCTAAACGGAATTAACTATATTTTCGTTACTTTGCAAGCTATGAATACCAAACGTTGGACATACCGAACAACACTTTCTGAATCGCAACAGCTCCAAGCGGAAGCCCTTGCCAAATCCATTAATGTTAATCCATTTTTGGGGCAACTCCTTGTTCAGCGTGGTATAACTACCTTCGAAGAAGCCAAAAATTTTTTTAGACCTTCCCTCTCGCAACTTCATAATCCTTTCTTAATGAAGGATATGGACAAAGCAGTAGCAAGGATATTGAGTGCATTTGAAAATAACGAGAAAATCATCATTTACGGTGATTATGACGTAGATGGTACTACCTCTGTCGCTCTTTTTTACGGATTTCTTCGTCAGTATTATACGCAACTCGAATACTACATCCCCGACCGCTATACCGAAGGTTATGGAGTATCGTGGCAAGGAATTGAGTATGCCGAACAACAAGGCGTAACGTTGATTGTAACTCTCGACTGCGGCATCAAGTCGGCCGATAAAGTAGCAGAAGCCAAGCATCGTGGCATTGATTTTATCATCTGCGACCACCACCGTCCCGACCATAATCTTCCGCCTGCCGTGGCGGTACTTGACCCAAAGCGCGAAGATTGCGCATACCCTTACAAAGAACTAACGGGCTGCGGGGTTGGGTTTAAACTTCTGCAAGCCCTTTGCAAACAAGGCATAGGCGACGAGGAAGCCCTATTTCAACAACTCGACTTACTGGTTGTGAGTATTGCCGCTGATATTGTACACATTACAGGCGAAAATCGAGTGTTGGCTATGTTTGGCCTTAAGGAACTCAATAAACATAAACGAGCTGGACTTAATGCCCTCGTAGCATTAGCAGGGCTACGAAACGAACTCGACATTAATAGTGTCGTTTTTGGGTTGGCCCCTCGCATCAATGCCGCAGGTCGAATTGCCCACGCGAAAGAGGCAGTTCGATTGCTACTATCAAAAGACAAAGAAGAAGCTGAGGCATTTGCTCAAGAAATCAATCAGCACAACAGCGACCGCCGTAATTTTGACACAAGCATTACTGACGAGGCGCTCAATATGATTCGTGAAGACGAGTGGATGTTGGCAGCCAATAGCACGGTTCTTTACAAAGAAGATTGGCACAAAGGGGTCGTAGGGATTGTTGCAAGTCGCTGCATCGAGCATTTCTTCCGTCCAACGGTTATTCTTACCAATTCACACGGAAAAGCCGCCGGCTCGGCACGTTCGGTACCTGGGTTTGATGTGTACGAAGCCATCGAAGCTTGTTCAGATTTGTTGGAACAATTTGGTGGTCATACGTTTGCAGCAGGACTTTCGTTACCTGTCGAAAATGTGGATGCGTTTCGTAAACGGTTTAATGACATCGTCAGCGAACGCATTCGTCCCGAACAGTTGACACCGCTGGTTGAAATTGACATGGATTTGGACCTCAACGCCATTACACCCAAATTTTACGGCATTGTCAAACAAATGGCGCCTTTTGGCCCCGAAAACATGACGCCCGTATTTGCAAGCCACCAAGTGAAAATGAGCGGAAATCCAACGCTAATGAAGGAAAAGCATTTAAAATTGGAAGTATTTCAGCCTAGCCCGCAAGGCTCCACCAAATATACCGCGATTGGCTT
The DNA here is from genome assembly GCA_023254175.1 of Runella sp. Lineage (GTDB taxonomy): Bacteria > Bacteroidota > Bacteroidia > Cytophagales > Spirosomataceae > Runella. The sequence continues at coordinate 3,435 of JALQYJ010000025.1, read as the reverse complement.
CGGAATGGTCGATTTTTACCCAAAACTTATGTCGGGCAAGCCTTTTTCCATTGCTTATACCATCGAAGAAAATACGTTTCGCGACAAGACAACGTTACAGTTGTACTTGAAAGACATACGATTCGAAGAAAATTGAACCAATTAGTAAGTAAAGTGTACTCTTGCTTATGATTCTTAGAACAGAAAACTTAATAAAAAAATACGGTTCACGCCTTGTCAACAACAACGTCAGCTACCAAGTGGGGCAGGGAGAAATTGTTGGGCTATTGGGACCAAATGGGGCTGGTAAAACCACTTCATTTTATATGGCAACGGGCCTTGTCAAACCCAATAGCGGACATGTGTTTATCGACGACAAGGAAATCACCGATTTGCCCATGTACAAACGCGCCCGCTTAGGAATTGGGTATTTGGCACAAGAAGCCTCCATTTTTCGTTCGTTGACGGTTGAAGAAAATATTATTGCCGTTTTACAAATGACGAACCTTTCGAAAGCCGAGCAAAAAGCCAAATGTGAAGAACTGATCGAGGAATTTAGCCTAAATCACGTTCGTAAAAACAAAGGAATGGTGCTTTCGGGAGGAGAACGTCGACGGACGGAAATCGCCCGCTGTTTGGCAGTTGACCCTAAGTTTATCTTATTGGATGAACCTTTCGCGGGGGTTGACCCGATCGCCGTGGAGGATATTCAGACGATTGTGGCAAAGTTGAAATACAAAAATATCGGGATTCTTATCACCGACCACAACGTATCCGAAACCCTGTCTATCACCGACCGTGCCTATTTGTTGTTTGAAGGCAAAATTTTGAAGCAAGGAACCCCCGAAGAACTTGCCGCCGACCCGCAAGTACGCCGTTTGTACTTAGGACAAAGCTTTGAATTAAAACGTAAACTTCAAGATTAAACAAACCGCAACTACTAACCTCCTATCTGCTTTATGGAACAACAAACTACTACCGCACGCACTGCCCTCAAATGGGGCGTTATCTCAGGAGTAGGTTCAATGATTTTTACAACCATCATTTATGTAACTGGACAAGTAACCAACCCTAGCCTAGCTTGGATGGGAACTATCATCCCAATTCTTGCAATGGTCATGGGCATGAAAGAGTTTCGCTCCCAAAATGGCGGTTTTATGTCCTATGGTCAAGGTCTTGGCATCGGCGCGTTACTATCGGGTATTGGTGGTTTCTTGGCAGGTGTTTACAACTACATTTACAACGAGTTTGTGGACCCTACCTTACGCCAACAAATTCTTGATAAAACTCGAGAAGACCTAGAAAACCGCGGTATGGATGATACCCAGATTGATGCTGCAATAGAAATGAGTTCCAAATTTTCAACGCCTGGCATCACCTTCGCGCTTGGTATTTTTATGGCCATCCTTTTAGGATTTATCATTTCTTTGATTGTTTCGGCCATTATGAAAAAAGATAAACCTCTCGATTTTGAATAACAATCTGTATCAAATCTGTGTAGCACACGGATAAACAAAAGGGTCTCTATTCGTAATTCGTAATTCCTCATTCCCAATTCGTAATTAGTTAAAAATGTTTGCCATTTTCCAGAAAGAAATCAACGCCTTCTTTAGCTCGCTTACGGCCTATATCGTAATGGCGGTATTTTTAACCGCCGTGGGACTCTTGATGTGGGTGTTTCCCGATACCAACATCCTGAACTACGGTTATGCCGACTTAAGTTCTTTTTTTAGTCTTACCCCCTTCGTACTCCTCTTTCTTGTCCCCGCTGTTACGATGCGGTCGTTAGCAGAAGAGTTCCGAAATGGTACCATTGAATTATTACTCACTAAACCCCTGAGCAACTGGAATTTAGTACTTGGCAAGTTTTTAGCGGATTGGGTATTAATCATTCTCACCCTTGCTCCTACCCTTTTGTATTACATCACGGTGTATCAACTGGGCAATCCCGTAGGCAACATTGACTCTGGAGCAGTGTTTGGTTCTTACATTGGGTTGTTGCTGTTGGGCGCGGTTTTCGTCGCCGTTGGTTTATGGACTTCGTCGTTAAGTGACAATCAAATCGTTGCTTTTGTGCTTGGTGTTTTTGTCAGTTTCTTACTTTTTGCGGGCATAGGGGCCGTTGCCAAGCTTGATTTTTGGGGTTCAATGGCCTATCCCATTTCGTGGATTTCGCTCGACCAACAATACGCCGATTTGGGGCGTGGCCTGGTCGACTCCCGCAATGTAATTTATTTGGTGAGCGTTACGGTGTTATTTCTTTGGCTCACGCAAGGGCAAGTTAACCGCAAACGAAAATGAGAAAGCTGTAACTTTGTTTAAGCACTTTCGATACAAATAAAATGGAAGCACAAGAAAAGTCATTGGGGGATTGTACACTGGTCTATCTTGAGAAAAGCTTTGGGTTGAGGCAAGTAAACCAGCTCGACACTTTAGATACTTGGTTCAATGGAGGTACTACTCAGGAATTAACCCAAGCAGAAACATTAACCTTGCCCATTTTTCAGCAACTCCTTACCACAAACGTTACTTCGTGGAACGAACAAGATTTGAGCCTGCATTTTATTGGCCCTATTTTCAGTTTGGTAAATTTTGGGTAGAGATTGGTATTTTTTAGTTTTACAAGAAAAATTCTATTGTATTTCGAGAGGTTACGATGCTACTACCGAACACCTATACGACCTTTTCAAAATACTCAAAGCTTTAAAAGAAATCATAAAAGCCCTGACGGCTTAATCCTTCAGCTCCCTCACTATGTGGCACATTTGGATTGATACAGGCGGAACCTTTACCGACTGCCTTGCGCTTACTCCTTCTCAAGATCTCCTCCGCACCAAAGTACTCAGTAGTAGTTTTTTACGGGGGCGTATTGAAAAAAAAGTAGCCTCTTCGCAAATCCAAATTTCCTCGACTTGGACATTTCCACCTGAATTAATTATTGGTTTTTCTTTCCGAATCATTGGGCAAGCCGATTTTGTAAACATCAGAGCCGTGGAGGGAAATCTGCTCACGCTTTCCCATGACCTCTTTTGGGAAGGCGATGCGGTCGATTTTGAGATTACCACCCACGAAGAAGCACCCGTACTAGCAACGCGGATTGTTACTCAAACCGCGCTCAATGCCCTTTTTCCGCCTTTATCAATGCGGCTTGGAACAACCAAAGGTACGAATGCTCTTTTGGAGCGCAAAGGCGCCAAAGTGACCCTTTTTGTGACTAAAGGGTTCAAAGATTTGCTCCGAATAGGGACGCAACAACGCCCTAATTTGTTTCAAATTGCCATTCCCGACCCCACGCTTTTGTACCATCAAGTAGTGGAAATCGAAGAACGGCTCGATGCCTCAGGCACTGAAATAGCCCCTATTACGCTACCTAAATCTACCCAAGACACTAGTGAATCCATTGCTATTTCTTTTCTAAACAGCTACCGAAACCCAGCACACGAACAAGCCATCCAA
>JALQYJ010000009.1 GCA_023254175.1 Runella sp. | reverse complement strand
CGGAAATCTGGCGTTTGAACGACCAACAAGTATCGAAAGTCGTAACGACGAAGAAAAAAGTGGTTCAGTGGACGTTGGACCCGTTCCGTGAAATTGCTGACATCGACGAAGAGAGCAACAGTTTCCCACGTCAGCCGACGCAACCAACGCGTTTCCAATTATTTAAAGGTGGTGGTTTCCAACGCGGAAGTAATCCAATGCGCGAAGCTCAGCAAAGCCAACAGCCAAAAGCAGGGCAACAGGGCGGGGCTAAGAATTAGTGTTTTTTACCACTAAGGCACCAAGGAAAGGTATTTCTTTTAGTGCCTTAGTGGTTTAAGAATAAATGATAGATGACTTCCAAAGTAGCTTACCGTTTTTATCCTTCGTTGCTCAATACCTATTCGCGGTTTTTGCAGGGAAAAATCAGTGAGCAAGCAATGCTAGACCGCATCAATCGTGTGCCTATCCCACAAACCGAGGCACAGTTTAAGGGGGTATCGTTTGAAGATGCGGTATTGAAAAAAATCGGCGAAGAACAATTTGACCCTCAAATTATCGCAACTGTTCGCCAAAAACTCCCTTCTCCCATTATAAAAACCCAAGCCTACTGTCAATACCAAGTAGGCGATGTAATGATTTACGGGTTTGTCGATGTACTAGGGCGTAAAGAAGCCGTTGATATCAAAACTACGTCACACTACGAAACCCAACGGTTTTTACAAGACCACCAAAATTTCTATTTACCAGCTCTTTACGGTTGCGGAGTTCGTCAAATGCGTTATTTGATAACCGATTTTGTAGGGGTTTATGAAGAAATCTATCCCGCTTCTACTGATTTTGAAGGGCAGTTGGAGGAATTGTATTCCTTCAAAATGTTTCTGGAGGAACACCGAGAGGAAATAACGGATGCAAAAATTTTTGCCAAAAAGAAGTAATTTTGACCCTCCTGAAAAAATATAACCACAGTGGTTAAAATAATTCTCTCACAGAAAACATCACAAAAAGCATTAAGGCAACGGTAAACGAGCATTTTTCTGCTTTACCTTAGTGAGACTTAGTGCTTTAGTGGTTTAATTGAAAATGAAACTCTGGCAAAAAGAAACGACTTCTATCTCCGAAAAAATTGAGAAATTCACTGTTGGGCGTGACCGTGAAATGGACTTGTATTTGGCTCCTTACGATGTGCAAGGAAACATCGCACACGCCACTATGCTCGAAAGTGTAGGACTTTTGACGAATGACGAATTACGAATGTTGAATGACGAATTACGAATTATTTACCAAAATATTCAAGAAGGTAAATTTGAGATTGAAGAGGGGGTAGAAGATGTACACTCGCAAGTTGAGCTAATGCTTACGCGTAAATTGGGCGATGTTGGTAAAAAAATCCATAGCGGTCGCTCACGTAACGACCAGGTACTGGTGGATATGAAGCTCTTTACGCGCAGTCGGTTAGAAGAAGTAGCGTTGGCTTCTAAAAAACTGTTCGATTTGCTCATTAAACGCTCAAATCAGCACAAAAACGACCTTCTGCCAGGATACACCCACCTCCAAATCGCGATGCCATCGTCGTTTGGTCTTTGGTTTGGTGCTTATGCCGAAGCTTTGGTGGATGATATGAGTATGATCCAAACGGCCTACAAGTTAGCTAATAAAAATCCACTTGGTTCGGGGGCAGGCTATGGTTCTTCATTTCCTCTGAACCGCGCGATGACCACCGAATTGCTAGGCTTTGAAACCCTACATTACAACGTGGTGTACGCCCAAATGTCACGCGGGAAAACCGAACAAACAGCGCTGACAGCCATTGCGGCGTTGTCGGCGACGTTATCACGATTGGCGATGGACGTGTGTCTGTACAATAGCCAAAATTTTGCGTTTGTCACTCTTCCTGACGATTTAACTACGGGAAGCAGTATCATGCCGCACAAAAAGAACCCCGACGTAGCGGAGTTGTTGCGGGCCAAAACCAACCGCTTGAAAGCTTTGCCAACCGAACTCACGATGGTAATGAGCAATTTGCCATCGGGCTACCACCGTGATATGCAGTTGTTAAAAGAACTGTTGATGCCTGCCTTTGAAGAAATCTTGGATTGTTTGGACATCACGCATTTTATGTTGGAACACCTGCAAGTAAAGCCCAATTTGTTGGTCGATGCCAAATACGATTTGTTGTTTAGTGTAGAGCGGGTCAACGAATTGGTGGTACAAGGTGTGCCTTTCCGCGATGCGTATCGTCAAGTGGGCAAAGAAATCAACGAAAATACGTACCATGCCTCGCGTGATCTCAAACATACCCATGAAGGAAGTATTGGAAATCTTTGTAATAACCAAATTACTGGGTTGATGGAGGCCGAAATACAGCGTTTTGGATTTGAAAAAGTGCATGAGGCTGTGGAGAAATTGTTGAAATAAACCCCTTAATAAGCTATTACTACTTCTCGCCCAAAAATTACAAAATTTATACCTTGTTCAAATAAATCAACTATTTGAGCAAGGTTGTTTTCAAGCAGGTCTATCAAATCAAGCGGGTTTAGGCAATGTTGGTACAATCATTTTTGCGTTGGCAATAAGCGAAGCATACAATAGACAGGCTTTTATATCTTCTGGCTCCAAATATTCATAATTTGTAAAATCAAGTCGGTGGTTTATTTATCTTTGGTATCTATTGCTTTTAACAATTCCCAAACGATATCACTTTCAAAACCTCGGCTGAGGGCAAAACGCACCAATTTTTGTTTGGTGGCAGTAGGCTCACCTTTGAGGGTACGTGCCTTTTTGATGAGTAAATCTTGCAAAACGGTTTCATATTCATCGCCATCTATTTCGGTAAGTCCCTTTTGAATCAAGTCATTCGATAAGCCACGGAGTTTCATTTCTTGACGAATTTTCATGCGCCCCCATCTTTTTACTCGAAATTTTCCCCTTGCAAATGCCCTGGCAAACCGTTCTTCGTTGAGGTAATTTTGGGTAATTAATTCGTGAAGAATGGGTTCTATCTCATCGTCAGTGATTTCGAGTTCGGACAGCCGTTGTTTTACTTCTTTGGTACTACGTTCTTGGTATGCACAAAAGGCAGCGGCTTTGACGAGGGCTTGTTTTTGGCGTTCAGTCATTTATGAATTGTTTTGGCAAAAATAACAATAGAACTTTTAGAACATAGTCCGTAAATTGCACCGTTTTTCCAAACCCTTCTAACATCCTTTTAAAATGCTTCCCCATAACTTCCGTTGGCGGATAGTACTTCTACTCTTCTTGATTACGGCGATTAACTATGTTGACCGAAACGTTTTGTCGTTTTCGATGCTCGACGATGCGTTTCGGAAAGAAATGTTAGGAGTGCCGCTTTCGTACACCCTCACCCAAGACGATTTGGATACCTTCAAAATTCAGTACGGATGGGTAGATACGGCTTTCAAACTAGCCTATGCTCTGGGTTTTATTATAGTTAGTTGGCTCATTGACCGTCTAGGAACTCGCAAAGGGCTATCTTTTGCCATTGGGTTATGGAGTTTGGCAGGAGTAGCGACTGCTTACATGGGAAATTTTAGGGGATTGCTAGCAGCACGTTTTGCGCTTGGAATCGGCGAAGCAGGTAACTTTCCTTCTAGTATCAAATCTATCGCCGAGTGGTTTCCTAAAAAAGAACGGGCGTTTGCTACTGGTTTGTTTAATGCAGGCACCAACGTCGGAATTATCATTACGGCTGCCCTAATTCCGTGGATGACCCTCAAGTACGGTTGGCGAATGTCATTTATGACGACGGGGGTATTGGGATTTGTCGTTTTGATTTTATGGTGGTTTAATTATCAGAAACCCGAAAACCACCCCAAAGTATCGAAGCGGGAATTGAGGTATATCATGCAAGATAATCAACCCGAAGAAATTGAAGGCCGAGTTACTTGGTGGCGTTTATTGCGTTTTCGTCAGACGTGGGCATTGATTATTGGAAAGTTTATGGCCGATCCAGTTTGGTGGTTTTATTTGACGTGGCTGCCCGATTTTTTCAATTCGAGCGAGTCGCTTACTCAGCGTCTTGATTTACAAAATATAGGTTTACCATTCATGGTTATTTATATTATTTCGGACGGTGGAAGTATATTTTTTGGATGGCTATCATCGCGATTGATGAAAATGGGGTGGTCGCTGAATCGCGCCCGAAAAACGACCATGCTTTTATGTGCGCTTTGTGTCGTCCCAATTTTCTTTGCGGCTCAAACTCAAAATGTGTACATCGCGACTGTATTAATTGCCATTGCCGCGGCAGGGCATTTAGGGTGGTCGGCCAATGTCTATACAATTGCTTCTGATTTATACCCCAAAAGCGCCGTGGCCATGGTAACGGGAATTGGAGGCTTTTCGGGAGCGGTTGGTGGAGCGCTTTTAGCGGCCGTGGCGGGGCCTATTCGGGTACAGTGGGGGTATTTGCCTTTATTTCTTATCGCTAGTTCAACTTATTTGGTGGCTTTGCTCTTTATCCATTTATTAATTCCGAAAATGAAATCCGTAGAGATGTAAAAAATAATCTTTTGCCTTTTTTACATAATTTCTTTAGCAAAACGTTATAGTTTTGCATTTGAGTAAGATTCCTTAATTTTTCATTTTAAAACGTCCAACCTAGGCATGAAACGATTCACAAAGATGTTAGTAGCGGCAGGTGCTTGCTTGGCAGTATCTACTGCCGCAAATGCACAAGTTAAAATCCCTGCAGACATTGAAGCTTTATTGACGAAAAATACGTGTTTAGCGTGCCACAAAGCCGACCAAAAACTGGTAGGCCCTGGCTACAAAGAAGTAATGGCAAAGAAAAAATACAAGCCAGAGCAAATTGTAGAATTGATTTATAACCCACAACCATCTAATTGGCCTGGGTATCCTCCAATGGCAGCCCTACCAAACGTACCGAAGGATGAAGCTTTGAAAATTGCTAAGTGGATTGTGTCTTTAGGAAAGAAATAATTCACCCCGATAAGTTTAGAAAAGCCGATGCAGCCGTATCGGCTTTTTTTGTAATTCTGTTGACTTTTTTGCAACTTGGCCAAGCGTTATTAGCTTGCTTTCTATGTTTCTAAAAACAAAATGCTGGGTTTTGCTGTGTTTGGGGTTAAATTTTTGGGTCAATGCTCAAGACAATAATCATAAAACCAGCGTAAAAGATATTATTAGCCTTCCTGCTGCTTTAGACAGAACCAAAATGACGCCTCGTTTACCTTCCGAGGAACGCCTTGACGACTATCGTTCTAGCCGAGATTATAATTACGAGCGTGACGTACCTCCGCCCGATAATCCTTTGACTCGTATTTGGAATTGGTTAGACCAAATAATTGCCGATTTTTTGACAAGTAGTGCTTACGAAGACTTTTGGCAGTACGTGTTTTTAGTAATGATTGCTGGGCTAGTCATTTGGCTGTTGTACAAAGCGGAGTTTATCGGGGGGCTTTTTGCAAAAAAATCAGAAGAAGTATGGACCTATAACCGCATCACCGAAAATATCCATGAACTAGATTTTGGGGGTTTGATTGAAGAAGCCGTCGCAGCCCAAAATTACCGTTTAGCGACTCGACTTTATTACCTCAAAACATTGAAGCAATTGACAGATAAAAAATGGATTCATTGGCAACCCACCAAAACTAACCGTACTTATTTGGAAGAATTACAACAAACGAGCTTTAAAGAGGACTTTGAGCGCCTTACTTTTCAGTTTGAATACGTGTGGTACGGTGAATTTGGAGTCACCGAATCCCAGTTTTTACAACTGAAAGAACAATTTGTCGTATTTTCAAACCGACTCTAAATCATTCTAATGTGAATTGGCGCAGTAACTATTCGTGGTTTTTGGTAGCAACAGTGGTTGCCTACGGTCTGTTTGAGTATTATCGACCCAAACCGATTGATTGGACTGCTACGTATTCTAATAAGGATAAAATCCCTTTTGGCACAAAGGCAACGTACGAATTACTAACCGATGTCTTCAAAAATCAGCAAATAGAATCGCTTCGTATTCCTGTTTACAATCAACTTTCTGAGCATTCTAACTTGCCCAAAAGCAATTACATTTTTATTTGTGAAAATTTTGCTATTGACCTCAACGACCAGAAACAACTGCTGCGCTATGTAAAGCGCGGAAATAACGCATTTATTTCTGCCTATGATTTCCCAGACACGCTGATGAAAATTTTAGGTATAAAAGCAACGTTGAAAGCGCCCACATTGAGAGATACTGCCTTGGTTATGAACTTCGTTAATCCCAACTTGGCTAGAAAGGGAGGGTATGTTTATGCACAAGACGATGGAAGAAACTATTTTTTGGTAAAAAAGCGAAAAAATGTGACAATTTTGGCTAAAAACGCCCGCAATGAGCCTATTTTCTTGAAGGTTGTTTATGGAAAGGGAGCATTTTATTTGCATAATTTACCAATAGCACTAACAAATTACTACGCTCTCCCTCCCAAAACTTCTGATTTTGCTTTCAAATCACTGTCTTATTTGCCTGTATTGCCAATTTATTGGGACGAATACCTCAAACAGGGACGTTTTGGGGAAGATAATCGGTCGACGTTTCGCTATATCATGACGCAGCCCCCTTTGGAGTGGGCCTTCTATTTGATTCTATTTGGGCTCTTGTTGTATGCCATTTTTGCAGGAAAACGTACTCAACGGATTATTCCAGTGATTCCGATGCCCAAAAATACCTCCCTTGAGTTTGTTCAAAACATTGGAAAAATGTATTTTCAACAAGGTGACCATAGTAAGATCGCTCAAAAGAAAATTTACCATCTACTGCTTTACATCCGCGAGCGTTTTGGCTTGCGTACTCATACCATCGACGATGAATTTAAAGAGATGCTAACTCAAAGAACAGGCTTACCTCGAAGGGAAATTGAACTGTTATTCAGTGAAATAGTCCATGCCGAGCGAACAACGGGCTTGTCTGAGTGGGCTCTCTTGAGCTTAAATCGTCGCATCGAAGAATTTTACGAACGAGTTAAATAACTGCTATTTTCTCTTATGGAGTTTGAATCACGCATCGACTTACAAGACCTCAATAATGCGATAACGGCCATTAAAACCGAAATTGGGAAGATTATTGTGGGGCAACAGCAGACCATTGAGTTGTTGTTGACAGCGATTTTGGCCGATGGGCACGTCCTTATCGAAGGCGTTCCTGGGGTGGCAAAAACTTTGACTGCGAAACTTTTGGCGCGTACCATTGCGACAGAGTTCAGCCGTATTCAATTCACACCCGATTTAATGCCTTCAGATGTATTAGGGACTTCTGTATTTAATCCTAAACATACCGACTTTGAGTTTAGGAAAGGCCCCATTTTTTCAAACATCGTCTTGGTGGATGAAATCAATCGATCACCTGCTAAGACTCAGGCTGCACTATTTGAGGTGATGGAAGAGAGGCAAGTGACAGTTGATGGGATTTCTTATCCTATGGGTAGCCCCTTTATTGTGATGGCAACTCAAAACCCCGTAGAGCATGAAGGGACGTACCGTTTGCCCGAGGCACAATTAGACCGTTTTTTGTTCAAAATTATGGTGAAATACCCAACTCAAGAACAAGAAATAGAAGTGCTAAGGGGGCATCATTTACGGCTTAACATGGCCGAGGCGATTGCTAAAGTACAGGCCATTGTATCGCCCGAGCAATTAACTGAGCTACGCCGTAAAACACATCAAGTACATGTGGAAGATAAGTTATTGGAGTATATCGCCCAAATAATCGTGCAAACTCGCAACAATAAGTCGTTGTTTTTGGGGGCTTCACCAAGGGCGTCGGTAGCATTGCTTAATAGTGCTAAGGCATTGTCTGCGATTCGAGGGAGAGATTTTGTGACGCCAGAAGATGTTCAGCAGCTAGCTCCTTCGGTGTTGCGTCATCGTATCATTTTAACACCTGAACGGGAAATGGAAGGGACAGGTCCTGACGAGGTAGTAGCCCAAATTCTGCAAAAAATAGAAGTACCTCGGTAGTTTTATAGTACAGGGTCGATAGTCCATGATTTTAATTACCATGGACTATCGACATATCAATTATAAAACCTTTTTCACCCTTTCTTGAACACTTTCCAAATCGGACTTGATTTTTTCAATGTTCGTTTTTATTTCTTTCTGAATTTCAATCATTTGCTCGCCAGACACCTCAGGGGTAGGTTTGTGGTCGTGGTGGTGCTCTTCTCCTTCGTGATGATGTTCGTGGGGAAGTCCAGGAACTTCAACCAAATTTTCTTCCCACTCCTCAAATGACTTTGCCACAGCGTCTAATGCTGCTACGGTAGAATCAATACTTGCAATAGCGGCGGCGTCAGTGAGTGTTTTCTTTTTATCGTTCAAGACTACTTTCAACGAGTCTATTCCCTCAATTTGTTCGTGCAACGATTCCTCAATTTCCATCGAAGCTAAGTGGATTTTTCCTGCTTCTTCCATTTTGGGGTCTTTTTCGGGCTCACAAGCCACGAATACTAGGCTACACGATGCAAGTACACAGCCATAGACGAATGTACGGTAAATGAATGTTTTCATCTTTGAGGTTCGAATTTATTAGTTAATCAATCATGGTGGCTTCGTATCCTTGCTTACGAAGTGTCGCCAAGATAGTTTCTTCTGAGGTTTTTCCCAAATAATATCTTACGGATACTACTTCCGCTTTAAGTTTGATTTGAGAAGGAACAACCCCTTCTACCGATTGAAGGGTATTACTTAGTTTTTCAACTGATTTTGGCGGCTCTTGTAACTCGAACTGAGCTACGCGGGTACTACGAATGCGCTCAAACTGTGCTTGGGCTAAGCGGCTATCTTCAGCTTGAAAATAACGGTGAGGAATGATGTTCAACACAATAGTAAGTGCGACTGCTGTCCAAAAAACTCGTTTTTCAAAGTCAGAAGCTACGTGAGAAGAGCGCAAATACAAATCATAAAACGACCAGGCTAAAACACTTAACTGTAGTACCATTAGCGGAGCACGGTATTCTACCAACCAGGCTACAGAAGCGCCGTTAAACAGGACTACAACTAAGGGCAACCAACAGCATAGTAAGTGTACCAGCCCTGTTAAACCAACATTTAATGTTACTGAAATTATTCTTGACATACCTATTTGCAACTGTATTGCAAAAGTACTAACAAAAACTCATCATTAAAAAGTTTGCGGTAAATGCTTTTTTCTAAAATTTGTTTCCACTTATCAATAAATCAGATGATATGCAAAAAATAGCCATGCTTGGTTCGGGATTTATCGGGCGTTTCTACGCCGATTCAATTCATGGTCAACGCGGTCGCGATAGGGTAGTTGCGATTTATGCGCGGAGTGAAGCCAATGCCAAAAAATTTGCAGACGACTACCAGTGCGCTTTTTGGTCAACCGATATGGAAGAAGTGATTACACATCCAGATGTGACGATGGTGTGCGTGGCTCTGCCCAATAACCTCCATGAAGCTGCTGTTATGTTGTGTGTCAAACATAAAAAAGCTGTTGTATGTACTAAACCTCTTGGCAGAAATGCCGAAGAAGCGTTCCGTATGATGCAGGCTGTAGAAGAAGCAGGTATTTTTGCAGGCTATCTTGAGGATCTCTGTTATACCCCTAAGTTTTTGAAAGCGCTTTCGAGCGTTAAAGATGGGGCTTTAGGGCGAATTCTTTGGGCAAAATCCCGGGAGACACACCCAGGGCCTCATAGTAATTGGTTTTGGGACAAAGAACAAGCTGGAGGTGGGTGTATTTTAGATTTGGGGTGCCATTGTATTGAAATTGCTCGCAACTTTATCGGAAAAGACGTGAAACCCGTTGAGGTCATGTGTTGGGCTGCTACGCAAGTAAAACCCATTGAGGCCGAAGATCATGCGATTGCACTCGTAAAATACGAGAATGGTGCCATTGGACAGTTAGAAGTTAGCTGGACTTTCAGAGGAGGGATGGACTTACGAGACGAAGTAATGGGAACAGAAGGCACTATTTGGATTAATAATTTTTTGCGTACAGGCTTTGAAATGTACACCAGTGGCAAAGGGGGAGACTACGTGGCTGAGAAAGCAGAAAGTAATACAGGGTGGTTATTCCCAGTGGGGGATGAAGTAAATGACCTAGGATATAACCATATGTTTACAGACATGTTCAACTCGTTTGAACAAGGAACAACGCCCGCCGAAACCTTCTATGATGGCTACGTCGTTAATGCCGTTATTGATGCGGCTTACCGGTCGGCTCAAACCAAGCAGTGGGAGCCTGTTGACTTGCCTGTATGGCGTGGACACGAAGGGCTTTCTCAAGCCAAGACCCTTGTCGGCTACGATGAGAATTATTACCTTATCAAAGAGGAGGTAACCCACGATGGGCGCCATAAAATCATTTTGAAACACAAGCATAGCCAGCAAATTGTTGAGCGAGATTTGTAAGAGCCTAAATTATTTTTTCAAAAATTGAAAAGAAGCATAGAGTATAACGATGTTTTTCTTTTCTTTGGTTTTAGCTTTCGACTCTTTTCGTCAGAGGTATAGCTATAGAAGTGGTAAAATAGGATAATGCTCTTTTTTTGAGCCTTTTAGGGCAAGTTACAGCATGCACCGAGCCTAAGGAAAGAGAAAAAAATATGCGAAAATACCAGCTTAAAAACCACAAAAGGTATTTTTTTCTTGTATTTTTGAGAGCCGTTTACCGCATTTTTTGTAACTATTTTAGAGAATCACCAACAAAAATTTTCTTGGTGAACGCGTTAACCATTTAATATTTTCGTTTTCTTTACAGCGCAAACACTTAAACTATTTTTTTCAATTAAACCCTAAAAGTAAGTCTGATGGAAAAGAAGGCTACATCTCCAGCACCGGCCAAGGCGGCCGCTCCAAAAAAATCAGCAGGTGGTCTAAACCCAATTTTGGTTATCCCTGTGTTGCTTGTCATTGGTATTTTGACGTATCAATTCATTTGTGGTGACCCTAGCCACTTTGTTGACGGCGACCATGAGAAAGGACCAAAGTCGGGAGACTATTTCGGTATCGTTTATGAAGGAGGCCCTATCGTACCGTTGTTGTTTACCTGTTTCCTAACCGTGTTGGTTTTCTCAATTGAGCGTTTCTTCATCCTTGGCCGTGCAAATGGTGCAGGTTCAATCGATGAGTTCGTTCGCAAAGTAAAATCCCTACTTGACAAAAACGAAGTTGAAAGCGCTATTAAAGAGTGTGACAAGCAAAAAGGTTCGGTAGGAAATGTTGTTAAAACAGCTCTTCACAAGTTCGTTTCACTTCGCACAGAGACTGAATTGACAAAAGACCAAAAATTAGCTGCTCTTCAAAAAGAAGTGGAAGAAGCAACAAGCCTTGAGCTTCCTATGCTTGAGAAAAACCTTACTATCATTGCTACTTTGGCATCAGTTTCTACCTTAACAGCTCTTTTGGGTACGGTATTGGGTATGATTCGTGCGTTCGCGGCGATGGGTAACGCTGGTGCTCCTGATACAGGTGCTCTTGCAACAGGTATCTCTGAAGCCCTTGTAAACACAGCTCTTGGTATCGGTACAGCGGCAATTGCAACTATCATGTATAGCTACTTCACTAGCCGTATTGATACGTTGACTTACAAGATTGACGAAATTGGGTTGAGCATTCAACAAAACTTCTCTGCTCATAACTAATTTGTGGGCGGAACAAAGTAAATAGTATATATAAAAAAATTTTATATAAATATTTGCTTTATATTTGTTAATGTTCTACATTTGTAAAGTCAATCAAACCATAACGTATTATGCCTGCTTTAAAACCCAAGCGGAATTATCCGATGATGGACATGACGGCGATGTGCGACGTGGCATTCCTTCTACTGACCTTCTTTATCTTGACGGCTCAGTTCAAATCTCAGGATGCGGCGACCATCGAAACACCTTCGTCTATCTCGGCGATTAAAGTTCCTGATAAGGACCTTATGATTATTAGCATCGGTAAAGACGGTAAAGTTTACTTTGGTGTTGACAATCCGAATACTCGTATCGCTATGCTTGATAACATTTCTCAGACAGAAGGCGTACAGTTTACGGATAAACAGAAAAAAATCTTCTCTCTTCAGGCAAACTTTGGCGTACCTATTCGTGGGTTGTCACAGTGGTTGCAAGTTGGAGCTACCACTCCAGATAAGTTGAAGGAGGTTGTTCAACCAGGTATTCCTGTCGACTCTACTGCGCAAAATGAGTTAGCAAAATGGATTTATCAAGCCCGTCGCGCTAACAGTGGGCTTCGTATCGCTATCAAAGGTGATAACGTAGCTAAGTTCCCAGTATTTAAAGATGTAATGAGCTCATTGCAAGCACAAAACATCAACAAGTTTAACTTAATCACTGGAACAGAGGCTCCACCGCAAGGTTGGAAGGCTGACTAAATTGTACCACTTTAAAATTCGTATAAGAAAATGGCAGAAATAGCACAAGGTGGTGGTGGCGGACATGGTGATAAGAAAGTCCGCAGTAAAAAAGCCTCGACGCGTGTAGATATGACTCCGATGGTAGACTTAGGCTTCTTGCTTATTACGTTCTTCATCTTGGCAACTACACTTAGCAAGCCTTCATCAATGTCGGTGGCAGTACCTGATAAGCAAAACGATACCAAACAGCAAGAAACAGAACCTTTGAAAGCTTCTAAGGTATTGACCCTGTTTCTAGGTAAGGATAACACTGTATGGGCATTAGACCGCCTAGCAGCGGATGATGATAAGGCTAAAACGGACCTTAAAAAAGTGTCTTATGGTCAAGATTTGCGTGGATTGATTTTCCAATCACAGGCTCAAGTTGATCGCGAACACGGTAAAGATGACAAAGGGCTGAGTCAATTCGTCTGTGTTATCAAACCGTTGAAGAGTAGCACTTACAAAAACATGGTAGACGCCCTTGATGAAATGGCGGTTACCAAAAGTAAGCGTTATGCCCTTGTAGATGCTCTTACTGACAAAGAGAAAGAACTCTTGGGCGATAAAGCGAATTAATCATACTATTAAAACTAACCAAACGCAATGGCTGAAAATAAATCAACCACGATGACCCTCGATGATATAGTATTCGAGAATCGTAATAAGGCGTATGGTGCGTATGACCTCAGGAAAGTTTATCGCCCAACACTCACCAAGTCAATGTTGATTGGTGGTGCCATCTTCGTGTTGGCGATGCTTTCTCCTGCTTTGATTAGCTTGATTCCTAACAAAGAAGAGGAGCAATTTATGCAGGAAATCGACTTGATGAAAATACCACCTCCGCCAATTGATCCAAACGAACCTCCACCGCCGCCACCTCCACCAATTGAGGTGCCTAAAGTGGCTACTATCAAGTTCCTTCCTCCTGAAGTAAAGAAAGATGAGGAAGTACCTGAAGAGTCGCCACCACCAGTAGTGGAAGAATTGGAAAAAGTTGCGATTGCTGACAAAACACAAGAAGGAGATGAAAACGCTCAAGAAGCGATTGTAGCTCCCGAAGAAACGGCTCCTGTGAAGGAAGAAGTCAAAGTTGTTGAAGCAGCACCTGTTGAAGAACAAGTTTTCCAAGTAGTAGAGCAAAACCCAGAATTCCCGGGTGGGATGGCAGCATTGGGTCAGTATTTAGGTAAAAACCTAAAATACCCAGCCGCAGCCTCTCGCGCTAACGTGTCAGGGAGAGTATTCTTGACCTTCGTTGTTAACACCGACGGTAGTATTCAAGATATTCAAGTGCTTAAAGGTCTAGGCTTTGGTTGCGACGAAGAAGCACAACGCGTAGTAAAGGGTATGCCTAAGTGGAAACCTGGTAAACAGTCGGGTCGTAACGTACGGGTAAAATACAACTTGCCAATTAGCTTCGTATTGGAATAACAGTAGTATGAAGCGTAAACCACTTCACCAGCAGCTATCAGCGTCGCTCTCGATGATGATAGGACTGGCATATTTAGGAGGAGGCCTCTATTTAGTGGCCTCCTCCGCTACTTTTGGCGTACTCCCTTCTGGAGTCGTAAGGTATCTTTTTGGCGCAATGCTTATTGCTTACGGAGGATATCGGTTCTATCGTGGATATAGTCTTTACAAAAGTGAAAATGAATAAAATTTTTGGTGCATTTTTGGGTGTAATGGCTTGTTTTATATTTACTTACTCGTGTAAGCAAGCCAACGATTCTGCATTTCATGGTACCGTAACGATTACATCAGATGAGTCGCTTGGCCCGATGGTAGAACAATTATGCCAAGGCTACGAAGGAATTCATCCTGGAACAAAATTTAATGTTGCCTTTGCCCCAGAGCACTTGGCAATTGCAAAAGTGCTAGAAGACAGTAGCCGCTTAGCTTTTGTGACGCGTGAGTTGACAGCGTCTGAACAGAACGTTTTTAAATCGCGCGGTATCCGCTACAGTCCTCAGTTTATCGCTATTGATGGCCTCGCATTACTAACAAGTCGTACCAATCAAGATAGCCTCATTACTTTGAGAGAAATAGAAGGTATTTTTAAGGGTAGAATCAAAAATTGGTCACAGCTTGCGGGTAGTCAACAAACAAAAGATATTGTACTTGTATTTGATAATGCCAATTCAAGCAATCTCAATTTTGTGATGAACAAGTTTGGATTGACAGATTTGAAAGGTTTGAATATTTTTTCGGCAGGCTCAAACAAAAAAGTGATAGAATATGTCCGCCAAAACCCTAATGCGATTGGTTTTATTGGCGTAAATTGGATTAGCGACGGAGATGTACCTTTGACAGCTGAGTTGTCAAAAGGATTGAGAGTTTTAGGAGTATCAGATAAAGATAAACCAACAAATCAAGATTATTTTCGACCCTTCCAGCAAGACTTACGTTTTGGAAACTACCCGTTGGCGCGTAAAGTATATATCATTAGTCGTGAAATGCACGCAGGATTGGGAAGCGGATTGCTAAATTATATCATGCGGGATGTTGGAAGTTTAATTATCGAAAAATGTGGCCTTTGGCCTGCAAAACCATTTAATCGGGAAGTAATATTAAAGAAAGAGATATAATATTTTTCGGTTAGACGACAATTTCATAGTTTTGTTTCCCGTTTCAGAGTCAAAATTTAAATCACCCCACATTACAACCTACTGAAAGATGAACATTAGATCCAAATCGTGGTTGGTAGCGTTTGCCGCAAGTGCGTTCGTTTACAGTCAGGCATTTGCCCAAGACATTGCCACTGGTTTAAAGCAGTTAGATGGGAACCAAGCATGCTTAGCAAAGGAAACTTTTGAAAAGCTAGCAACTTCGGCACCTTCTGCGGATAACCAGTTTTATCTCGGTTATTATCACTTACGTACCAAACAACCAGACCTTGCAAAGGAGGCTTTTGACAAAGGACTTGCAGCTGACCCAAAAAACCCTCTTAACAAAGTTGGTATTGGAGCGGTAGCACTTGCAAAAGGCGACCGTACAGCAGCTCAAACCACCTTTGCAGAGGTATTAAAAGCAACAAAGAACAAAAATATTGACGTATTGCAGCGCATTAGTGAAGCATATACTGGATATGTGGTTATTGATTCTTTGAAGCCTATTTACAAAACAACAGACCCTGCCGAAGCCATTCGCCTTGCAGATTTAGCCGTTGCGCTTATGTTGAAAAGCGGAGCCAAAAATCAAGAAGTGTATATGTCTAAAGGGGATGCTTTCTACTTGAAGGGAGAAGCTGGGCCTGCGGTATCGGCGTACGAAGATGCTATCAATGTCAACCCAAGCTTAGGAAAGGCATTTGCTAAAATTGCGAAGCTTTATTGGGGTGGTCGTAACTTGGAATTAGCACAAACTAACTTCAAAAAAGCGATTGAAGTAGATTCAGAGTATAGTCCAGCCAATAAAGAATACGCAGAATTGTTCTTCTACGTACGTCAATACAAGCCAGCGTCACGCTACATGGATGCTTATATTGAGAAACTTGGTGCATGTGTTACGGACGATGAATTGCTCCGCAGTGCACAGTTTAACTTCGTAGCAGAAGAGTTTGCGAAAGTAAACACAAAGATTGCGAAAGTAATGAGCAGCGGCCGTACAAATGATATATTGTATCGTATGCAAGGTTGGGCAGCATATAAAGAAAACCAATATCAGAAAGCAATTGAGAACTTGAAGAAGTTTATCCAGCTTGCTCCTCAAAAAGCGATTGATAATGACTACCGTTATTTAGGAAATGCCATGCTTCGTATTACTCCAGTAGATACTGCGGCAGCTATTGTAAACCTAGAAAAAGCAGCAGAAATGGATACCGTTGATAACGGATATAAAGAAATCGCCGCTTTTTACAACGGTGCGAAAAATTACGAAAAAGCAATTGAGTACTACGAAAAAGTTATCAAGAGAGAGAAGAAGGCAAGTCTTCAAGATTTTGTAAACTTAGCATTGCCATACTATAACGTGGCAAACCGCATTTTCCCTTCAGGTGCAGATTCGTTGGCAATGCGTCAGAAAAAGCGTGATTACTTCATGAAGGCTGATGAGCTCTATAAGCAAATGCTTGAGCGCAAACCTGATTATTTGTACGCTCACGCTCAACGCGCTAAAGCAAACTATTATGCCTATACCCGTGAGGAAGCAATGTCCAATGGCTTAGCTATTCCTTTGATGGAAAACTATGTGAAGCTCGTTGAAGAAGACAAAGCGCCAATGGACGATGCGAAGAAGACAAACTTGAAGTCTTTCTACCAAATCTTAGGTGCTTACAGCGTAATTACGTTGAAAGATGATGCCAAAGCGAAAGAGTGGTTTACAAAATTGATTACGCTTGATCCAGGAAATAAAGTAGCAGATGAGTTCTTGAATCCAAAACCTGAAACTCCTTCTGCACCTGCCGCACCAGCGGCAAAAGCTCCTGCAAAGGCGCCCGTTAAAAAGTCATAATTGAATAGGGTTTTAAACTATCTAAATACAAAAAAGCCTTCTGCAAAAACAGAAGGCTTTTTTGTGCCGATGAACTAGAAGATGTTACTTTTTTGGCTCGGAAATGACACCCAAATACCGCCCCAGCCAATAGGGAAGCAGCCAAATGTCTCCCGCGCTGTGTTCTGACGTCCCGTTACCTCCTTTTCTGTCTAGGTTAAACATGTTTGCGTTGTGGCGCTGTACAGGGCGCTCGTCAGGGGGAAGCACTTCTTGAATGGTTTGATTACGGAAGTTAGGAGCGAGCTTTTCAATGTCTTTACGATGACTATTAGCAATCGCCCAGTCAATAAGGTCAAGAGGATGTTCTTGTAAATACCAAACCGCTTCTTTCAAATCAAAGTTTTCGACTCCTGTCAGGGCTGTGAAAATATTCCAAGCCCCCTCTTTTTCAGGACGTTCGATTTGCCAATGGTCAACGATAGCTTCTTTAAAATGGGCTTTTAAGGTATCGTTAAAAGCATAACGATACAACCCCCAGTAACAAACAAAATACATCTCGTCGTCGGAGTGGTTCCAGCCATCTGAAAGTTCTTTACTGAGAGCATCTGCATCATCTGGAGCGGAGCCAATTTCTTTCATTGGACGCATTAAGTTTTCAAAATATCCGTGTTTGTGCATCAATTCAAATGCTTTCTCTTTGTAGATTTCTTTTTTTGTAAAATGATAAGCTGTTTGAAGCATTGCAACGATGTTGGAAGAGGTAATCTTACGGTCTCCCACATTTTTGGGCATGGCATTGACATACTCAGGGCTCCATCGTCCCCAAGTAGTTGGTTTGCCGTCATAGTCAATCAAATAGTAATTGTTTTGAACAATGTGCCCCATTAGGCTATCAATGAGCACAATGGCTCGTTGTTTTAGCGAAGGGTCGTCGATGAGCTCGGCCATGGCTCCAAAAGCAAAAATATGACCTACGGCTTCGTCGCTACTTGTGGTAGCTTTCCAGTCCCACTCGGGGTCGGCGGAGTGTTGCCAGCGTTCGGGGTCAGCAAGTTGCGAAATTAAGCCACTTCGCTCGTACGAACGCGATGGGAAACCTTTTACTGGATTGACGCTATAGAGCCTCTCCATAGCATCAAAGGCTTCTCGGCAGTTTTGAAGGGCTTCTGGGTCTTTGGTAACGGCATAACGATATACTTCGCCACCCAGATACATCGAAGTCCATAGCCCATCGTTGTCGGAGTCTGCCAAATACCCTGTGCCGATGTTGCCTTTCTCCATGTGGGTAAGCGAGGCATTAAATCCGTTTCGAATATGTCGGCTTCGTACTTGTTGTTCGTAGTACATGGCTTTTTCGTGCAAGGTCATTTTTTTGAAGCAAATTTGCCCAAGCCCTCCTTTGGTTAATACCAACACAGATTGATTGGGCCCCTCAGAAATATGAACGACTTGGTTGTTAGGAAGCCAACGTTCGCCGTTATAGTAGTCAAACTTTCCGTCTGTACGAAGTGCAAAAGCTCCATTAGTTGTTCCAAACCATACTTTATCTCCGATGCAGCTAACGGCCGTGATTTCAGTCCACGGAAGTTTCTTATGAATGTCTCCGATTTGTTTTTTACTGGCAATATCCCATTCAAGATAACCGTCGGTGGTACCAATGATGACTTTTTGGTGGTTGGAAGAAATCGTAAACGTAGTAAGGTTATTTCCGTTGAAAACTTTTGTCAATAAATTGTTTTGCAAAGTGTATAATCCTTGGCGCCCCAACACCCAAAAGATATTCGTACTCGCTTGATAATGCATCTGAAGTGCTTCATCAGAGGGTAAATTGCCTTGCCAAAGCTGTTTGGAATCATTGGTTAATACGAGACTTTTTCCATCTGAAACCAAGAAGGTAAAATTGGCTCCTCCCTCAAACAAGCGCGCATTCGGCAATTGATGCTTAGAGAATAGTTTTCCTGCCCAAGAGTTACTCAACACAGTTTTATCATCGAGAAAAACGAATTGTTGTTCGTAAACGCCTATAGCACTGATTTTTTTGTTTTTTAAAGGGCGATAAGTGCCATCGGGTTGCAACTTGCCGTGGTACAAGAAGTGCCCATCATAGGGTTGTGTAAGGCCTTTGTCTGTCAAAATTTTGATGACATTATTCCGGTCGCTGTAGGCAGAAAGAAGCACGCCATCGGTAGGTTGCGCATAAAATTTGACACTGTAATCCTGCCAAAACGGATAGTCTTGGTGAACAGGCTGTGGTTGACGCGTAGTTGTCGTGCTTTTTTGGCTGCACCTTGAAAAAAGTACTGCGCAAATACAGACAAAAAATACGGTTTTGAAGGTTGACATAAATAAAAAATGAATGGTGAAACAGTTTACAATTTATTGAATCATCTTGAGGTAGCGTCCCATCCAATACGGAAGCTGCCAAAAAACAGGCTCGCGTTCGCGATGAGGGTCGCCTCCTGCGGCCGTCCAAGGGTTTTTGTCCCAACGAACGGTCATACGGATGCTAGGAGGTGGTAAGGTATCTACTTGTTCGTCTTCCAGTACAGGAGTGCGCACAATGCGAATATCTTCGCGTTGGGTATGATCAATGTGCCAATCAATAAGATCTAGTGGTGTATCAATTAAAAAACCGACTGAATGATCTAGTTCTACTTGTTTGTTGCGAGCGTAGCAGTAAATAAAATTGATGAGCGGGTTTTGGTCACTTTGACGCTTCGCAAACCATTCGTCCATGTGTTTCTGGTAAAAGGCTAGTCGTTCAGGGTCTTTTTCGCAGTGAAGCAAAATGGGATAAATGTAGGCTTGTAAAACAACGTCGAAATAGATAAACCAGGCGGGGTTTTGGTGTAAAACCTGTGCCATATTGTCTAAATAATGCTCCTTTTCGATGAGGTGAAGATAATGCTGGTAGTATTTTGAGTTTTGGGTAATGTAATGGGCAAAAAGCAAGAAACCGAGCATTTCCATGGAATTTTGTGCGCGGTCAGGCGCCCATTCGGGATCTCGATTGAGCTGGTCGGGCGACCACACTGACCAGCGAGTGGGTTTACCATCAATGTCTATGAAATTGAAATTATGGGCGATGAGGTAATCCATGATGCGGGATACGTGTTTTCGGATAACGCTTTTTTCGGAATCGTCGGCGACGAGTTGGTAATAGAAAAAATATCCAAAGAAATGCCCACACATTTCGTCGCTGCTAGTGTCGCCTTTCCATAACCATTGACCATCTTTGGAAGGACGCCAGCGAGTTTCGACGGGTTTAAAACGAGGTTCTTTGACCAATTCATCGGCCAATTCTTGAGCTGAATACTGACGATTACCGTCGTGGACGTTCGTCCACAGGGCGGGCACAATCGTACGCGCAAAAAAACCGTCAGTATCGGTTACTTCTTGGAGTTTTTTCAGAAACTGAAACGCCTTTTTTGCATTTTCCTTTGCATCAGGAGAATGGGTGGTTGCATAGCGAAAGGACTCCATGGCGAGGTAATTGCCCGTATATTCACCGTCATTGTCGTCGTCTTCGGGCTGCCAAGTCGACAAGTCACCTGCTTTTTCTAGTCGGCATTGGCCTGCAATCCACGGCGCTCGGATGTGGCGTTTAAGAAGGACGTCCTGAAAATAATCATTTTTGGTGGCTAGGGTCATTTTTTGCCTCTTAATGATGCTTACCCCCTGTGGCGTGGCAAGGTAGGCATTGCCAGTTGCATCAAATGTAAGGGCGTTGATACGATCGTGGAGCAGCCATCGCCGACTGAATAGTAGCGAACCCCTTGAAGGTTGTGTGTAGCGAACAATCCCTTTTTCGGTGCCTACCCACATAGTTCCGTCGGGGGCCTTTTTGACACAGGTAACATAAACAGTAGGAAGGCTATTTTGAGTAGTAATTTCTTGGACCTTCTTATCATTTGCCAATAGGCTCACACCACCAAGTCCTGCTGCCCAAAGTTGCCGTTGGGTGTCAAACTCAACTCCTTTAATATAACCGCTTATTACTTTGTCTTTGTCCTTGAAAATACGGATAGTTCCTACCTTATTTATATAATAGAGCCCAACGTCGCTGGCGAGCCACAGATTACCCGCCGAATCGCAGAGTGCGTTACGAACCGACCGAGGGATAGCTACTTCTTTTTTGGTAAAAGTACTACCGTCATAACGCCAAAGTCCGTTGGGGCCAATGGCATAGATGCCTTCGGGAGAAGAACAAAGTACAGATATTGGCTGGGCAATGCCAGAAATACGTTGTAACTGACGATTGGAATAACGATAGACCCCGTTCCACGTGCCCAACCAAATGGAAGATTGGGCGTCTACGAAAACAGCGTAGGCAGGGCCATCAGTGAGTACTTTTTCCCAGTTTGTTTCCAAAGATGCCTTTTTACGGAAGATGCCACTGGAGGTTGCTATCCAAATCGTCCCTGTACTATCAACAGCCACACTTCTAACTTCTTCAGATGTAGGGTGAGCCTCGTGGGTTTCTTGCCAAAAAAGAACATCGTTATAGCGATTTTGTTGGGTGTAAGAAGTTGTCCACCCTAACAATAAGCTGATAGACAATGTTAGAGAAAGAATTAAAAGTTTCATGAGGCTATGTTGGTTCTAAAAATAATACGTAGCACCAGAAAGCAAGGGCTATTAAGAAATGGTTAAAATTGGGATACTTAATGATAAGAAATTGTACATTGGTATAATCATGTATTATATTTTTATTGTCATATTTCGACTTTGCGTGATTTGAAGATATATTTACGCAATTTGAGATGAATTCTTTTGTTAGATGACGTATCTTTACTTCACAAATCCACAAGCTCGTTACTATATTATTTCCTCCTGAAAACCTTAAAAACCATGGCATGCATCAATGAATACGTCTTACGAAAAGTAATTCAAGGAGACGAACTTGCTTTTACACAACTTTATAATCATTATAAAGCACCCGCCATCAAGTTTTGTGTTTCACTTATCAAAGAAGAGGAAGAGGCGGAGAATATGGTACATGACGTATTTATTAAAATTTGGGAAAAAAGGGGGCAAATTAATCCTGAACTGAATTTTAATTCGTATTTATTTACTTGCCTGAGAAATTTAGCTTTTGATTATTTTAAGAAGGTTGAGAAAAACCATACATTAAGGCAAGAATATTTTGAACGCTTAGAAAATGCTCATTACGCAGAGCCTGAAACGGAAGAAGCTAAAATCGTTCTTTTGAAAGCAGGCATCGATGCCCTGTCCGAAAAAAGAAAGCAAATTTTACGACTAAATGTAGAAGAAGGGAAGTCATACCAAGAAATCGCAGAATTGATGCGTATTTCAAAAAATACGGTCAAAAATCAATTGGTGAAAGCAAAACAGTTTTTGCGGGAGCGTGTTGATTTAGCAGCTGCATTGTAAAATTTAGTAGAGGAAACAAATGAAATGACTCGTAAGAGCTTGCCTATGGAATTATTGATATAAAGTATATTTTTCAACTTATTGCACATGTTTCCCGAAAAAAGCGGGGTTATAAGGTCATTGGTCTTATAACCCCGCTTTTTTCATGTTGATAGGATTTAGTAAAATAGTACAATAAAGCATATTTTTTAATTGAAATTTAACTCTAATTTAATTCTAATTTAATTTGAAATGGTATTAAATTTATAACTAATTGTTAGGTTTTTGATGTTGATGTTTTATTAAATAATTGATAATTAACTATTTGTGTAATAAAAAATAGTTAAACTTTAAAATATCTAAAACAGTTTTACTATTCATTTTATTGTTATTATTTAGTATAATTAAAAATAATTGATTAAAAAAGAGACATGTATTTAATCGAATTTTAATCTTATCTCTTAGCCCAACGGTGAATGCTAAAGGTATTAATGGGTACAATCAATAAAACACTAATTAAAATGAAGGATAACTCTACTATGGGGCGAATGCTGAAGCGTTTTCTACTGACGACGATGGTTGTGAGCGGATGCTTTGCGATGGTTTGGGCTCAAACCAGAACCATTACAGGGAAAATTACCTCTAAGGATGATGGCAATGCTATGCCTGGCGTTAACATCATCTTGAAAGGGACCCAACGTGGTTCAAGCAGTAATGCAACAGGGAACTTTTCGATTGAAGTACCCAACGACAACTCAGTACTGGTTTTTTCTTTTGTGGGCTACAAAACGCTGGAAATCCCAGTGGTAAGCCGCAGCATCATTGATGTTAACTTAGAACCTGGGTTAGAAAGTTTACAAGAGGTGGTGGTAACGGCCTTGGGAATTAACCGCGAAAAACGCTCATTGGCGTATGCGGTCGGTGAACTTAAGTCAGAAGACATTGTAAAGGCTTCAAACCCTAACTTACTCAAAGCGTTAGACGGAAAAGTGAGTGGGGTTAACCTCACTAGTTTAAGTAGTGATCCAACTTCGTCGGTTTTGGTCAATATTCGTGGAACCTCAGCAATGCCAACCTTGAGCGATGCCAACGTGTCACTCAAGAGCCAACCATTGTATGTCATTAACGGGGTGCCAGTGGGGACACAGTCTTTTACCAATAAAGACGGTGTAGACTTTGGTAACATTCTTTCACAACTGAACCCAGAGGACATTGCTTCGGTAACAATTTTGAAAGGAGGAAGCGCAGGAGCACTTTATGGGGCAGAAGGTGGAAATGGGGTTATTATGATTACAACCAAATCGGGGGTAGGACTGAAAAAAGGAATTGGGGTAAGCTTTACCTCGTCTGCAACTGCGGAAAAAGCCCACCAATTTTTTCCCGAACAAACAGTATTTGGACAAGGAGAACGTGCCTATGAGTGGCAGTATGACAATACAGATACATGGGGCCCCATTCTTGATGGCTCTTACAAGGGGAATTATTGGGATGTAGCTGCTAAACAATGGAAAAACGGCCCAATGGTTTCGTCTGGTGAGAACCGTGTGAGGGAATACCTCCAAACAGGTAGTACATTGACCAATACCGTTGGAATTACTGGTAATTATGACAAAGGTTCTTTCCGCTTTTCGATTTCGGACATGAACAATAAGGGGGTGATGCCTAACACCAAGACCGACCAAAAATCGTTTATGCTCAATACTACCTATCATTTGACCAAAGACCTTCGGGTGTCGGTGAGTGGTAGTTATATCAAAACATTTACGCCTAACAAAGCCAACGTAACGGGTTCAAACAGCGTATTGAACGATTTGCTTTTCAACTTGCCGACCAACTTGCAGCCGCTTTCTCAAATGCGTGATTATTGGTTGACAGGTTTCGCAGGGGTTCGTCAAAACGGTGCTATTATGAAAGACAATGGTATCGACGTTGCTCAGAACAATCCTTGGTGGATTACTTACGAGAAAATCCACAAATTCTCGCGTGATAACTATTTTGGCAAAGCGCAGCTGGATTGGCAGTTATCGAAACCATTCTCATTGATGCTTCGTACAGGTATGCAAAACGTCAGAGACAACTACGAGTTGCGCCAGTCGTGGGGAGCAAAAGGAGACCCATATGGTCAGTATGTAATTGGTAACAATAACAGTATGGAGGCCAACACTGACGCGATTTTGACCTACAACAATAACTTCGGCAAAATGAATTTGTCGGTGTCGGGAGGGGGGAATTATCGCTTTACAAATGCCAATACACTCGAAATTGCGGGCGGAGATTTGAGTTCTCCTAACTTATTTACGTTGGCAAACATTAAAGCAGGAACCTTAACCGTGAGTGGTACAAGTACTAACATAGGTACCAATGCTGGTGCACCCTACTTCAACGGAAAATCGGTGAGCGCCTATGGAACAGCTAACCTTAGCTACGACAATAAATTATTCTTAGAAGTAACGGGCCGCAATGACTGGAAAGGAGCTTATTCACAAGAAAAAATCAGCTATTTCTATCCATCGGCGTCATTGAGCTGGGTAGCGTCCGAAACCTTTAAATTGCCACAAGTTATTAATTACTTGAAAACTCGCTTGAACTACGCTGACGTAGGAAACGGCTTAGTACGTCGTCGTTCGATTGATACTTACAGCTTCGATGCGAGTCCGTGGGGTTCTATTAATACCGTTAGTCTTAACGCTTCGATTGTTGACCCTAATTTGAAGGCACAGCACTCAATTTCAAAAGAAGTAGGATTTGACCTTTGGATGTTTAGTAATCGTTTGAAGTTTGACTTTACCTACTTTGTAAAAGACCAAAAAGACCAAATCGACAATATCCCGCTGGTACAAGGAACAGGTTATACAGGCTTGTTGACCAACATTGGAGACGTTCGTAATAAGGGTTTTGAGTGGGGCTTGAACTTTACTCCTATAAAAACCAAAGATTTGACGTGGGACGTGTCGGCTAGCTTTACACACTATAAGGCGACCATCACTCGTTTGTCGAACAAATTTGCACCAGCAGGGTATGTGTTTGCCAGCTACGATGGTAAAACCAAAGTAAAATTAGCTGAGGGTGAGGTTATTGGAAGTATCTATGAAGAAAACCCCATCTTGCGCGTAAAAACAGGAAAATACGCAGGAATGCCTTTGTTGGATAGTAAAGAAGGTAAAATCCAGAAATCAAGCGATGAGCGCGACCGTGGTAAACTCGGTAACTTTAACCCTGATTTTATCTTAGGTTTGAATACGACTTTGAAGTATAAGCAATTTACCCTTGGTTTGGTAGGAAGTTTGCGTAAAGGTGGTAAATACGTATCGGTAAACCAACAATACGCAGAATCAAACGGACGAGCTATGACTACATTAGGCTCGGGCGAGAACAACCCTTGGTGGGTAGGTGGACGTGATGCAGCAAATGGTGGCTTGGTATGGCCTGCCCAAAATGCCAGCGAATATGCAGCTATCAACAACAATAACAACGATAAACGTTCTGACTTTCAGGATGCTAGCTACGTAAAAGGGGTGTTCTTGAACCCTAACTACAAGGGCGACCCTGCTGCTGCGACTGATGCCGACTATATCGTGAACGGTGCTGATTCTAAAAATACGTTCTACGATTTCCCTTACAATGGCTACGGCGACATCATTTGGAACTTCTCCGCAACTAGAACGTACGATGCTACTAATTTCAAAATGAGAGAAATTACGTTGGCTTATACGTTACCTAAGACAGTGACTACGAAGTACAATCTCAATAACGTCACTTTGGCATTTATTGGTCGTAACTTGTTCCAGTGGAATGCTTCTGGCCGTAACGAAGATCCCGAGTCAGCGTTTACGGGTGTAGGAACTAACCAAGGTATTTTGAGAGCAACGTTGCCCGCGATTCGTTCTTACGGTTTGAAGCTTTCTCTTGATTTTTAAGTATTTACTATCACTGTACAATGAAGAACATGAAATCATATATTAAAATTTTCGCAGTATCAGCCTTACTCACAGGGATAAGCACTTCCTGTAGTAAAGATGAATTACGGGTATTTGACACTGTACAGCAACTCGACGCTGTTGAGTCGGTCAACGACCCCTTTTTATTGGCCTCGGTTATAAAGCAGACCTCGCTTTTTTACCAAAACATGGGCTTTGATAATCGCCGCCTCCCAAGTGCGGTACAACACATGCAAAGCAACTACCAAAGTGGCGACAATTTCTACTCTGGATTTAAGTCACCTATCGACGACATGTACTCGGCTATGAACATCCTTAAGTTGATTGACGGCTCAATTGGATTGTCTGATAAACGGGCGTCGAAAGTTCACAAAGGGATTTTCATTACTTTTCGGGTATTGTTGTTTTCGTACATGACCGACTTCTACGGTGACGTATACTATACCCAAGCACTCAAAGCACGTGAAGGTATTTTGTACCCCAAATACGATAAGCAATCAGATACGTATGCAGGATTATTGAAAGAGCTAGACGATGCTACAACGCTGATGAGCTCTGGTACTGAACCTATCGATAAAAGCTATGACCTGATGTTTGGAGGGGATAAAACCAAGTGGATTAAGTTTGCTAACTCCCTCAAATTGCGCTTAATTATGCGCGCTTCGGCAAAATTGACCGATGCTGGAGCAAGAATGACTACGGTGTTGAACTCTCCTATTTTTACAGATGCTACCGACAATGCTTCTATTGCTTACGTTGGAACCACTGCCGAAAACTCGTGGAAGGGTGGAACTATCAACTGGGGTTCAGTCGACGAATTTAACAAGCGCCGTCCTTGTAAAACATTAGTTGATAAGCTGGTAGAGCTAAAAGACCCTCGTTTGAATGTGTGGGTTGCTCCTGTGGAAACTCCTTGGACAACTGATAAATCGAAAGATGGACAAACAGTATCAACTACCGATGCGAATGGCTTTACTTATACTTCCAAGTGGGAATATTTGGACGTTAATAATAAAGACATGGCTGCGCAAGTATCCAACATCACAGATACAGATAAGTTGTATGTAGGTTTTATTGCGGGGATGTTGAGTGACTGGAAAAACGGAAACGGACACTACAATACTGCTGCAGGTGGGGTAGTAGGTAACTTCAAAGTATCGCAGTATTCTCAGTTGTTCCGTCAAAACAAACATAACTTGCTCAAAGCCCAAATCATGAACAGCGACGAAGTGCAGTTCATTTTGGCCGAAGCCGCTGCAAAGGGATTGATTTCGGGGAGTGCTGATAGCTACTACCGCAAAGGCATCGCCAACTCAATGTTGCGTTGGGGAGTAAAACAAGCCGAGGTAGATAAGTATTTAGTGCAATCGAGTATTGCATTGCCAGCTGATAAAGCGGGGCAATTAGCCAAAATTGCTGAACAAAAATGGTTGTCATTGTTTACGGTTTCTACAGAAGCATACCTTGATTTACGCCGTACTGGCTTACCAAATATTTTCAGTAATGGCCGTTTGAGTGGTTATACATTCCCTGTTCGTTATCGTTATCCAGGCAATGAACTAGGGCAAAACCGTGCGGCTTATGACTTGGGTGTAAGTACGTTATCTCCTGCGACAGACAACGAATTTTCAAAAATTTGGTTACTGCAATAGGCAGTTAATTATGAGTGAGAGGGTAATTTTTTACCTCTCATTCATAATTTTTTATGTTTTTACAAGTATCTGATAATCAATTTACTAAACTGTTTTTTGTCTATAAACGTAAGGTGTATCTTTTCTTTTTTTTACCAAAAATTAATAAATCGGTAGTAGTCTGAATTTTTGGTTGGTTCGTACCATTGGTACTAACTAACTAAACTGAGCAGACTATATGAAACACTTTTTTCCTTTACAACAGGTAGCTAGGAAGCTGCTTGTGATAGGACTGGTATGGGGAATCCTCTGTACCTCAGTGTACGCCCAAGTCAGAACTGTTACTGGTAAAGTAACGACTGGTGAAGATGGCTCCGCTATGCCTGGAGTGAACGTCGTACTAAAGGGGACCCAAAAAGGGACCAGCACAAACGCACTCGGAATTTATTCTATTGAAGTAAGCGGCGCTAACCCAGTGCTCGTTTTTTCATTTGTGGGGTACGATGCCTCCGAGGTTACGGTGGGAAACCGTAGTGTTGTTGATGTAAAAATGGCCCAAGGTGCCGAGACTCTCGGCGAAGTGGTAGTGACGGCTCTGGGTATCAAGCGCGAAAAACGTGCTTTGGGGTACTCTGTGGGTGAAGTATCTGGGAAAGACATTGTCAATGTTCCTCAAGAAAACGTTTTAAACGCGCTTTCGGGTCGAGTTGCAGGGGTACAAATCAATCAGACCAGCGGCGTTGGTTCATCGGTAAGTATTATTATTCGTGGTGCTACCTCATTGAGCAACGACAACCAGCCGCTTTTTGTGGTGGATGGTGTGCCTATCGCAAACAGTTTGAATAACCTTCGTTCGATGGGAGATCGTAACAACGTTGACTATGGTAACGCCATCTCTGACCTTAACCCCGACGACGTAGAGAGCATTTCGGTGCTAAAAGGTCCAAGTGCGGCGGCATTGTACGGCTCTCGTGCAGGAAACGGGGTAATTTTGATTACAACTAAGTCGGGTAAAAAAGGCAAAGGCTTGGGTGTTTCTTTTTCTACTAGTAACGTGTTTGAGACCCCTTATCGTTTTCTAGATTTTCACTACAAATATGCCAACGGAAACCGTAATGCCCGCTTAGACGAAACGTCGGCGTATTGGGCGGGGCCTGAATTGGACAAGGGAATCTTAGCGGCGCAGTGGAACAGCCCATTGGATGCTAATGGGAATAAAATTCCAACGGAGTTGAGGTCGTACAAAGACAACATGAAAAATTTCTTGGAGACGGGAATTACGACGACCAACAACTTGTCGATTTCTGGTTCGACCGATAAAAGTACCTACCGCGTGTCATACAACTACATGCAAAACAACGGCCCAATTCCTAACTCAGATTTGAAACGTCATACATTGTCGGCCGCAGGAACCTACGATATTGGCGAGAAATTCAAACTCAGTTCTAACTTAAACTTTGTACGTTCGTTCTCCAAAAACCGCCCGTCAACGGCCAATCGTGGTGCCAATCCGCTTGAAGCCGTGTATCTCTGGCCACACGTTGACGTTCGTGAATTGCGTAATTATTGGGTGCCAGGAAATGAGCAAATTCGCCAACTTTCTCCTTCAACCAGCGGCGATAACCCTTATTTCTTGGCCTATGGTATCAACAATGGCTTCAACCGTGACCGTATTTACGGAAACATGAAATTGGATTACAACATCACGCCTGAGATTACGGCTTTTGCGCGGGTGTCGTACGACATGTTTACGGAAGACCGTGAAACCAAAATTCCTTGGAGCTATACCCGCGTACGAAACGGAGGGTATTACCTACAAGGAATCGGGCGGAATGAAACAAATACAGATTTCTTGTTGACTTACAAAAAGAACATTAGTGCCTTTGACCTAAGTGTGTCAGGAGGAGGTAACTACATGGTACAGAACTATAAAGAAGACTATATGGGAGGTAGTATTCTGACTGTTCCAGGGTTGTACCGTATTTCAAACATTCCGTTGGCGTCGTTGCAAGTAAGCAATGGAAGCAACAAGAAAGAAATTTATAGCTTATACGGAATGGCGTCGATGGGTTATAAAAACATGCTTTATTTAGACCTAACAGCTCGTAACGACTGGTCGAGTACACTTCCTGCCGAAAACCGTTCGTATTTCTACCCATCGGCGTCGCTGAGTTGGTTGGCCAATTATACATTTAGCTTACCCAAATCCATTTCATTGTTGAAGTTCAGAGCGGGGTGGGCTCAAGTAGGTAACGATGCCACCCCCTATCAGTTGGTGCCAACGTTGGGCACAGGCACCTGGGGAAGTTTGATTACGACCAACGTTCCAGGTACTTTGCTGAACGCCCAGTTGAAACCCGAAATTGCGACCTCAACGGAGTTTGGAGTAGATTTTGGGTTGTTTGAAAACCGTATCCGTTTTGAAGGAACGTATTACTACGTAGAAAACAAAAACCAGATTTTGAACATTACCACACCTTCTTCTTCGGGTTTTGGTAGCAAGCTTATCAACGCTGGTTTGTTGGCAAGTAGAGGATGGGAAATCAACCTAGGAGGTAGTCCCATCCGCGATAGAAACGGCTGGAATTTAGATGTGAACGCTAATTTCACTCGTAACCGTACACGTATCAAAGAGTTGACCGAAGGAATGGATTTCTATCAGCTTTGGGATGACAATAATGGTGGTGCATTTACGTATGTAGGACAAGAAATTGGCGACATATATAGCCGTGGTTATGCGCAGGTGACAGACCCAGCATCTCCGTATTATCGTTGGCCAATTTTGAGCAGAACAGGAAGCTGGATAGCCGTTAATGACCGTAATGCCCGTGAAAAAGTAGGGAACTTTAATCCTAAGTTTATTATGGGTATGCAGGCTACACTTTCCTACAAGCGTTTCTCGTTGGCAGCCAGTTTTGATGCACGTATCGGTGGCAACTTCCAATCTTATACTTACCGCTACGGTGAGTCTGACTGGAAATCGCAACGCCAGATTGATAACTTAATTCCGGGTGGAAACTATTCTCAAGCAGAGCTTATCGCTTTGCTCAAGTCTGATCCTGAAAAATACATCATTCCTCAAAATGGAAACTTCCCAAGGGTAGGTGGCTATAACAAAGCAACAGGTGGTATGGGTGCTGATGGCGACGGAGCGTTTGTTCCTGGGGTAATCTTGAATCCAGATGGGTCTTACACTGAGCACTTAGGGGGAGCAGGTACGAACATTTATCCTATCTCAAATACCTTTGCTTGGAGCTATAATAAGCAAATTACATTTGATGCTTCTTTCTTGAAAATGAGAGAGCTTTCGTTGAGTTATAATATCCCTAATATCGGTGGCTTCCGCAATGCAAGCATTTCAGTTTTTACACGTAACCTCATGCTTTGGAACGCTGCAAAAATCGGAATCGACCCTGAAAGAGCTTTCCAAGCAGATGGCGGTCGTTTCAGACAAGGTATTGAGCTGCAAAACGTCATGCCGTGGACGATGCCAATCGGGTTTAAGTTAAACTTCAATTTGTAATCAACTAACATTTATAGTGTACGATGAAAATGTTAAAAATCTTATCAAAATCGGCGTTGGCTTTGGCAATTGTGGTTGCCTCGTCATGTAGCGACCGTTTGTCAGAAACAAACATAAATCCAAACGGGATTGACCCAGCTACTTCCAACCCCAACCTAATGATGCCAGAGGTAATGAACTCGGCAGCAAGAGCGTATTTGGAACTTGGCTACGGCGACGTGGCAGGGGTAGCCCAATACATTCAACACGACGGCTGGTTTGGCGGAGTAAACCACTATGATTGGGGCCCGCAAGATTGGAGTGGCTGGTACAACATGCTCCGTAATAACGAGTTTATGTACAAGCGTTCGGTTGCGCTTAACTACAAATTTCACCAAGGAGTAGCGCTGACAATGCGCTCATTTATCTTCGGTGTTATCACGGATTTGTGGGGAGATGCACCTTATACGATGGCGGTAAAAGGTGATCAATCAAATGAGTTGTTAAAGCCTACATACGATAGCCAAGAAGTGATTTATAAAGGAATCATCGCTGATTTGAAGGCGGCTTCTGAACTTTTTGGAACAAAAGATGCGACGGGTTATACGACAGGTTACGATTTGTTTTATGCAGGTAATCCTACCGCATGGCAGAAATTTGCCAATTCCTTGTTGTTACGGTATTACATGCGTATTTCTGAAAAAATGCCTGCCGAAGCAAAAGCTGGAATCGAAGCGATTTATAGCTCAGGTATTTACATCAAAACCCCAGCCGAAGATGCTACGATGGCTTACATAGGTGCTACCGCTGGTAACTCGTGGCCTGGCGCAGTAGCTTTTGACCAAGAGCAATCAAATTTTAGAAGAAAGAAACCTGCGCAAGCGTTTGTTAATTCGTTGGTAGCGACCAGCGACCCTCGCCTGAAAGTCTGGATTGCACCCGTGTATGTACGCTGGGTGGCTGACGAAACCCTCACAACCGACGTTGATAAGTTTATCCGTAAAGATGGAGTGATTCAACAAGGTGTAAGCTACTTGACGGACATTGCGTTGCTTGCTGAAGTGAAAAAAGGAGCAAAATATACCCGCCATTACAATCCTAAATTGTACAAAGGAACCTTAGATACGGGCGAGTACGTGGGAGTGCCCGCAGGGCTCATCCAGCCTGATACCTACAACAATAACCCAACGCCTGGCCAAACCGTACAGAACCAACACGTATCTCAGTTGGCTGAAATTTATCGAGGAAGCAGCGGTGGATTGTTGAGAGCGCGTTTGGCATCATCGGCTGAGGCGTCGTTTATTTTGGCAGAAGCAGCTTTAAAAGGTTGGTCGGTGGGAACTGCGCAAGCAAATTACAATGCAGGTATCAAAAATTCTCTTGAAACTTGGGGAGTAGGTTCGCAGTATGATGCGTTTATAGCTAAACCGGGTGTTGCATTTAACAATACTTTGGCGCAAGTGATGCAGCAAAAGTGGATTGCCAACTGGACAATGGCAACGGAAGCGTGGTTTGACTACCGAAGAACTGGATTGCCAGCGTTGAAAGCAGGGCCTGCTTCTGCCGAACCTGTTGTGGCGGTGCGTTTCAACTACGGAGATAATGAGGTAAACTTCAACCGTACCAATGCGGATGCAGCTATTAATAAATTAGAGGTAACAAAACATTCTGGTTTAAGAGGAAAAAACAGCCAATGGTCAAAACCTTGGATTCTTCAAGGGACAAATAAGCCTTGGTAATTTTTTGGGTTAGTTGAACAAAAAAAGGGTAGGATTTTCCTACCCTTTTTTTATGCAAATGTGCCCTCAATGTTATTTATGTTATTTTATTTTAATTGGTTAGAAAAAAATTAATCTTGAGATGGCCCTTTTTACTAGAACACTAGTAAAAAAGGGAACAATACAACTACTTAACCAATTATTAATCATGAATGAAAACTATACACTTCGCCAAAGGCTAAGGCGTTTGGCCGCCATGATATTGGTAGTAGGGCTAGCTCTTGTACAAGCGATAGCCCAAACGAGAATCGTCACGGGGAAAATTACTTCCAAAGAAGATGGTGCGCCGATGCCAGGAGTCAATGTAATCCTGAAAGGAACTCAGAAAGGTTCGACCAGTAGTGCCACCGGCACGTACAGCATTGAAGTAAGCGGGGCCAACCCAATTCTGGTGTTTTCGTTTGTGGGTTATGATGCCTCAGAAGTAGCTGTCGGCAACCGAAGTGTCGCGGACATTGTCCTTACACCTGGTATTGAAAACCTTAAAGAAGTGGTTGTAACGGCTTTGGGTATCAAACGGGAAGAAAAATCGCTGGGGTATTCTGTAGGTAAAATCGACAGCAAAGACCTCAATCGCGTGGCTCAAGAAAACGTTTTGAATGCCATGGCTGGAAAAGTAGCGGGGGTGACAATCAGCTCAACGGGCGGAACAGGTTCGTCGGTAAGTATGGTTATCCGAGGGGCTACATCACTCAGCAGCGACAATCAACCTTTGTTTGTGGTGGATGGGGTTCCGTTGGCCAACACCCTTAACAACATTAGCCAAGTTGGAAATGATAACCGTGCCGATTTCGGGAATTCTATTTCAAGTCTTAACCCCGACGATATTGAGAGTGTTTCGATTTTGAAAGGCCCAAGTGCGGCGGCGCTGTATGGGTCACGTGCGGGAAATGGCGTGGTGCTTATCACAACCAAAAGCGGGTCAAAAGCGAAAAAAATGACGGTGTCAATCACTTCTAATACGGTGTTTGATAAGCCATTTAAGTACTTAAAGTGGCAAACTCAGTTTGGAACGGGGCAATTTTCGGCCATTCCGCCTGCCATTAGTGGTACACCATTAAGTAACCCATTTGGAGGCTTGATTCAAGAAAACGTTGGTGCTACCTACGGAGCTGCGTTGGATAAAGGCTACGAAGAAGTACAGTGGAACAGCCCCATCGGAGCCGACGGGAAACCTGTAAAAATGCCGTTAGTTTCTCACCCTAATAACGTTCGAAATTTTGTACAAACGGGTGTGACAACTACCAACGGGGTGTCGATTGCTAATAGCAACGATGTATTTAGCTACCGTTTGTCGTACTCAAATATGCAGAATAAGGGCATTATTCCTAATTCAGACTTATTTAGAAATACCATTAACCTCAATACCTCGGTAAAGGTGAACGACAAACTGCGGGTGAGTACCAACTTAGACCTGAGCCGTTCTAATTCAAACAACCGCCCCGCAGGAAACCGAGGTGCCAACCCACTCCAATGGGCCTATGCCGTGTCGCCACATACAGATATCCGTGATTTAGAAAACTACTGGTTGCCAGGACAAGAAGGGTTGCAGCAGCGCTCGCAGTTTAAGGGTATTTGGAATAACCCTTACTTTTTAGCCTACGAAGTAAACAACAGTTTTATGCGCGACCGTGTGTTTGGAAATATCAAAGCAGAATGGCAGATTACGCCCGAAATTAGTTTGATGGGACGCTATGCCATAGATACTTACAACGAAAAACGCGAAATGAAGGTGGGCAATAGCTACACCAACGACCCGCGTGGCGCGTACGGAATTATCAATATCGCTAACTTTGAAAGCAATGCTGATTTCTTGGCGACTTACAAGAAAGACATCAAAGACATAAGCTTTTCATTTTCGGTCGGGGGAAATGCCCGTTACCAAAAAGGTTCGAACGTCACCAATGCTACCAAAAGTGGTACAGGTTTGATTGTACCGGGCGTTTATACCATCCAAAATATTGCGCCTGCTAACCTTGACTATAATAGTTCGTGGTTTCAAAGAGCTATTTATAGTGGCTATGGATTGGCAAATATTGGTTTCAAAGACATGGTGTTTTTGGACGTAACTGCCCGCAACGATTGGTCAAGTACGCTCCCTGCGGCCAATCGCTCGTACTTTTATCCATCGGCTTCGTTGAGCTTGTTGGTGAATGAGATGCTTCCGTTGACTAACCAAATCAGTATGTTGAAACTTCGTACAGGATTTGCTCAAGTGGGTAACGATGCCAGTCCGTACCAATTGCTAGGAACGCTGGGCAACGCAGGTACTTGGGATGGTGTACCGCGCCTAAGTACGCCAGGTACGCTTCTTATTTCGGACCTCAAACCCGAAATCGTCACGTCGTACGAAAGTGGTATTGATGTTAATTTGTTCAAAAATCGCCTACGTTTCTCAGGTACATATTACACTGTAGAAAACCGCAACCAAATCTTGAGTACGAAGCTTCCTCCTTCTTCGGGGTATTCTTCTAAAAATATCAACGCGGGCTTGTTGGTCAGCAAAGGATTTGAGCTTGTTTTGGGTGGAACACCGATAGACCGCAACAACTGGCGCTGGGACATCAATACCAACTGGACACGCAACCGTACTACCATCAAGCAACTTTCGGATGATTTGCCATACTATACACTCTGGACCGATGCCAAAGGAGGTGCTTGGACGTACGTAGGCGATGAAATTGGAGATATTTATGATGCCAAAGTGGTGACGGTCGAAAACAAAGAATCTCCGTATTATGGCTATCCTATTTTGGACAAAACAGGTAAATGGCAGTCGATTGACGCCATCAATACCAAAAACAAAATTGGAAACTTCAACCCTAAATTTATCATGGGCTTGCAGACTTCCATTTCGTACAAAGGCTTTAGTTTAAGCATGTCGTTCGATTGGCGTAATGGTGGCGACTTTGTATCACAAACTTATCGATTTGGGGAAGAAAACGGACAATCGCAGTTGTTCTTGGATAAACTCTTTAACCCTAATGGTTTGACAGGTAAGGCGCTCCGCGATTATTTGGTGGCAAATCAAGACCAAATGGTGCTTATCAATGGTAATAATTTCCCATTGGTCGGTGGCCCTACACCTGATTATGGTGGATATCCGTTTAAGTATGGTCCTTATACACTTCCTTACGGTGGGGTATTCATTCCTGGGGTAGTGGCAACGGGCTACGATGCCAACGGAAAGCCAACGGGCTTCAAAGAAAACTTGGGAGAAACAGGAACATTGATTTTGCCGTTTGCGGGTAGTACAGCTTGGTCGTTTACGAGAGCGTTTTTGTACGATGCGTCTTTCCTCAAGATGCGTGAAATTACGCTTGGTTACGACTTGCCACAAAGCTGGTTGAAGAAAATAGGCGTACAAAGTGCAAACTTCTCGGTGTATAGCCGCAACATTATCCTTTGGACGGCTGCGAAAATCAACATCGACCCTGAAACGGCCTTCCAACAAGAGTCGAGTGTACAAGGCGGTGGAAGTCAGTTTAAACAGGGTATTGAGCGTTACAACGTTAATCCTTGGGTTATTCCAGTAGGTTTCAAATTGGGTCTCACATTCTAAGAAAACATAAACAACATTAAGGCAATGAAAATCAAGAACTTTAAATTAATTTGCTTGGTGCTTTTGTTTTCTTGTACGGTATTTTCTTGTAAAGATTTAACTGTACTCAACGAAAACCCCAACGGCGTTAATCCTGCCAATGCCAATCCAAACTTGGTGATTTCGACGGTATTGACCGAGGCAGGAAAAGCATTTGTCAATTTAGGCTATCAAGACATTGCGGGGGTGATGCAACACACCCAAAAAGATGGCTGGAGCGGTGGCCATAACGAATACGACTGGGGCGGAAGCCAAAGCTGGGCAGGGTATTATGATATTTTGCGCAACAACCAATACGTCTATGACCGTGCTATCACTATCAACTCAGAGTTGCATCAAGGCATCGCATTGGTGATGAAATCTATGATGTTTGGATTGATTACGGATCTTTGGGGGGATGCGCCCTACACTTCGGCCTTGAAAGGAGCTGATGGCGGCCCTGCCAGCACTTTCCCTTCGTATGATTCGCAAGAGTCTATTTACATGGGAATTTTGGCCGACCTTGAGAAAGCAAATACGTTGCTCTCCAAAAATGCGATAGACTACCCAGTGACTGTTGGTACAGCCGATGTCTATTATGCAGGAGCACCTGCCAAATGGCGTAAGTTGGCCAACTCTTTAGCATTGAGGTATTACATGCGAATTTCGAGCAAAAAACCAGACGTGGCGAAAGCGGGAATTGAAAAAATTGTAGGTAACGCAACACAATACCCCATTATTACGGCCATTGCAGATGACTGCGCCATGCCTTTTGCAGGAAATAGCAACGACGATTCGTGGCCTGCCAACGCTATTTATGATGCCAGTGAAAGCAACTATCGCCGTATCAAAATGGCGGCTACGTTTGTGGATAGGCTATTGGCTATTAAAGATCCTCGGTTGGGAATTTGGGCTAATAAAGTGAAAATTCAGCTAGTGGTAGACCCATCTTTGCCAAAAGGAACAGACAAAATAGACGGGAATAAACGCTATTTGTCGCCTGATAAAGTGGCTGGAAAAGAGTATAACACCAATGAATACGTAGGGCTACCAACGGCCATTGTGGGTGGAGCTTCGTACAACCTAAGTCCAACGGCTGAGCAAGCAGCCAACAACCCGCACGTTTCGTGGTTGAGCGATATTTACAAACAAGCGAAGGGGACTTTACTAAAGTCTCGCTTGATGTCAGCCGCTGAAGTACGCTTTATTTTGGCCGAAGCTGCTCTCAAAGGCTGGGCCGTAGGAGATGCAAAAACGCATTATGAAGCAGCGGTAAAAGCCTCGTTGGATACGTGGGGAGTAGGAAGTAGTTATGCTACTTACATTGCAGGTGATGGGGTGAAATACGATGGAACGCTCAAACAAATCATCGAACAAAAGTGGATTTCGAGCTGGACGGCCGCGCAAGAGGCATGGTTTGACTATCGTCGGACGGGTTTCCCCGAATTAGTAGCAGGCCCTCAAGCCAAACGGAAAGTATTACCCGTACGATTCTATTATATGCTCGATGAGCGTAATTTGAATAAAACAAATGCCGAAAGCGCGATGAGTAAATTGGAACAAACCAATTATTCGGAAGCCGATGGCAAAAATAGCCCTTGGTCGAAGCCTTGGGTAGCCCAAGGAACTAGTAAACCTTGGTAATTGGTAAGTTCAAAAACAGAAAAAGGGTGGAAAGTTTTCCACCTTTTTTGCGCTCTCAGTGGAGAGGAGAGCTCCTCACTCGACGCATGCTGTGAATATCGAAGGCAGAGTGTCGAATCTGTGGGAAGGGTTGCTTACAACCCGACTCGCGAAGCAGTATGAACTCTAAACCAAAAACCTTAAACTAAAATAAAACCAGCATGAAAAAACGAATGATGCTTGGCGTAATCGCCTGGAGTTGGTTGGCAGTGGCGAGTATGGCGCAGGAACTACGAGTGGGGGCCGCGTTGCGGGTTATTACCCCCAATCCATTGCTTCCTGCATCGGGAGGAATAGGCACACCTAAGCCTACCACGGAGAAAAAAGGTGATTTGTTTGCCCGCGTAATGGTACTCGAAAAAGGCGGAACTCGCGTAGCGATTGTAGGGGTTGACAACCTTGGTTGGTCGTCGGTGTTGGGTAATAAATCGCGGACACTTATCAAAGGTATTCCTCCCGAAAATGTCTTAATTGGGTGTACCCATACCCACAGTGGCCCCGATGCGTACGCGTTTCCTGATTTGACGGGCAAATCGTCGGCAGATTTGAAGTATTTGGATGATTGCGTCAAAAAAATTGCCGATGCAGTCAACGAGGCTGTATCAAAATTAGAACCTGCTACCCTTAAAATTGCCGTAGGGGAAGCTAAAGGCCCAATTGCCTATAACTATTACGCACCGCAGTTGTATGATCCACGTTGTGGTGTGATTCAGGCGATTAACAAACAAGGAAAAACGATTGCTACGTTGCTTAACTACGCTATTCACCCCGAAATCATTGGGTCGGGAAGAGGTATTTTGAGCCCTGATTTGTGCGGGCCTTTGTACGACCGCATTGAATCGAAAGTGGGTGGAATTGCCTTGTTTATGAACAGTGCCCAAGGGGGAATGGTGACAGCCGATAATCGTCGAGAAGGAAACAACGAAGCCAATACGTGGGAAGAATGTATTCGAATTGGCGAACTGCTGGCCGACGAAGCCTTGCGCATAGTCAGCCCTGCACCGTCCCTCGAAAATGCTTCGCTGTACTGCACGGCGCGTACGGTAGAATTTCCGGTAGAGTCAGAAATGATGCGCTATATTCTTAAAAACTCACCCCTCAAACACCCCAATACCAAAGAGGCTAGTGTGAGTACACAGGTGAATTTATTGAACATTGGCCCTGCTCAAATCCTGACCATTCCAGGTGAAGCCTTGCCGAACATAGGCTATTACTTAAAGCGCAACATGAATACGAAACTGCCGTTTTTGTTTGGCCTTACCAACGACGCCTTTGGGTACATGCTCACAAAAGTGGATTTTAATAGTTTCAAACGTTATGAGTACGTGAGCCGAACAAGCTTGGGAGAAATGACTGCCGAAATTTATATGGAACAAGCCTTAAAGCTCGTCAAAGAAAGCCCAAAGGCACAATAATTAAGATTCAAAATGAGAAAAAAACAGTGGCTCTGGTGGAGCATGATGGGGTTGTCAATGGGGACGGTTTGGGGACAACGAAATGTCAAAGACATCAAAAAAGATTTCTTGAACCCAAAATCGAATACCGTATTGGTGGCCTCGCACCGAGCAGCGCACAACCAATTTCCCGAAAACTCTATTCCTGCTA
Source organism: Runella sp. (assembly GCA_023254175.1). Taxonomy (GTDB): domain Bacteria; phylum Bacteroidota; class Bacteroidia; order Cytophagales; family Spirosomataceae; genus Runella. The sequence goes on along the minus strand of JALQYJ010000009.1, from coordinate 74,062 downwards.
TCAAAGAAGCGATACGGCTGGGAGTAGATATTTTGGAGATTGACGTGAAAGTAACTTCTGACGGCGTACCCGTCATTATGCACGACGGGACGGTCAATCGCACCACGACGGGCAAGGGAAAGTTAGAAGAAATGACTTTTGCACAGCTTAATCAACTTTTTTTGGTAGAAAAAGGCAACGCAACACCTCATAAAGTCCCTACGTTGGAGGAAGCACTTTTAGTGGCCAAAGGACATATGTTGGTCGATTTAGACCTGAAGACCGACAAGATGGATAAGGTATTAGAGGTGATTCGTAAAACCAAAACCGAAGATATTGTCATTTTCTTTGATAGTGATTACGAAACGTTGAAGTATGTAGATGCCAGAAACAAAAACTACATGATGATGCCACGGGCGCATTCGCTGGCCGAAGCTGACTCTGCTATTGCGTTGTTTCAACCCGAAATTGTCCACATCGACTTCTCATTTTATACACCCGAAGTGGTGGAGACCATCAAAAAATATTCGTCGCGGGTTTGGATAAATGCGTTAGGACCTGTGGATGCGGCGCTTCGGGGAGGAAAAACCGACGAAGCACTGGGGCAGCTTCTCAAACACGGAGCTAACGTGGTACAAACCGACGAACCCGAGTTGTTGTTGAAATTGCTCAAAGAACGAAAAATTCATTTATAACCCTAAAAATCTTCTAACTCCGATTAATAATGCGCAAGCCATTTTTTAAACTATTTTTGATAGCGGTCATCGTTTGGACCGCGACTTCCATCACTCAGGCTCAACAAGCCAACTTTACTCCCGAAACTGCCCTAAAAAGTTACATCAATAACGGCGATAATACCTTTACGTGGGAATTGAAAGATTCTTTCCCGATGGGCGACGTGACGGGCTATAACATTCTTTTGACCTCGCAAAAGTGGAGAGGAATTACGTGGCGTCATCAGCTTACGGTATTTGTCCCGAAAGAAAATACACACAGCGGGGCGTTATTGTTTATCACAGGTGGGTCAAACAAAGATGAGCAACCTAACTGGAGCAATAAGGATAAACTTTGGCTACCGTTGGCGGGAATTGCGTCTAAAAATAAAGCCATTGTAGTGTTGTTGAAACAAGCACCTAACCAACCACTTTACGGCAAATTGACCGAAGATGCGCTCATTTCTTACACCTTGCACAATTTCAAAAAAGACGGTGATTATACATGGCCGTTGTTGTTTCCGATGGTGAAAAGTGCGGTGAAAGCTATGGACGCTGTACAAGCATTTTCAAAACAAAAACTTAACCACGAGGTTAATAGCTTTGTAGTCACAGGCGCTTCAAAACGCGGATGGACGACGTGGCTTTCTGCCGCTATTGACGACCAGCGAGTGAAAGCCATTGGCCCGATGGTAATTGATATGCTAAACATGCCAGCAACGCTTGATTATCAGCTTAAAAGCTACGGTGAATACAGTGTACAAATCGAAGATTACGTAAAATTAGAGATTCCTCAAACCGCCAATACGCCGAAAGGGACAGCTATTACGACGATGATTGACCCGTATTCGTACCGAGCCAAGTTGACAGTGCCTAAAATCATTTTCATTGGCACTAACGACGAATATTGGACAGTGGATGCCATCAAGCATTACTATGACCAGATTCCTGGACAAAACATGATTCACTACGTACCCAACGCAGGGCACGATTTGGGTGGCGGAGCGCAAGCATTGGAAGCATTGAGCGCCTTTTTTGGAACGACCATCAACAACCGAGCGTATCCAACTCCAAAGTGGAAAGCCAAATCGAGCCGCAAAGGTGTTAGCCTTGGCATTACTACCGTTAGCGATGGCTTGGTGGATGCAATTGTTTGGTCGGCAACGTCGGCAGACAAGGATTTTAGAAACGAAAAATGGACAAGTCAGTCGTTGGGCGTGTCTAATACGTCAAAAATCAAGTTAAATGAAAATTACCCAAGCAACGGTTACAAAGCTTTTTACGTAGATTTAAAATATAAAAACCCCGAAGGAGGTACCTATACCGTAAGCACCCGCGTATTTCTGACAGACCAGAAAAAAGTGCTTTAAAATAGTCTTTTGGGGCGGCTTTAGCGTACATTAGATATACTTTATAAACAAATGACCATGGAACCCTCCCGTCCAGAGTACCTAGTCGGCCAGCTACTGAGCAACAAATTGTCGAAGGAAGAATTTGATGAGCTGTTGACAGGATTGGGAGAAACTGAAATGTCTCCAGAATACTCAGGTATTCTGGAGGAGTATTTCAATAAGCTCATGTCGGAGCATGAGGCAAAAAGCCCTTTTCAACTCAGAAGTTAATTTGTACCGAGTATATCCCACCGTTGTTAAGTAATTCTGCTCACTTGTGCTTTCCTATTTTTATGAAACACCTACATACGTATGTGCTGCTTCTGCTCATTGCTTTTTTGGGCAATGTGGAAGCCACGGCTCAAAATGCGCCTGTACTGCCTGCTGCAAAAAATAAATTGGTGGTCATTGCTCACCGAGGCAACCACGTTAACGTCCCCGAAAATAGTTTGGCGTCCTACGAAGAAGCCATCAAAAGCGGCGCTGATTACGTCGAAATCGATTTACGGACGAGTAAAGATGGTATATTGATGATTCTCCACGATGCCACCGTTGACCGTATGACCAATGGACAAGGCAACGTAGCAGACAAAACGTGGGCCGAACTTCAATCGCTTCAGCTCAAAAATCCCAAAGCCGACGACCCAACGGCCTACCGAATCCCTGAGTTTCGGGAGGTGCTGCGCTTATGCAAAAACCGCATTTATATCTACCTCGATTTTAAAAATGCGGACGTGGCTGAAACCTGGAAACAGATTCAGGCGGAGGGAATGGAAAAGCAAATAGTTGTCTATTTGAATAAAGTCCCCGACTACAAAAAATGGCGAAGTGTGGCTCCCCAAATGCCGTTGATGACGAGCTTGTTTGACGAGGTGAAAAACAAAGACCAATTGCGGTATTTTCTGGGACAAGTCAAAATCGAAGCGCTCGATAACATCTACGACAAAGAAATGGTGCAAGCCGCCCAAAGCGATGGCGTAAGTGTTTGGTTAGATGTGCAAAGCCCTTCGGAAGGCCCCGAAGCGTGGAACAACGCCCTTCAGAAAGGCGTTAATGGCATTCAAACTGACCAGCCCGAAGTGTTGGTGAAATATTTGACGACCAACGGTTGGCGAAATGGACTGAGCCAAAATGCGGCTTCGTTGCCCAAGAAACCAAGTTATCAGTCGCTGTTGGATGTGTCGTATGGCGATGCCGAAGGGAAACAGAATTTGCTTGATGCGTTTTATCCCGATAACCACAACAGCAACACCAAGCTGATTGTGTATATCCACGGAGGGTCGTGGAGCCGAGGAGATAAAAGGGAGTTTCCCAAACAGTTGATTGAAGAGCTGGTAGGAAATCGGGGCTATATGGTGGTTTCTATCAATTATCGTTTGGTAAAAGATGGTCAAAATCTTTTCCCTGCTCAGATTGAAGACGTAAAAAAAGCCCTCGAATTTTTGTCGAGTAAGGCGAAACGGTACGGTTTTAACGGCAACGAATTTGCCCTAATGGGCGGCAGTGCGGGGGCGCATTTGGCGATGCTGTATGCTTACAAACATGACACCAAAAAACAGGTAAAAACAGTCGTCAACCTATGGGGACCTACTGACTTGACGGACAAAAGCATCCGCCCCGATGGTAGCGATGCCGACAATACTGTCATTCGCCTTCTAGGAACACCCGACCACAAAGCCCAAATCTGTGTAGATGCAAGTCCATTAGTACATTTGACCAAAGAAACATCAGTGCCTACCATTTCCTTCCACGGGGTTGAAGACCCGTTGGTAAACGTCAGTCAGGCCGAAAATCTCCATAAAAAACTACAATCGCTGGGAACACTTTCGCAGTTAGAGCTTTACCCAAAAGAAAAACACGGCATGAGTGCATCGGCGGCAGTAGACGTGTTTTCAAAAATGGTTGCTTGGCTCGAAAAGCAGTACCCTGCGAAGTAAGTTACAATTTTTCTCATTTTTATGCAATTACGTTTTTACACACCATTTCTTTTTTTAGCTTTTTTTGTCTTAAAAATCCAAGCTCAAACCACAGTCAAAGAAGTGCTCGACGGCGCCGTGACGCGCTTGTACCAACAATTGGCTCCCGCTCAGTTAGATACAATTTCGGATGAATACATCCTTGGATTTTTGTCGGCAAAAGAACGCCAAATCTTAGCAACGCGCTACTGGACGTTTGAGGTAAATGTCCCCGTGGTGGTTTCGCTTATGCGCGACCAAGCCCAGAAAGCCCCGCCGTTTTGGTTGGCTAAAACTGGTTTTCAGAAAACAGCCATGCAGGTCAAAAACGAGGAATATACTTATGAAGTTTGGCAAAAGAAGTTTAACAAGGGAATAGTTCAGTTGGGAATAAACGGATTTGACAAACACCGTCCTGTCTATTTTATCAGCGTCGGTCCCCAAAAAAAGGGCGATAAAGTGAAAATTGCGCGGGTATCGCCTGCCAATCAGCAGTTTCACGAGATGAAGGTGGGTGCGTTTACTTACCACGATTGGGATGATTTGGTGCTTGCCGAAGTGCCTGAGGCGCTACGGGGGCAAATTCTCTTTACGACGATTCGGGGTCGGGCGCGGGAAGCCCATTTAAAAAATGCGTTTCGACAGACGTGGTATCCGTCGCAGTCGCGTCCCGACCAAGTGGTACTCAACCTCAGTGGAGACCCCAAAACGACGATGGACGTGCAATGGCGCACACGACCTAACGTCACCAAAGGGCAGGTAAAGTATTGGAAAGACCAACCAACAGATACGCTACGGACCGAAGCCTCAATGATAACGATAGAAGACCGACTTCTCCGTAACGACCGTTACATCAATCATTTTTCGGCGCATTTGAAAGGGTTGCAACCCGCCACTACGTATTACTATCGGGTAGGTTCGGCGAGTGGTGGCTGGTCGGAAGTAGCGTCGTTTAAAACCCAAGCCGCTACGCCCGAAAGTTTTTCATTCATTTGGTTTGGAGATACTCATAAGTCGCCCGAATGGGGTGCGATGGCGCAAAAAACCTTAGCTCGTCACCCCGAAATTTCGTTTTATTCCATTATCGGTGATTTGGTCAGTACGGGTTTGAACCGCGACGAATGGGACGAGTTTTTTTACCATTCGGGCAACGTTTTGAGCTACAAACCGCTGATGCCTATTCCAGGCAACCACGATAGCCAAGACGGCCTTGGGGCGGCGATGTACCAACAACTTTTTAGCTTGCCTACCAACGGGCCTGAGCAGCTACCCAAAGAGCGTACGTATTCGTTTGAGTATCAAAACGCCCTTTTTGTGATGATTGATGGGACGTTTTTGAACCACGAGCAAACGGCTTGGATTGAACAGCAATTGGGCACTTCAAAAGCCAAATGGAAGTTTGTGATGCTGCATTTTCCGCCGTATAATTTTGAAGAAGACTATTCGCAAATCCGCAAAGAGTGGGGCGTTCTTTTTGACCGTTACCACGTGGACATGGTTATGAGCGGGCACGTGCATTATTACATGCGCAGTAAGCCCGTGAAAGCCGAAAAAATAGTGGAAAGCCCCCAAAACGGGACGATTTATACCATTTCTATTAGTATTCCAAGCCAGCATAAAGAATGGCCAGAAGAGCCGTATGCGGCGGCGCGTTTTCAAAGCGGCCCTGTTTATCAGCACATCCGTATCGACGGCAACCGCCTTATTTACCGTTGTCTCGACCCTGACGGGAAGGTAAAAGATGAATTGACCATTGAAAAGTAGTGTACTCTTTGGGTTGCCCTTTGTACCTTTGTTGCAAAGATTACGAGTCGTATGTCAAAGCCCATCTTAGTTTTAAAATTCGGGAGTGCCGCTATCACCAAAGCAAACGGAGAACTCAATCAGCTTGTGATGGTAGAAATTGCCCGCCAAGTTGCGCAATTATATACCGAGTACCACGTCGTTATTGTTTCGTCAGGGGCCGTGGCGGCGGGGAAACAGTACATCCGCAGCTACGCGGGAGAAATTACCCAACGCAAAGCGGCAGCGGCCATCGGTAACTTATTGTTGTTGAACAAATACGCGCAGTTTTTCTCGCCTTATGATATTCCCGTAGCGCAAAGCCTGTGCGAACGCGGGCACTTTGCCAACCGTGATCAGTTTTTGCAAATGAAAGACACCTTTCAAGAACTGTGGGAAAACGGCATTATTCCAATCGTCAACGAAAACGACGTGGTCAGTAGCCATGAGTTAAAGTTTTCGGACAATGACGAATTGGCGACGCTCATCGCCGTAGGGTTTGGGGCAGATACCCTGATGCTTTGTACGTCGGTAGGAGGTTTGTTGGATGATAAAGGTCGAGTGATTCCGCGTGTGTCGCAGGTCAATGACGTGTTTCAGTTTGTGCGAAGCGATAAATCAAGTGTAGGATTAGGAGGGATGACGTCCAAACTGACGTTTGCCAAATTGGCGACGCGTATGGGTATTCGTACCATTATTTTTGGAATGAACGAAGCTGATGGTATTTTGCACGCGATTCGTGAGGAGACGGGAACGGTTTTCGCCCCACAAGACAATAGCCTTTCGGCGCGTAATCGCTGGTTGGGAAGTGGGAGTTTGGTGGCAGGCCGTATTACCATCGACGATGGCGCTGCGCAAGCCCTTCAAAATCGTAAGAGCTTGTTGGCAGTTGGGATTAAAAATGTAGCGGGAGATTTTGAAGCAGGCGAAGTGGTGGAATTACTTAGTTCGGAAGCAAATTTGGTAGCAGTGGCCAAAGCCCGTGAATCTTCGGTGGTAATTGTCCAAAACCTACGTACCCAAAACTTTGAAGTAGCCAACGCCAACGATATAGTGTTGTTATAAAAAAAATGTCGGGGTATGAGTACCCCGACGCACAGACTTACTTACGCAATTTCAATCAAGCGAGGCGTTTTCTTTGCTTCTTCTTTTTTAGGAAGTTCTATGTTCAAAACCCCGTCGGTATAGCTAGCCGCGATTTTTTCGCCGTCAATGGTATTGGGCAAAGTGAAAGAGCGACGGAAACTGTTAAAGCTGAACTCTTTGCGCTTATATTTTTCGTTGGTTTCTTCGCTTTTCTGCTCTTTTTGAGCCGAAATTGTTAATACGTTGCTTTCCAAGTTGATTTTAAAATCTTCTTTCGTTAAACCTGGAGCTGCGACCTCAAGACGGAAACCGTTTTCGCCTTCAATGATGTTTACGGCAGGAACCCCGTAGTTTGTCAAATTAGCGGGAGCAAAAAGCTCGTTAAAATCTTTTCCGAATACGTTGCCAAACAAAGTTGGGAAGTTGCCGTTGGTTTTTACTAAAGTTGCCATGGTTGTTATTTGTTTTAAGTTTTTGTTTCGTTTTATCAAGTTGTGCGAGTTATTTTCGTTTTTTACTGCATCAACGCCTTACTAAGGTCAAATCCTGTACCAAGCGATATTTTTAAAAATTTTCACGACAAAGTGTCATATTTTTTGAAATCTTCACTTATTTATAATGACAAAATGTCTTAAATTTCATTGTTTCTGCCTATGTTTCCACTTCAACCCAACTCCTTTATTGACGCTTCTAAACAAGGCGATAACCGTCTTAGTCTTTATGTAGCGGTTTTTTTGCTGGTAATCATTGCCAACGTTGTTGGGTCTATCCCAGGTGCTTGGGCGATGGTCGAACTGCGCTCAAACGAGCTATCGTTACCCATTTATTTGGTAATGGCATTGGTCTTTCTCTCCTTCTTGGTAGCCTTGGGCACACTCTGGTTTTGTGTAGAGTACATTCACAAGCGCTCACCATTGACGATGATTGTACCTTCGGGACAAGTCAACTGGAAACGCGTTGTGGCGTCGGGAGGGCTGTGGCTTGGCTGTTCAGTAGCCGTGGAGCTGGTTACTTACATACTTTTTCCTGATAAATACCGTTTGAGCCTCAATTGGTTGGAGTTTTTGCCTTCATTGATTGTGGGGCTGCTCTTTGTTCCTTTTCAAACCTCCTTTGAAGAGTTGTTTTTTCGGGGGTACCTAATGCAAGGAATTGGCTCATGGAATTTCTGGGCAGGAGTCACCATTCCTGCTATCTTGTTTGGATTAGCGCACAGTTTCAATGACGAGGTGCAAGCTGCAGGTTCATTGGGTATTGCTATGATTTACTATATTGGCGTAGGAGTATTCTTTGGACTACTTGCGGTGTATGACCGAAGCCTTGAATTGCCTTTGGGGGTTCATGCGGCCAACAATTTATACGCGTTTTTGGTCGTGGGCTATCCGAGTAGTTCTATTCCTACGGCAACCATTTGGATGATGAACGAACTCAATTTTCCCTTGATGATTGGGCAATGGCTGCTAACCTTAGGACTGTACCTTTTGTTGCGCAAACGACTTGTGAAGTGAGTTTGGTTTTCGGTTTCCAGTTTAGTTTTTTTCAGTTTTTGAAAATGGCTTTTGGTTCTTTTTTTCGTTTCCTTGCTCATTGGGTTACGATTAACGTTCAATATATTCGATATTCCGCACTATGCCTTCGACCTTCTCAGAATTCGTCGGGTTGTGAGCAACCCTCCCCCTGGTTGACGGCTTGCCCTTTGCTCCTTAGCCTTTGCTCCTTACTTCTTGCCTTTTGCTCGTTGGCTCAGCAAGTAGGGCAGCCATTGCCGAACATCGCTGTTAATGGGGGAATGTGGATGGGATTAGGCAACCAAACAACATCACTTTTTCCACTGCTGTCTTCATTAAAACCTGCTGATTTTCCCAATGAAAACATGTGTAGTGCCGTATTCCAAATTCGCTATGGGAAATTTGACTATTTCTCAGGGGGAGATGTACAAGGGGTTATTCGGTTTGGAGCGCCTGCGTGGCACGATGTCGAAACGCCGATTGCGCAGGTGGTAGGGCCAGTGGATGTTCAACTCGTTGACCATCATGGGTATCCTGATTCTCAAAATGGTGCTTTACTGACTCGCTTGCAGCCGCGTGTGATGGTGGTGCCTAGTTGGGCGTCGTCACACCCAGGGAAGGATGTCCTTGAGCGGATGTTTTCGGACGAGTATTACAAAGAACCGCGCGATGTATTTATGACTAATCTGCTTCCAGAAGCCAAAACGACCATCGCTGATTTGCTCCCTCGCCTCAAAAGTGAAGGTGGACACGTGGTGATACGGGTCGAAAAAGGTGGCCAACGTTTTCGCGTTTTGGTGTTGGATGATACCACCGAGACGTTAGTGGTTAAATCTATCGAAGGGCCTTATCAAACCCGCTAACAGCGCACTTGATTGAATAAGTCAATAGCGCGTGCGCTGTCAGTGGATTCTCTACTTGATACTTTAAGGTTTTTCTACCCGAAACGTCTTGGTTTGGGTAAACGTACGACCAAAACTGTTTTTAGCTCGTACCTCAATGGTATGTGTTCCCTCGCTTTTGGTATTTGGAAAAGCTGCGGACCACAAGTGCGATGATTTCACTGGGTTGCTTGGGCGACGTCCTGGCAATAGTTTCTCCGATTCGTCCCAACGATAAAGGGCTGACATATAGCGTGGGTCTGCTTCTTTAGTGTGTGTCATGGGTTTCCAGTCGCCGTTATCGAGGCGGTATTCTACAACGTCTTTTTCGCTTCCCATAAAGAAATTAACGTACACTTTTGCGGCAGTGCCTCGGTCAGAAGGAATAACGTTAGGGGCATAAATATCCATTTGATAGTCAATAGGTTTACCTACCACTTTGTAGTCGATGGTGTATTGATTACCGTTGAAGTTTAGGAAAACGTAACCCTTTGGCGTCCCATCGCGCATGGTAGAAGCAGGAACGCCTTGCTCATTTTTTTCACCCGAGTACCAGTCACCCGAAGTGGTACCTACGTTAAACTCATAAAAAGGTTGGGTGCCTTGCCATCCTTCTTTAGCCCCAAAGAAATTTTGTTGCTGATAGTGTGTATGCGCCGAAAGTGCGAGGGTGTGTGGATATTCTTTGAGGATAGAAAAAAGGCGTAGCCTATCTTCTAGTCGAAAAGATTCTCCTTCTAATTCTAAAGGGATATGAAAAGCAAGCACCACCAAGTTTTCTTTCGGAACAACCTTGAGGTCGTTTTCTACAAAATCAAGTTGGTCTTTACGAAAACCTCCCCAATACCCCTTGCCGTCGCGCGGGTCGGGGTATAAGATGTCATCGAGAACAATAAAATGGACTTTGCCGTAATTGAATGAATAATTGACAGGCCCCAAATGCGCCTGAAACGCCTCATTGGCGTGTTCGTCTTGAGTAACGTCGTAGTTCATGTCGTGGTTACCCGTAAGGTTGTACCACGGTAGCCCCACTTTCCGAATGGTTTCTTTATACGCTTGGTGCAGGTCGAGGTTATCGCCTACCAAATCTCCCAGACTCAACCCAAACGAAACGCCTTTGATACCTGCTACTTCTTGCACCACACCGTTTTCAAAGTGCTTGATTTCGTCGAGAGTGTACGGCTGAGGGTCACCGAAAATCAGTGCTTTAAAATCATCGTTTTCGGGAGAGGTGGTCAAGGCAAAATCCAACGAAGCAGGCAAAGAACCCGTGGGGGCTGCGCCTTTGTATTTCAATTCGGGTGCCCCTTTGGGTTTGTGCAAATAGTAAAATTTGGGAAGGTTGTTCTCATCCAACGGTACTTTGTAGCCTGATGGTTTGATGACAAACAACACGTTGTCATCGCCAATGGGTAGTTGATACTCACCTTTGGTATTGGTGAGTACGACGTCGGTTCCGTTAGAAACAGCCACGTTAGCAAGTCCCTTTTCTTTTTTGTCTTTCTTTAAATTGCCATTCAAATCTTCGTAAACGATGCCTTTGGCTAGGTTTTGTGCAGACGCTGCCCCCAACGGAAGCGTGCATAAAAGCAGGAGTATAAATTTGTTCATCAGGAGAGGTTTGGTTGAAACTAATTGCAAAAGAAAGACAAGTATGTTAACTCCTGATGAAGAAAGGATTATTATATGCGTTAGTCCATAAAAAAAGCAGTTTTTGAGGGCTGACTTTCGATTTCGTACGCTAACTTTACCAATTGATACCAGACTCTCCAAATCCTAACTTTCTGGTAAACTGCGACGAAAGTTTTGATTTACTTGAAATATAACGCACACTGGCTCCAATAAATGGGGCAATGTTGGGGTTCTGGGTTCCGAGGTTTTGGCGGGCGGCATTGAAGGTGCGGATTTGGCGGAAAGTTCCTAGCCCTGCTTCTAGCGATACGTTGAAAACTGTAAATAAATGGGCATTGGCCGCAACCGAGAATTTTATGTGCTGGTAATTGCTACGGCGGAGCATTTTTTCGACATTAGTGACTTGCTGAAAACCACCGCTGTAACCGTCAAATGCACCAATCATGTCGATGTTAAACCATTCGTTGAAACGGTAATTGGCATCGGCACGGAAAGGGAGCAACGCCGATACGCGCCATTGTTTGCTTAGACGTTTGTTGATTCCAAAAACGGGCACAAAGCGAATTTTTTGGTTATAAATTAACACCGTTCCGTAAGCGATTTGGGTATGGACTCCTAGAATCCGCATTCGTGCGCCACCGCCCCAAAAGAAGGGCTGAGGGGTAAAAAATGTCTCGTTAGATTCGGTTAGACCAAGGCCGCCGCCGTAAATCCAAAGGCGGTCGCGGAGGCTGGCTTGGAGCATCAATACCCCCGCCGAAAACGTTTTATAGCCGTTGTCGGGAGTGATGGTACTATTGATGCTTGGGTTGAGTTGAGAGGCATTGGCCAACATTAAAAAGTGCCTTGCCCGTAAATCCAATTTTTTACGAAGACTAAAGGCCACATCAACTTCACTTCGAAGTGGAATGATGGCATTGAACGAGGTTCGAGTAAGGCCATAGCGCTGATTGTTACCCATGTCGGCATCCGCCATTAAGTCGGCTCGTAGCGTAGCATTGGGGTAAAAAAGACGACTCAAGGCAAAATGCTGGGCGCGAGCGTGAGGAAGAACGAAAATCAAGAAAAAAGGAATGCACAAACGCAGGCTGATCATAAAAATGTTATTTGGTGAAATTAACGTGTAAAAATGCACGATATTGCGAAAAAACTAAATTTAGGCAAATGTGGGACAGGTTGCTCACAACCCGACAAGTAAAAACAGGAAATGGATGCGTCCTGTCGTTAGCAGGATAAGAAATTCTAAACAAAAAACCGATTATAAATGAACCTAACCAATAAAGTTGTTTGGATAACTGGGGCTTCGTCAGGCATTGGTGAAGCATTGGCCCATGAATTTGCCAAAGAAGGTGCTAAATTGGTTCTTTCAGCGCGGCGATTAGAAGAATTAGAGCGGGTCAAACAGGAGTTATCTTTGCCAGGAGATGCGGTGATGACACTGCCGATAGATATGCTTCGCCCTGAGGAGTTTGCGGCGAAAACTCAGAGTGTCCTAGCGCAGTTCGGCCGTATCGACGTGCTGGTACCCAACGCAGGAGTAAGTCAGCGGGAAAAATTTTTGGACATCGCCCCTGCTGATTTTACCCGATTGATGGATACCAACTTTACCAATGTCATCTTACTTACCCGTGAAGTGTTACCTCATTTGTTGGTGCAAAAATCAGGAGGAATATTGGTAACGAGTAGCGTAAGTGGTAAAATAGGCACGGCGTTTCGTACCTTTTATAGCGCTTCCAAACATGCCATTCAAGGTTTTTTTGATTCATTGCGTGGCGAAGTATGGCGTGAAGGGGTACAGGTAACGATTGTGTGCCCTGGGTATATCAAGACCAATATTTCGTATAACGCCATTGGAAAAGACGGAAAACCCTTTGGTAAGATGGACGAAAACCAAGCCAAAGGGATTCCTGCAGACGTATGTGCTCGAAAAATGGTCGCGGCTTTTAAAGCTGGGAAACGGGAAGTCGTCATTGCGGGCTTTATGGAAACCCTCGGAACGTACCTCAAACGTTTTGCTCCAGCGTTGTTGTGGCAGTTTACCAAAAATTACAGCATCAAAGCGGTGGAACAATAACCGTTTACCAATTGAGTAAGGCCGTAACAGCCTCGTCGCCAATGGCGGCGTTGGTGGGGCGAGGATGTTCAGCGTTAAATACTTCCAACAATTTTCGGTCGAGCAGTTGCGCGTTGCTTTCGTCGATGCTACCATCAGCTTTTGTCACTTTCGAACTATCTAAGCGTAGGTGTTTTGCCAGAAAACGATAGGCTGCGGCTCTTTTTGAAGGGCCGTAGTCATGTTTTTCGGTAGGTAAATGCACATTTTCTACTAAATCTGTTTTATTATAAAGACCATAAATTTTCTGCAAATGGGGGTACTCGACCACAGGATTGTTTTTGGTCCAGTCGGCACCATCTGAAACAATGAGCAGTGGGCGAGGGGCTGCCAGAGCGGCAATTTCTACGTTATTGGTCTGAAATCCCCCTTTTTTATGCACAGGCATTCCACTTTCGCAGGTGCATCCCCCAAAAAAATGTGCCGAAACCATCACAACAGGAACAGATACTTTAATGCGTGGGTCGAGGGCGGTGAGCATGAAGGTTTGAGTACCGCCACCTGATTCACCCGTTACACCCACCCGATTTTTATCTACGTCAGGTTGGTCAAGCAAAAAATCCAATGCCCGAATGCTGTTGAGAGCCTGGAGTTTAAACGCTTTCGGAAGTTTGTGTTGGCATTGTTGGGCATCGCTGTAGCCTAGCATATCGTAGGCAAAAACGATAGCCCCCATACGGGCCAAATTAGCGCAACGAAATTGCATGGCTTCCAAAAAACGGGCGTCGGCATTTTGGGTATGCCCATGAGGACAAAGTACGGCTGCAAAAGGCCCTTTTTGTTGGAGCGGCTTGTATAAATTACCCGTAACGTAATAACCTTCTACGCTCTCAAATGCCACATTTTCTACGCTATAGCCATTTAGCTCACGTCGACTATGGACGATGGGTTTAGACTTCGGACGTGGAGGAAGGTTTTTGAGTTCTCCCCCTTCTAAAATGCGATTACGAATTTGGGCGGCGCGGTTTTCCCACTCCTTTTTGGAAGAAGGGACGTGATTTGCTAAAAATTCTTTGCCTTGGGGCTCTGTAAAATACCCCCCCTGACATAGTTCGGGAGCGGTTTGTCCAAACGCCAACTGACAGTACATTCCGATAAGTAGAAATACAAAAAGACGGTTCATGGTGATGGGAAGGATTGATTGTTTATAAAAAAGCCAATCTCAGCCCGAACCTACCGTTCAACCTAGCTTCTCTTCTTGGAGCATAAAGTGACAATTAATAATATGGTGATTACTTAAATGAAGGGTATCTCATTAGAGGATTTAGTATTTTAGAAGTGATTTCTTGAAATATTATTTTGCCAAGATTTTGTTTGGTGGATTTATTTTGATAAAAATGTAAATATTTTAAAAGTAAGTATTGTTTTTAAGTAAAAAACAGTTGTAAAATTATATTTTTGCGAAAATTTAATTTAAAAAACACCTATTTTAATTTTTAAATTCGAAAAAATGATAAAAATTGATTTTTAAAATAATTGATTAATTATTTTATTATTATAAGAAAGTTTAACTAAGTGGGATATTGGAATACGGCTTAAGTTGGAAGTCAACCTCGTTTAAATTTAAGTAAATATACTAGGGGAAATGATGCCATTACGTTTACCAAAACGCTTTACTCGGCTATACATTATGGCTTTATCGTTGGTTGCTTTTCTGACGATACTGGGACAATTATTGGTACAAACTACATTACAAAGAGGGCTCCATGATTCGTGGTTAGTCAATTTTGGTGGGCGTCAGCGTTTTCAGAGCCAACTCATTGCTAAAAGTGTTCTGGTTTTAACTCAACGCCCTGATCTGGCGGATAAAAACGTACATCTTGCTGAACTGAAAAAAGTACTACACGATTGGGAAGATCACCACGACCAATTAAAAACGGGGAATCTTAGAGATATTAAAACGACATCGGCCAACAGCGATACCGTTCAAGCGATGTTTACAGATATTGAGCCTCATTTTCAAGCCATTGCCCAAAATGCCCACGCAATTATTGCTCAGTTAGAGGTACCCACTCAGAAAACGCTATTGGACGTACATCTCAGAGCAATTTTTGCTCATGAGTTGGTTTTTTTGCAAAAAATGAACCAAATCGTTTTTCAATATGACCAAGAGGCTAAAGCCAAAGTGACGTCTTTGAGCCGAATTGAAGGCTGGCTATTGGTGTTTACACTGGGGGTTTTATTGATAGAAGGACTCTTTATTTTCCGCCCTGCGGTTCGAAAACTTGCTCAAACAGTCTTCCAACTCATCGAAACCCGAGAAAAAGTCCATCAAGCTAACCAAGAGCTTCAGAAGGCCTATCAGGAACTTCGCGCTACTCAGGCAGAATTATTGGAAGCAACCCAGGTTCGCCATCGGCAAGAGCTGAAAGAGCAAAAAATACATACAGCGGCATTATTGCAAGGTCAGGAAGAAGAGCGCCGTCGCCTTTCAAAAGAATTGCACGATGGGGTTGGGCAAATGTTGACGGGTTTGAAAATGATGACGGAGAGCCTTATAAATGGCGGAAAAACTTCCGAGCTAGACCGCCAAAAGGTGACAAATCTGGGTCAGTTGGTTGGACAGACGATTCAAGAAGTGAGAGGGATTTCGAACAACCTGATGCCGACAGTCCTCAACGATTTTGGGATAAAACTTGCGCTCAAACAATTGGTAGATTCGACAGTGCGAAATACGGGTGCCCCTTTGGTGTTTAATTCAAATCTGAAAGACGAACGTTTTGAGCCTCATATCGAAATAGGTCTCTATCGTATTGCCCAAGAAGCCATTCACAATGCTGTAAAATATGCCCAAGCGACTGAAATAAACGTGCAATTGATGCGGCAAGAAAAAGATATTTTATTGAGAATCAAAGACAATGGCCGAGGCTTCCGCAACACAAAAAAAACATCGAAAACACTTGTTCCTTCGCACGGGCTGACAAACCTTCAAGAACGAACTCGCTTGCTCGACGGTAAAATAAAGATTCAATCGATAGTAGGTCAAGGGACCGAAATCACCGTAACTATTCCTCATCAAAACTAACAACATGAAAAAAATTCAAGTAGTACTCGTAGATGACCACACCATTGTTCGAAACGGCCTGCGGTCAATTTTGGAAAGTACGGACGAAATTGAGGTAATTGGCGAAGCCTCAAATGGAGAAGAAGCTCTCGAAAAAATCGCCTATTTGAAGCCTCAAATCATGCTCATAGATATCTCAATGCCAGGCATGTCTGGAATCGAATTGGTGGGTAAGGTAGTAAAGCAAAATAACTCAATCCGCCCCGTGATTTTATCAATGCACAACGACGATGCCTACATTCTAAAATCCGTAGAAGCGGGAGCCTACGGTTACTTACTTAAGGACGCTACCCGAGAAGAGATTTTATCGGCATTACACACGGTCAAAGACGGTGAAAAATACTTTAATCCAGCGGTGGCTGCCGTGATTGTCAATGGATATTTGTCGCAAGTACAGAAAGTAGAAAGAGTTGCAGAGTCAAGAAAAACATTGCTTTCCAAGAAAGAAAAAGAAGTATTACGCTTATTGGTAGAAGGAATGAGTAGTCGTCAAATTGCCGACCGACTTGACCTAAGTGTGCGTACGGTTGACAATCACCGCGCCAATATGATGCGACGCCTACAGGTACACAATGCTGCCGAGCTTGTAAAATTGGCATTAGAAGAAAAGTTGCTGTAAGTTTGTAAAGCACAGGCATTGCACATTTACATTGGCTGTGCTTCTTTTATGGAAATAGTTGGCTACGTTGGGGCACTTTTAATGGGGCTTTGTTTGGGGCTTGTCGGTAGTGGGGGGGGGGATTCTTACGGTTCCTGTTTTGGTGTATTTGTTTGGTATCGAGCCGCTTATTGCCACTACGTATTCACTCTTTGTCGTAGGGCTGACAAGTTTAGTCGGCGCTACGGTACGGGCAGGCGCAGGTCATATTCATTGGCCTATGACCATTGTGTTTGGCATTCCGTCGGTACTAAGCGTTTTTTTGATCCGTACTTTTTTGCTTCCCCTAGTCCCTGACTCGATTCTCTCATTTGGTACTTTCACTTTGGGCCGTTCGAGCTTTTTATTGGTTCTTTTTGCAGTATTGATGGTTGCCTCATCCACCTCAATGATTCGAAGTCAAGCAGACACATCTCCTGATACCTCTACCTCAGAAGGATATAGGCATTGGTTT
Source organism: Runella sp. (assembly GCA_023254175.1). Classification (GTDB taxonomy): domain Bacteria; phylum Bacteroidota; class Bacteroidia; order Cytophagales; family Spirosomataceae; genus Runella. Next base: position 56,846 of record JALQYJ010000009.1, on the reverse strand, counting down.
AGCTTATTTGTAAAAGGGCTTATGGTAGGGGCAATTACGGGGCTTTTGGGGGCAGGAGGAGAGTTTTTAATCATTCCAGCACTGGTTTTGATGGCACGACTTCCGATGCAACAGGCCGTAGGAACGTCGTTGGTTATTATTGCAACCAACTCACTTACAGGCTTTTGGCGTGACTATGAGCTGCATTCGCTCATCAATTGGCCTTTTCTTGTTCACTTTTCTACCATTGCCGTCATTGGTATTCTCATTGGGAGTTCGCTTGCTCGCAAAATCAGTGGGGATAAATTAAAGCCTATTTTTGGTTATTTTGTACTTGTGATGGGCTTTTACATTTTAGTCAAAGAATTATTGTTATCATAACTATTTTCAAACATGAAAATTCTAATTACTGCCTTTACATTGGTTATTGCTTTTTGTGGAAGCACGTCGTCGCAGGCGCAAGAAAATTTAGCTCCTAAAGATTTTATTCAAAAGCTAAAAACCACTCCCAATGCTCAATTGTTGGATGTACGTACTCCTAATGAGTGGAATGCAGGTAAAATAGCGTCGTCGAAATGTATTAATTACAACGACCCCGCATTCAAGGAGCAAGTACAAAAACTAGACAAAAACAAACCCGTTTTTGTCTATTGTGCAGTAGGAGGGCGTAGCACGAAGGCATCACAAATTCTAAAGGAGTCGGGTTTTAAACTAATTTACAATTTACAGGGTGGTGGCTACGCAGATTTAGCCAAAGAAGGAATAAAGTAGGGATGGCCAGAATACTTACTAAAAAAACTTAGCGTATATTCTTGGTGATCAGAAGATAATCTTCTATTTTTGCACTCCCATTTTTGGGGTGGTATAACCATTTTTGAAAAAAACAGTATAAAATGCCAACTATTTCACAGTTAGTACGCAAAGGACGCGAACAAATGACGTGGAAATCTAAGTCACCAGCCTTAGATTCTTGCCCACAACGTCGCGGTGTATGTACGCGTGTATACACTACGACCCCGAAGAAGCCAAACTCGGCTTTGCGCAAAGTTGCGCGTGTACGTTTGTCAAACATGAAGGAAGTCAACGCTTATATCCCAGGCGAAGGACACAACCTCCAAGAGCACTCAATCGTATTGGTGCGTGGTGGTCGTGTAAAAGACTTGCCAGGGGTACGTTACCACATCGTTCGTGGTGCGCTTGATACCGCAGGTGTAAACGGTCGTAAACAAAGCCGCTCACTTTATGGTGCTAAACGTCCGAAACCAGGACAAGCAGCTCCAGTAGGAAAGGGTGGAAAACCAGCACCAGGTAAGAAGAAGTAATTAAAACGCGTTAGCGTTCGTCCTTTTGTTTGCATAGTACATTATAGCATAAAAGGGTAGTAATCCTGAAGGTAGTTCGGGATGAATCAGTTGAAAAACGAAACCTACATTGATTAACAACTCAGTACAATGAGAAAAGCAAAACCTAAAAAAAGATACCTCTTGCCAGACCCTAAGTACAGGGACGTAATGGTAACCAAGTTTGTGAACAACTTGATGTTGGAAGGTAAAAAAAGTACAGCGTACGAAATTTTCTACGGTGCGTTGGAAATTGCCGAAAAACGTCTTAACGAAAGTGGCCTTGAAGTATGGCGTCGTGCGTTGAACAACGTAATGCCTGCGGTAGAGGTAAAAAGCCGCCGTGTAGGTGGTGCCAACTTCCAAGTTCCAACCGAAGTTCGTCCAGACCGTAAAGTTGCTTTGGGTATGAAGTGGATGATTAAGTATGCTCGTTTGCGCGGTGAAAAAACCATGCGCGACCGTTTGGCGGCTGAAATCGTTGCGGCATCAAAAGGTGAAGGTGCTTCTGTGAAGAAGAAAGACGATACGCACCGTATGGCTGAAGCCAACAAGGCGTTCTCGCACTTCCGTTTCTAATTTAAATGGAGCGCCTAATCGGGCAAAATATAAAAGCCGACTCCTCTTGAGGGTCGGCTTTCTTTTTATTCGTGCTTTTGGGCGGTTATTTTTTAAATAAAGAATCAACAAACTGGGCACGGTCAAACACTTGCAAGTCGTCCATGCGTTCGCCTACTCCAATGTATTTGACAGGGATTTTGAATTCGTCTGAAATGCCAATCACAACACCTCCTTTAGCAGTACCGTCGAGTTTTGTAATAGCGAGTGCTGTTACTTCGGTGGCTTTGGTAAATTCCTTGGCCTGAATGACGGCATTTTGGCCTGTACTTCCGTCGAGTACAAGTAAAACTTCGTGGGGAGCTTCAGGTAATACTTTTTGCATCACGCGCTTGATTTTGGTTAGCTCGTTCATCAAATTGACTTTGGTGTGTAAGCGTCCAGCAGTATCCACAATCACTATGTCGGCCCCCATTTCCACTCCTTTTTTGACAGCATCGTGTGCTACGGCGGCAGGGTCGGTGTTCATACCATGTTCGATAACGGGTACCCCTGCGCGTTGTCCCCAGGTTTTGAGCTGGTCCACGGCTGCTGCACGAAACGTATCTCCAGCGCCTAATACTACTTTTTTGCCACGTTTATTAAACTGATGGGCTAGTTTACCAATCGTAGTTGTTTTGCCAGCTCCGTTGACGCCCACTACCATAATTACGTATGGTTTTGGCAGGTTTTCGGTTTCGAAGCTGTCTTTAATATCAAGTGATTGGTTCTCAGTAAGCAGCGCTGCAATTTCGTCACGAAGGATATTATCGAGTTCACTGGTACTAGTATATTTATCTTTTGATACCCGTGCTTCGATACGCTCGATGATTTTGACGGTGGTTCCTACACCCACGTCTGAGCTAATTAAAATCTCTTCTAACTCATCTAAGACTTCTTCATCGACGGTTGATTTTCCGACGATTGCGCGGCTCAATTTCCCAAAGAAGCTTTCTTTTGATTTTTCGAGTCCTTTATCGAGTGACTCTTTTTTTTCTTTCGAGAAAAAATCAAATAAACCCATGTTATAGTAGCGGGGCCACAGTGGCGGCCATTTACAGTTTACAGTTGACAGCAAATTTATGCTGATATTACACTGAAACAAATGTACAACAAAAAAAGTCCCTTGTGGGGACTTTCTTATAATATCATTGTGGTAACAGAGACTGCGAATTAGTTTTTCAACGCGGCCTGTACCTCATCAGTAGGAACGATAACTTCCTTGAAAGTGTAAGCACCAGTCTTTGGAGACTTTACTGCTTGAATCACTTTAGCGTAAGTTTTACCACCTTCTTTTTTCAGGGTTGCAACTACTTTCTTTGCCATTGTAAGTATCAGTTAAGATTGTTAAAGGTTGATGGTCAATCGTTTAACAGTACGAATTAACTAGTTAATGATTAACAAATAACCAATTATTTGATTTCTTTGTGAACCGTTACTTTCTTCAAGTATGGATTGTATTTCTTCATTTCCATACGGGCAGGTGTGTTTTTACGGTTCTTTGTCGTGATGTAACGCGACATGCCAGGAACGCCTGATTCCTTTTGAACCGTACATTCCAAAATTACTTGTATTCTGTTACCTTTCTTTGCCATTGCTTTTCAAAATTTCAAAACGGAGTGCAAAGTTATAGATAGTCAAGTATAAGACAAAATATTTTCTTAAAATTTCAGGAAAAATATTTGCTTAACTTTGCCGTACAGACATCTTTTACGTCATGCGATTTACTCCTCGGATTATAGCTTTTCTGCTCGCACTCGTTATTTCGGCCATCACTGTCACGTTTCTTTCGTTTGTTAGCGGCACTAACCAAAGTATGCTTTTTGTGGCTGGGTTGTCCAGTTTTTCGGCTGCTTTTTTTCTGGTCATGTATGCTATAGAGATTTTGGTTTATAGGGAAGTAACCAAAATGCACCAAACTATTCAGCGGCTCAAACTCAAAGATTTTAGCTTTCCTCGTAAGGCCATTATTAGCAATGCCAATCCGCTGAAAAAACTCAACCAAGAGATTTTTGTGTATGTAGCCCGCAAACAGCAGGAAATCGACGAGCTAAAAAAGCTGGAAATTTTCAGAAGGGAGTTTCTAGCTGACGTATCGCACGAGTTGAAAACCCCCATTTTTGCAGCCCAAGGATTTATTCACACACTTTTGGATGGGGCCATGGACGATGTAAAAGTGAGAGATAAGTTTCTACAAAAGGCGGCCAAAAGTTTGGATGGACTCGATGCTCTCGTCAAGGACTTGGTGGCACTCTCGCAAATGGAAACGGGAGAAATTCGGATGCATAAAGAACGAGTTGATTTACGATTATTGACCCTAGAGGTGTGCGAACAATTGGAACATAAAGCCAATCAACGACAAACTGTCCTCAAAATTAAACCTGACTCACTGGAACACGTGTGGGTAAAAGCAGATGCGTATCGTATCACTCAGGTAATGACCAACCTCATTGAAAATGCGGTCAAATACGGCAATGACAACGGAAAGGTAATCATCCATTTTGAAGAAGAAAGAAAGCACTTTGTGGTATCAGTACGTGATGATGGGCCAGGGATTCCGTCGGGACACTTACCACGTCTGTTTGAGCGTTTCTATCGGGTAGACAAAAGCCGTTCGCGGGAAAAAGGAGGGACTGGTTTGGGCTTGGCTATTGTAAAGCATATCCTGAGTGCACACGGCTCCAAGATTTCGGTGGCTAGCAAAGTAGAGAAAGGAACAACCTTTAGTTTTAAACTGGATAAAGCGGACTAGTTGACTTATTTTACGGATTAGGCAAATTGAACTTTTTTGGCTTATTTTACATCTTTGAAAGAGAAAAATAGAAATTTTCCGATATACACAACACTTCAAAAGACGATTCTTGATATGAACATTGCACTTGTCACTGGTTCGGCTGGATTGATTGGAAGCGAGTCAGTCGCTTTTTTTGCTGATAAATTTGACCTCGTCATTGGGGTAGATAATAACTTACGTCAATATTTCTTTGGGCAAGATGGTAACACGGAATGGAATCGTAATCGTTTGCAAGATGCCCATCCTAACTATAAGCACTACAGTGCAGATATTCGTGAAGTGAGCCAGTTGGAGCCTATTTTTAAAGAATATGGAACCGACATCAAATTAATTGTTCACGCAGCAGCTCAACCAAGCCATGACTGGGCGGCTCGTGAGCCTTTTACCGACTTTGGAGTAAACGCTGTCGGAACACTCAATATGCTTGAGATGACCCGCCAAAACTGCCCAGAAGCAGTGTTTATCTTTACTTCAACCAACAAAGTATATGGCGATAACCCTAACTACTTGCCGTTGGTAGAACTTGAAACTCGTTGGGAAATTTCAGAAGACCATGCGTACTTCAAAAATGGTATCGACGAGCACCATAGCTTAGACCATACCAAACACTCTATCTTTGGAGTGTCGAAAGTAGCCGCAGATATTATGTGCCAAGAGTACGGCCGTTATTTTGGCATGAAAGTGGGGGTATTCCGTGGTGGATGTTTGACGGGGCCTAATCATTCAGGTGCGCAGTTGCACGGCTTTTTGGCTTATTTGATGAAGTGTACGATTACGGGCAACCCTTATACCATCTTCGGTTACAAAGGAAAGCAAGTCCGTGACAACATCCACAGCTACGACTTGGTGAATATGTTCTGGCATTTCTACCAAAACCCACGTCCAGGAGAAGCTTACAACGCGGGTGGTGGTCGTCATGCCAACTGCTCAATGTTGGAAGCAATCGCAATTTGTGAGAAAATTGCGGGTAAAAAATTGACGTATCATTATTCAGAAACGAATCGTATCGGTGACCATATTTGGTACGTAAGTGACTTGACCAAATTCAAGAATCACTATCCAGATTGGAACTGGACGTATGACCTTGAACAAACACTTGGTCAAATACACGACGGTATCGCCGCTCGTTTGGCAATGACTGTGTAGAACTGTTATCTGTTAAACTGATAACACATTCAATGACTTCAAAATACGTCATACTCATACCGCAATACAACGATTGGGAGGCGTTAAACCTACTTATCGAACGCATTAATCAAGACGTAGTGGCCGAACTATTGGCTACTATGTCTTTGGTTATTGTAGATGATTGTTCTAGCCAAGACCTAGAACGTTTGACGGCGTTTCGAGGGCAACAGGTGCAAATTGTGCGCCTTTACCGTAATTTGGGCCATCAACGAGCCATTGCGATTGGGTTGTCTTATATTGCTAAAGAGGTGTCGTGCGAAAAAGTGATTGTGATGGATGCCGATGGCGAAGACGCTCCCAAAGATATTAATGCGCTGGTAGATGCTTCGGAAAAAGCCCCCGACCGCATCGTTTTTGCCCAACGTACCAAACGGCAAGAAAGCTTCAATTTTCGTTTCTTCTACGGTATTTACAAATTTATCTTCCGCCAGTTAACGGGGAAAGTAATTACGTTTGGAAACTTCTCTTTGATTCCGCAACGACGTCTGCAAAACCTTGTGCGTGTTTCCGAAATATGGAACAATTTTCCTGGTGGCATTATTAGGTCACGGATTCCGTACGTAGCTGTACCTACTGAACGAGGAAAACGTCTGGCGGGCGAAAGTAAGATGAACTTTGTGTCGCTAGTATTGCACGGACTAAGTACTATTTCGGTGCTGATTGATGTAACGGCAGTTCGTATTTTAATCTTCTCAATTGGGATGTCATTGGCGGCGTTGCTGGTAATTTGTGGTGTATTATTCTTAAAGTGGATGAACGACGCCTCACCAGGGTGGGCATCTACGCTCAGTTCGGCCTTGTTGATTGTGGTACTTCAGTCGTTTTTGATTTCGCTCTTTCTTGTTTTTATGGTTCTTCAGTATCGCACTCAGCAGCAGTTTATTCCTGTGCTTCAGTACCGCGATTTTATTGAGAAAGTAGAAGACATAAGTTGAAATGTAGTGTTCATCCGCGAATAACCAATAAGTAATGGTGTTGAGTTTCGATGATTTTCCCATAGCGTACTTGGCTTTCGGCTATCTCCTTGCAGGAATGATAGTAGTGCTGGCATTATGGCAACATAAACCCTTTCAAGAAATTCTTGTCTTGGGGGTATCGGCGGTTTTGCTGTTGTTTATGCGCTTGCCCGTGGTGATTTTTAATCAAGAAATCAACCCCGACGAGAGCCAGATGTTGGCTCACGCCATTACCCTCAAGCAGTACCCAATCTATTGGCAGTCGGTGGATGGCACCACTATTGGCCCGCTTGATAATTACGCCCTTTTGTTACCTTCGTTTTTTGGACGAACCATTGATTTCACGTCGGGGCGCTTGGTGGGCTTACTTTGTGTATTGGGAAGTTTATGGTTTTTCTACCGCAGTCTGAAAAATTGGTGGGGAGAGCCTGTTGCTCGCGTTGCGCTACTGCCGCCGTTGTTTTTGCTCGCTTTTACCCAAGAAGCCGATTTTGTACACTATTCAAGCGAACAACTTCCGGTATTGATTTTGAATCTTGGGCTTTGGTTATTGTCCAAAAATTGGAACCCGTCCCCTAAAATAGCCCCTTGGTTTTTGCTTGGACTGGTTTTAGGCATGAGTCCATTTGCTAAGATTCAAGTAGTACCTCAAGCTGCCGTCATTGGCCTATTTGCAATCGTACAGAGTTGGAATACGGAAAAATGGATGACCAAACTCGGCGTATTAGTACTTGGCGCAGTGACTTTTCCTGTATTGACCTTGGTTTGGGCATGGTCATATGACGTGCTCGACGATTTTTGGAATTTTTACGTTCTTGGAAATCTCATTTACGCGGGAGGCAGTTCGTTGACGGATTCTATTCTTCGTTTGCCGCATTTTTTCGCCAAAAGTCCGAGTTTTATAGCGTTTTTGCTAACTACCTTTCCGCTGGGGCTTTTGGCGTTTATAGGAGGAAAAAATAAAACAATACTGTTCTATTTTGTCGTGTTTTGGCTACTGACAGCGTTGTATGCCGCCACTAAGTCGGGAAATGACTTTGTACATTACCTCAATCTGTGTATCTATCCATTTGGATTGATGGTGGCGTTGGGTATTAATACGACCCAATCCAAACCAATAGCGGCGCTGGCAATATTCACTCTGGGGGTGTGGGCAGGCTGGTTTGGCTACAAAGTGCTGAAACGCGAGCCGCTCAATGCCTATCTTTCGACGGCCGACCACCGCGTGCCTGTAAGTCAAGTATCAAAATTGATACAGCAATACGCTACGTCTAACGACCGTTTGGTGATTTGGGGGTGGATGTGTCGGTATCACGTAGAAACACAAATGCCTCAAGGAACGGCCGAGAACCACTCAGAGCGTTGTATTTATCCGCACCCGATGCGGGAGATTTATTACAAACGTTATCTAGCTGATTTGAAACAAAATACGCCTAAAGTGTTTGTGGATGCCGTAGGCTCCAATAGTCTATGGCTCAACGACCGCGCAACGCAAGCGCATGAAGCTTTTCCTGAACTAAAAGCTTTGATTGAAGCGCACTATCGACTGGTGGGAGAAGTGGAAAATACCCGTGTTTTTGTACGAACCCAATAATAAATCCCTCCTTTGGCCTAGAAAGCATCTTTGCCAAAGTATAAAAGATGCGTTAATTTTGACCCTGTTGATGACTAGTTTAGAATCCTAATAGAATGACACATACTCAATTTCTTGATTCATTGGTTTGCCCTAAAACGGGACAGCCGTTACAAGTTGCCGAAGACGGCCAATCGCTTACTGCTCCCGATGGCACAGTTTATCCGGTGTTGGATTCAAACATCATCGACATGGTGCATCCTCGTGAGTTGTTTGAGGACGATGCCCGCGAGCAGTACCTCTACGACCAAGCGTATCAACGTTATGACCGTGGCGTTTCGTGGGTGTTTGAAACCTTGAATCACTCCGATGAAGCGACTACTCGCCAATTTATGATTGGATTGATGGACTTGCAACCTGGCCAAACCGTGCTTGAAGTTGGAGCAGGAACAGGCAAAGATTCAGCTTTGATTATTGAGCAGATTAGCCCAGGTGGAACGGCGGTATTGTCGGACCTTTCTCCCAATATGTTGCGCCTTGCTACGCAGAAATTGAAAGCGGAGGACGTCAATATTCATTTCTTTTTGGGAAATGGCTCATACTTGCCTTTTGCAGATGGAACTTTCGACTCAGTTTTCCATTTTGGAGGTATTAATACATTTTCGGAGCGTAAAAAAGCCTTTGCGGAACTTACTCGCGTGGTGAAAGTAGGAGGGAAAGTCGTGATTGGAGACGAAAGTATGGCGCCGTGGCTTCGAAACGAACGTACGTACCAAACGCTTTGGAAAGCCAACCCGTTGTTTCGTGCCGAGGTACCTATCGCCGATTTACCTGCCAATGTTGAAAACTTCAAATTGCACTATATTTTTGGCAACTGCTTTTATGTGATGCAATACACCGTCGCCGCAAAAGCTCCAGAAATTGACATTGATTTGCCAATTCCTGGCAAAGATTTTGTGGATAACTGGCGCTTGAGAGCAGAAAAAGCCTAGGTTTGAGGCTTGCTCCCGTAGTATGCGTCAGACGATAGTTAGATGCAAAACGGGCCCTATCAAAGGGCTGCTCTCAACCGATTAGATGATATAGTCTCAAAACATAGAGCAGAAAATCTGTCAACAGTAAATTGCAAACAAAAATGGCTTGGCAAAAAAAAGGAGTAATTTATAAACCTGATGGGTCGTTGGCGCACAGCCGCTCGCACGCACAAGTGCCGTATGCGTACAAACACCCCGATTTTTTACGTATTTATTTCTCTTCGCGCGATGACAAAGGACAGTCGCGCCCTACGTTTATCGACGTAGACTACGACGACCCTAAAAAGATTTTATATATCCACGACAAGCCCGTATTGGAGCTAGGTGGCCCAGGCGAATACGACGAAACGGGTGCCATGCCAGCGTGGTTTGTCGATATGCCCAACGGCGATATTTGGCTGTACTACACGGGCTGGAACCGTACGCACAATTCGTACCGCCTGTCAATGGGGCTTTCGGTAAGCCATGACGGGGGACTGACTTTTACAAAGATGTTTACGGGGCCTATTATGGATCGTAGCATTCAAAACCCCATTTGGGCAGCGCAACCTTCGGTGATGCGCGAAGAAGATGGCACTTGGCGGATGTGGTACATTTCAGGGCACAAATGTGAGTACATTCACGGCTACCCTGAGCCTTACTATCGTTGTCAATCGGCTACTTCTACCGATGGCATTCACTGGAATATCAGTGATGTACCAACGCTTGATTTTGACGATTTCTTACACGCTGTTGGTCGTCCAAGTGTATTTAAGGAAGATGGTGTTTACAAAATGTATTATTCATTCCGCCACACACGCGACTACCGTACCAACCGCAACCAAAGCTATCGCCTCGGCTATGCCGAATCATTGGATGGAGTAAACTGGGAGCGAAAAGACCATCTGGTTGGGATTCATAAGTCAGAAACGCCAGGCGACTTTGATTACAACATGATTGATTACGCTTATTGCTACGAACACAAAGGTAAAAAGTACTTGTTGTACAACGGCAACGGTTTTGGAGCAGCGGGCTTCGGTTACGCCGTTTGGGAAGACTAAAAATTGGAAGGTTTGTTGTAACTTTACTTTTGATTTTGACCAAGGTCATACTTTCAAAAGGCCGTGATTCGTAACATTGAGGGTTGTTAAACCAAACAAATCAGAACCATGTCAACATTAGCAGAGCAATTTCGTCAGGATGGGTTTTTACTCATTCGTAACTTCTTAGATAAAAGCATGGTGGAAAATATCTACCGCGAAGCGCGTGAAATATTTGCCGTTCAAATAAAGCGTGTTACGGAGCGTACTGTCGATATCGACGACCGTGATGCCTTTGAAAACGCTATGTTTGAGTTTTTTGAAAAAGACTTTACAGCGTTTCGAAATACAGGCGTTACGGTACAGCACAGCTTGTCGCTTCACCAGTTTGCGGTAAGTGAAAAAATTGTCAATCTCCTGAAAGAAGTAGGCATCGAACAGCCTGTTATAGGTGCTCGCCCTGCCATGCAATTTAATAGCCGTTTTCTATCAAAAGACGGTAGCAAGCACTGGAAACTTGATGCGCACCAAGATTGGCGTACGGGTCAAGGGTCGCTCGATAGCACGGTAATTTGGTTTCCGATGGTGGATGCAGGTGCCGACTTAGGTGCATTGCAGGTGATTCCGCGCAGCCATACATGGGGATTGCTGGAATCGAGTACGTCGGGATACCAGGGAGGAATTACTGCCCAATTGAACGACGAAGATTTTGTCCAAACTGAATTCCAAGTAGGAGATTTGCTGATTTTCTCGGCGTTCCTAGTGCACCAATCGGGCAATAACATCACCAACAACATTCGCTGGTCGGTACAGCTTCGTTACAATAACTTGGCCGAAGCTACTTTTATCGAAAGAGGATACCCGATGGCCTATATTTATAAGCCAGAGGCCGAATTGGTGACTCCAAATTTTCCTACAGTAGAAAAACTTGAAGCTGTATTCGCTTCACCAACACCTGCCGTATGATTAAAGTAAGCGTTGCGATTCTTACGTACAATCAGAAAGAATTTATTGGCAAAGCCATTGAAAGTGCCTTGTCTCAAAAAACCAATTTTGATATTGAAATATTGGTAGGAGACGATTGCTCGACGGACGGTGCGCAAGAAACTATTTTAGCTTACCAAGAAAAATACCCTGATAAAGTAAAGGCCGTTTTGCATTCCAAAAACTTGGGGCAAAATGGTCTTTTTAATACCATCGAGACCCTCCAACTGGCCAAAGGAACGTATATCGCCCCGATGGATGGGGACGATTACTGGATTGACGACCAGAAACTGCAACGGCAAGTCGATTTCATGGAGGCACATCCTGATTTTTCGGCTTGTTTTCATAACGCCCTCATTACCTACGAAGACGGTACGCCCTCGCATGAACTTAATGCACCCGATCAGAAAGAAGTTATTACAGCCGCTGATTTGGTAGGAGAAGACGAAATTTGGTTCATGGCTACGTCGGCAGTCATGTTTAAAAATGGCATTATGCGTTACCCTGAGTGGTTTTTGAAATCATCGAGTGGAGATATTCCGCGATACGTGATTTTGGCCAAGCACGGACCGATTGGATATGTGCCAGGGGTAATGTCGGTATATCGGAAAAATAGGGGAGGGGCAAGTTTTAAAGACCATTATCGCGATGCGCGCTTTTTGTATAACCGCATTGCGATGTACGAAGGCATTGATAAAGAGTTGGATTACAACTATCATTCATTGTTGCGGCTTAACATCGCGCGTTACTACCGAATGTTGCTCGATGCTCGACAGTACCAAAAGAGTTATTTTCGGCGGGCGGTACTGGCGTTGAAATACCTTCAATTGGGAAAACCTCCTCGTGAAATATCCAAAGAAATTATCCGAGATTACTTGCTTCCAAAGTGGATGATGCACGTTTATAGCTTCTTTGCACTGTTGCCTCACCGTTTGAAAGAGTCTTCTCGATGAAAGTTAGCGTTTGTGTTCCTACCTTCAACCATGAAAAATACATTGCGCAAATGCTCGAAGGAGCGTTGATGCAGCAAACGACGTTTCCGTTTGAGATTGTGGTGGGCGACGATGCTTCTACCGACGCCGCCCCGAGTATTATTCGAGAATACGCCGAGCGTTTTCCTGATAAAATTAGGGCGTATCTTCACCCTGAAAACTTAGGGCCGAAAGAGCCACGGGAGTTTGGAGGGCGAAACAATGTACTTTTTTTGCTCAAAGCTTGCCAAGGTGACTACGTGGCGCTTTGTGAAGGAGATGATTATTGGACTGACCCGCTAAAGTTGCAAAAGCAAGTCGACTTTATGGAAGCTCACCCCGATTTTGCGATTTGTCACCATAATTTGGAGGTGATTTACGAAGATAATTCGCCAAGTCACCCCTTCAATGAAGCCGACCAAAAGGTAGTTTCTACTGTAAAGGATGTGTTGGAAGACCGCTGGTTTATTGGAACAGCGAGTTTGTTGTACCGAAACTTTCTGCGTAATGAAGGCTTTGCCGAATGGCATCACCGCGCAGCAGCGGGTGACTGGGCATTGGTGATTCAATTGGCAGCGCGTGGGAAAATTGGGTATTTGTCCGAAACAATGGGAAAATACCGAAAACACCGCGGAGGCCTCAGTCACGTTCACGCAATTACTAACCCGTACTTTCTCCGAAATCGACGCCAAATGTTTGCCGATGTCAATGAGTGGCTTAATTTTAACTACGATACTACTGTTCAGAAAACCCTTGAGTATTACGACCGTTTACTGGAAAAAATTGGAAATTAGGTCAAAATGAGTCAATTTTGCTGCATAATCCTCTTAAAGTAATTCTCTCAAAGTCATTCATAAAACTCCCCTAAAAAACGATTGGGACCTGCTCTATAAATGAAATTAAGCGTTGTCATACCTGCTTATAACGAACAAGATTCTATCCCACAAACGTTAAAAACGTTGTACGTTACGTTGTCGAAGTACGACATCCCGCACGAGATTTGGGTCACCAACGATAACTCAAAAGACAATACCTTACAGGTCTTACAGGAATTGTCGACGGAGATTCCGACGCTAGTGTACGAGACCAACTTAGGGCCAAACGGGTTTGGGTATGCGGTTCGCTACGGTCTTGAGCGTTTTTCGGGTGACTGCGTAGCGGTTTTTATGGCCGATTTGTCGGACGACCCCGAAGATTTGGTAAAGTTTTATAAAAAGATGCTTGAAGGAAACTACGACGCAGTGTTTGGGTCGCGTTGGGGTAAGGGCGGTAATGTGTATGATTATCCAACGGTTAAGAGAGTCATCAACCGTTTGGCCAACTTTATCATTCGGATGGTGATGGGCATTAAGTACAACGATACTACTAATGCTTTTAAACTCTACAAGCGCGAAACCATGGAAGGGCTTAAGCCTTTTCTTTCTCCTCACTTTAACCTAACGGTAGAATTACCGCTCAAAGCTATTGTGCGAGGATATAGCTATGCGGTTGTTCCTAATAGCTGGACTAACCGCAAGTACGGTGAGTCAAAGCTCAAAATCAAAGAAATGGGAAGTCGTTATTTCTTTATTTTGATGTACTGCTTTATCGAAAAGTTCTTCTCTCGCGGCGATTATCGTAAGAAAAATTAATGTGAATCGGGGTGCTCACAACTCTCACGGAATGTGCGTCTGGTTGTGAACCACTAGACGCACATTCCGTGAGTAATCAAACGTTCATTCCACTTAATTGGTATCCACGGTCACGGTGGCCGAAGGGCCGCTCGTCATGCCTGTTCCGCAGGTATTATTGAGCGATACCACTTTGTATTCGGTGGTAGTGCGAGGGTTAACTGTAATTTGGTATGGATTGATAAACGTACCGTTCACCGTAGTTCCGTCAGACAATACAAACGACCAAGGTGGTAAGCCATTTCTGAAGGTAACCCGAATCCGAGATGCTCCCCCGGGTCGAATCAATCCCCCGCCCGTAACAGCCGCCGAAGCTGCATTTGGCATCATTACGTTAATATTGGTAGGAACTCCTTCAGTCAACGGAAAGGTGCCAATAACGCGCAATTGGTACGTGGTGAGGGTATCTTTGGGAAAGGGCGGCGAAATCTTAGCGCGGAGTGCACTCAATCCTCCAACCGTAGGAAGATTTACCCATTTACCGCTCGTATCGGCAATTTGCACAATGAATTTATTGGCATTTTCAAACCGTCCTGTCGTTTTAAAAGGCACGGTGATTTCGGTGCCTGAGCAAATAATTTTATCCGAAAGGTTGCCTGTAGTGATAGTCGCAGGTGGAATTTTTACTTTGACTACGGCTGCCCCCGAAAACGTTCCTACCCCACAATATCCCCCAGCGGAGGTGATTTTGTAGGTCGTTGGGTCGTTTGGACTTACTTTTAACGTGTAAGGGGTCACTCGAATATCGTTTTGGTAGGTTCCGTCCGATAATAATACAAACCAAGGGCCTCCGCCCCCAAAATTAACGGTAAGGTTCGTAAAGCCTCCTTCAGGAATTTCGAGCGAGTCGCGGCGAAGGGTAGCCGTGGCAGGAGCCGAGACATTGACATCAACGGTATCGCTAGAAATTGTTGGAAAAGTAGAAACGACCCGAAGTTTGTAATTCCCCGCTTTCAACGAAAAAGGGGTTTTGGTAATAACCGGACTTTCGGTGGCGAGTTCCGAAATATTGGTGAAGTGTTGGCCTGTAGTATCACTAAGTTGGACGACGAAGCCGTTGCCGATGCTGTATTTACCCGTCGCGTTAAAATTGATTTGAAAGGGCGTTCCTGTACAAATACGAAATCCTGCTTTGGGCACGGCTTTAAGGGCAATGATGGGCAAGGTATCTTGGCTTACTTGTACCACCAATTCGCCCGAGCTAGTACCACTTCCACAGGCATTGAGGATAGACGTAACTTTGTACGAAGTGGTTTCCTTGGGGCTTACTTGGGCCACGTAGGGGTTGACCAAGGTATTGGTTACAACGGTACCGTCCGAAATAGTGAATGACCAAGGAGCGGCTCCCGTGAGCGATACGCGGTAAGTGGCGGCTTGGCCTGGGCCAATTTTAGCGATGCTTCCGCCGTCGTTGGTTTCTATTTTAGCTTGGGGCAAAGGCAAGACCATCAGGCGCGTAGGTGTACTGACTACGTTAGGATGCGTTGAAATCACGCGAACGGCGACCAAACCCGTGCGGTTTTGGGGAAGAACAATACGGGCGGGCCCATGTCGAAGAGAGTCAGAAATAGTACTAAAGCGTCCTGATACGTCCGAAATCTGAACCAAAAAGCGATTTTTTTCTTCAAATTTGCCCTCGAAGTCGAACGGGACAAGGATGGTGCTGCCAGGGCAGACCGAAACGTGCGATAAATCGTAGATACGGACGGCGGCGGTGATGACGACAGCGGTGGTTTCGACGCGGTAGGTAGTGTCTCGTTGAAGGCCCGTAGGGCTGGGAGCCGTTTGCTGTGCGTACGAACTCGACCCTATCCCTGCGCAAATAGCTAACAGACAACTAACAATGATTTTGTGCATAATGAACAATTTATGCACAAAATTAGGTGTTAAGGCGTTTTTTCAAAAGCAGGAAGCTCAAAATCAGAGAAATCAAGGAATGGTAAGAAAATTTATGGAAAAATTTTACTTGTTATTGATATGTTTTCTATTACTGTAATCTTACAAATTCCCCACCGCTTGGTGAATGTGCGCGGCCATTTTGGGCTCATACACTACGCACGGAAATCCAAACAAGCACTTATTTTTAATCATGTCGGCTACTTCGGTGGGTACGCTTTCTTCCCAGCCAGGCTCGCCTCGCTTGATGAGTTCGAGAACGCGGTCGGTCGAAATCCGTAGGTTTTCTTCGTTGTAGTCGCGGATGTCCTCGATTTTATCGTTGCACACCAAATAGTGGAAAAGCGGCTGCAAATTGTTGGACAACTCGAAGTTTTGGCAGTTGTAAAGCTTTCCGTTTTTGAACGTAGGATACACAAACAGCTTTACGTTTCGGCTAAACAAGGTCGAAAACGATTCCAAAATACCGCCTGGGAGGCTTTGGTAATAACTTTCTTCAAAAATGTACTCCAAGTTAGGAACCCCCGACACCAACCCAATTTTGAGGCGGGTGGTTTTGGCCAAAAACGCCACCAAACGGTGGTACTCGTGGTAGTTGGAAATCATTACCGTTTGGCCAATAGAACTCAGGACGTCCACGCGGTCTAGGAAGTCTTTTTCGTTGATGTCTTTTTCGAGGCCACGGAGGTTTTGGAGCGTTAGCTCGGCTACCATTATCACTTTTTTCTCGTCCACGTCGGGTTCGGCTTTAAACTGCTTGAGGCCATTGCGAAGCATGTCGATGTGGACGTTGGTGATGGGACGAAGTCGCCCGCGCAGTAGCAAAATATGTTTTTTGTAGAGGGCTTCCGACGGCTGCAATACCTGCCCGTCGGGGCCAAACATGGCTACTTCGGTAAAGCCGTGTTTGACCAAATATAAGCTCAAAAGTCGGTTGTCAACGTGACTAAAATCTGGGCCTTGAATCCGAATCATGTCGATTTGGACGCGGTCGGTGCCAAGGTCATCCATCAACGACATCAACAACGTTTCGGGCGATTTGTAGTAATTAAAACAAGCATAAATCAAATTTACCCCAATCACTCCCAGGGCTTGTTGCTGCAAAATGCTGTCGTTGTCGAGCATTTTGATGTGAATCACCACGTCGTTGTACGGAGCACGGGGCGTGAGTTGAAAACGCAGTCCGAGCCAGCCGTGGCCTTCGTTGCTTTTTTGGTAATTGAGGGCAACGACGGTGTTGGCAAACGCAAAAAACAGACTATCGGCGCCGCGTTTTTCGGCCAAACGTTGTTCAACAAGGTCATACTCGTGCTGAATCATCTTCATCAAGCGCGATTCTACCACGTAGCGACCACTGGGTTCGGGGCCGTAGATTTCGTCGCTAAATTTCATGTCGTAGGCCGACATGGTTTTGGCGATGGTTCCTGAAGCGCCTCCTGCCTTAAAAAAGTGCGCGGCGGTGTCTTGACCCGCCCCGATTTCGGCAAAAGAGCCATAAATGCGGCGGTCTAAGTTGATACGAAGGGCTTTTTGTTTGGTTCCTATGTGTTTGTCGTACTTGATGCTCATGAGAATGACGTTTGTGGATGCCTAGTTTTATAAATTTTTCAAGGTTTTTTTAAATAATAACTTAAAAAAAATAGGATTACTTGGCCTTGACAAAAATACAACAAACTCCCATATCGGCACGCTTAGACGTTGATAAACTACTCTTTTTCTGACATAAAATATGCTACAATGGTATAGGCGACTCCCGCCAAAATTACTCTAAATAGCCAGTTTATGAGCATTTCGGAGAATCCGATGAAGAGGGCGGCACCAAACCCCACAAAAATTAAGAACAGATGTCCAAATAAATCGGGGCGGTATTTTTGGGTACGAAAAGAAGAAAAGGTTGCAGTTTTCCACCAAAAAAATATTCAATCCCTTCAAATTGTGGATAAAGTGGTAATTTTGTGGAAAAACTGATAGAATGCAAATAGATAAAGATACCCTTCACAAGATTGCGCATTTGGCGCGTTTGGAAGTGAAACCCGAAGAAGAAGCTCCGTTGCTGAAAAGCTTAGAAAGCGTGTTGTCGTGGATGGAGCAGTTGGATGAATTAGATACGACAGATGTAGCCCCTTTGACTCATATATCGGACGAAATCAACGTGATGCGTGAAGACGTGGTCGGAAATCACTTGCCTAGAAAACAAGCGTTGGTCAATGCGCCTTCGCAAGATGGAATGTATTTCCGCGTACCGAAAGTGATTGAATAGAATAAATAGCCTCCCGAAAGTTTCAACACTTTCGGGAGGCTAGCAATTAGGCCATTGCTGGCACAGGTAATGCAATTTGCTGTACTGCCTCTTCCAACTGCGCCAATTCTGCCCGCATTTTGTTTAAGTAACTCTCTGCTTCATTCTTGAGCTGCGGAATCAGCTGCTGGTAGTACGAAATACCCTCCAAAAGATTGGCTTTGAATAACTGTAGTGACCGAAGTTTTTTGGTCGTAAGTTGTTCGGCATTTTTTCTCAAATCCTTCTCAAAATAGTCGATGTACATCCGAAGCTCGTTCACAAACAAATTGGAACGCTTGACCGAATTGAGCAAATTGGTGCGTCCGTAAATGTGGTCCACCATTTGTTTAAACGTAAATATGCCTGAAAAGTACGCCAAGTTAGGGCCTGGGCATACCGATACCGCCTTTAAGTTGTGGGCAGGAGCCAAACCGTCTTTCAACAAGGCCGAAGCACCTAACCCTTCACAAAGACAATCTTTTTCGACTACCGTCGTAAGTTGGGTCTCATAGTCGGTGGTAGGCAGCCCTTGTTCTTGCAATTGCTTGATTTTTAGGTGCTGGTACTGGCGAGAGGCGGCACAAATGGGGATGTCGGTAAACTCGGTATTGGACACCAAAAACTTCTTGTAGCAGGGGCTTCCAGGACGGTTTTGGGCAATACGTTTTTCGATTTGTAGGTGCGCTGAGCTTTTGCGGAAATTGTTGAACGGAATCCCAAGCGGCGACGCATGGCTCAAGTAATAATCGTCGGGCTTAGCTGTGGCAAGTTGGTGAAGCGTAACCTCATCGACGCTAGTTGCTTCAGGAACCAGCAAAAACGGACTTCCCCAGCCAGTAGCGTCGGCTTGGTAGTAGTCGAGCAAAAACTGATTTTCGTTGGCGGTTCCAATGCCCCCTTGTACCGTAATCCGAAGGCGAGGAGCGGCCGCAAAGGTAGGCGCTCCTTTAGCCGAGAGTGTTTGGTTGCACAGTGTCCAAAGTTCGGTGGCAAGGGCTTCGCGGTTGTTTTTGAACTCTTCCATGATAGGCCCTAACAACAAACCGTCGGTAGCGAACGCGTGCCCACCGCAGTTGAGACCTGATTCAATTCGAAATTCGGAAACCCACAAACCTTTTTTTGCCAATATTTTCCCTTGGGTAAGCGCCGAACGGTAGTCGCTCACTTTCAGAATAATTTTTTTCTTCAATCGCCCCGTTTCATCGGGCAAAAAGTCGGGGAAAGTGTCGATGTAGGCGTACAAACGTGGGTTATATCCTGCCGAAAATACTACCGACGATTCCAATTCGCTGGTAGCAAATCCGCGCAAACTCGACAACGCATCCGAAAACTCCTTTGGAAGCATTTCGCCGTCTTTGGTGTAAGTATTTCGGTCGACTTTGGACATAATATTGACATCGATAGCTCCTGCTTTTACTTCGCTCCGAAGCTGCTCTTGAAGCTCTATTTTGGCAGGGCCGTCTTCGAGCGTAGTCATTTTTTGGTAAATAAGCTTGACGGGCGAGTTGTCAGGAAGGAGTTCAAAGTATTTCACGAGGTCATTTCCAAGCGCAAAAGGAAGGTTTCGAAGCGTCTCGATTTGCTGTTTGACGATACGGTTGACCAAGTTGAGGTACGCGGTAATCCGCCGTGCGCGGTAATCTTCTTCTTGGGAAGTAATGGGTGCAAAGGAATCATTCACCCAAGGACTGTATAATTCGCGAAGGCGCTCCATGAGTTCGTCTTCAATGATTGAAATCACCGACGAAATCCCGTAACGCGCCACTTTGATGGGCGTTTCCATCGTAAAACCCAGTCCCATGACAGGAATATGAAAGGTGTGTTGTTTGGCCATGTGAAAGCAGTTGTTAGTAAAATCAAATACATAGATAGGCAAGCATACCTCTTCAAAAGTCGCGATATTCTGCGGGGGAAAAGATGACGTACGTCAGGAAAAATAGGATTAAAAACGTAGGCAGGTGAATTTTTTGGCGCTCGAATGAGTTTGTAGTTTAGCTAATAGCCTATCGAATGTATTAGTTTATTTTCCAAAACAAAATTCTAAAAACTCAAATGAAAAAAGTCGCTGTACTTCTTTTGTCCCTCATTTCGTTAGGGTCAATGGCGCAAGGAATCAAGACGCCTGCTCCTAGTCCAACTCAAACCCTTAAGCAAGATTTTGCTCTTTCTTCTATTGAAATCAACTACTCGCGTCCTGCTGCGAAAGGCCGTAAAGTATTTGGAGATTTGGTGCCTTTCGGAAAAATCTGGAGAACAGGTGCCAATGGTGCTACTAAAATTACGTTTGGTGAAGATGTAAAAGTAGGCGGAATACCTGTAAAATCAGGTTCATACGCGATTTATTCAGTGCCTAATGCCAACGAATGGGAAATCATTATCAATAAGGGTGCGAACAACTCAGGGTTGACAGGTTACAAAACAGAAGACGATGTAGCTCGTTTCAAAGTGAAGCCAATGCAGTTGTCAATGAACATCGAATCGTTCACAATTATGTTGGGCAACTTGACGGCTTCATCGGCAAGTGTGCAAATTTTGTGGGAAAACACGGCGGTTGAATTCCCTGTTGTAGCCGATATTGACAGCAAAATCATGGCGCAAATCAACACGGCAATGACCGTAGATAGCCGTCCGTATTTCCAAGCAGCTAGTTACTATTTCGACAATGGAAAAGACATTAACAAAGCGTTGGAGTGGGCTAACAAGGCCGTAGAAGCTCAACCTACAGCGTTTTGGGTATTGCACTTGAAAGCGAAAGTTCAAGCAAAAGCAGGTGACAAAGCAGGCGCGCGAGCAACGGCTATGAAGTCGATTGAATTGGCGAAAGAAGCGAAAAACGACGATTACGTAGTACTTAATCAGAAGCTGATTGCTACACTTTAATGATTTGAGGTTCGGGCTATTTCTAACCCGAACCTTAAAAAATCAGATTAATTCTTCCAGTACTTCGTCTACCGAACGTGCGTCGGGGAAGAAAGACAATATACGTGTTAGGACGCCTTCAATGATGGCATCAGGACAAGAAGCTCCGCAAGTGAGCATGATAGTCACCGAATCTTTGTCTGGGATGAAGTTTTCGGTGACTTCTTCTTTTTTACGATGCAAGTTATAGTGTTTGATGAGGGTACGGCTCAAAACTTTGTTGGCTGACTCAATGAAGTACGTAGGAAATTTGGTTTCACAAAGCTCAACAATATGCGAGGTATTTGAACTGTTGTAGCCGCCTGCAATCAGCACAAAATCAGCTTGTTCTTTCAATAAAGCGTAGGTGGCATCTTGGTTGTCGTTGGTGGCGTAGCAAAGTGTGTCACGTGTATTGGCAAAACGACTTTCTACTTCCTGCGGGGCGAGGTCGTAGTGTTTAATCATCACATTTTTGAGGTAGTCGGCAATTCCCTGCGTGTCCGAAGCAAGCATGGTTGTTTGGTTAACAACCCCAATGCGTTGGAGGTCTTGGTCAGGGTCAAAACCTACCGAATATTGACCGCTAAACTCCTCAAAAAACTCTTCTTTAGTAGCTTCTCCTGTGATGTAGCGAGCCAAACGCTCGGCCTGTTTTTGATTTTTAACAATGACGGTAGGGGCATCCTCTTTGCTGTGCGAAAAGGTAGCCCGCGTTTCTTCATGTAACGGTTTGCCGTGTACGACAATGGTATAGTTCTTCTGGCCAATCTGAGATGCACGGTTCCATACCTTTTCTACAAATGGGCAAGTAGTGTCATACTTATAGGCGTCAATCCCAAGAAGTTGTAAACGATTTTGGATTTCGATGGTAGTGCCAAAAGCAGGAACAATAACAATATCGTCCGACTTTAATTCTTCCCAAGGGATGATTTGACGGCCAGTGGTTTCCATTAAAAAGCGCACCCCGCGCTCTAGCAAATCCCGATTAACGTCAGGATTATGAATCATTTCGCTCAACAAGAAAATACGCTTGCCAGGGTTTTCCTCGATGGCTCTGTAAGCAATTTCAATGGCATTTTCGACCCCATAACAAAACCCAAAATGCCGCGCAATTAGAAACTTCACCGACCCGAAATCTAATACAGTCGGCGATAAATCGCGTTTTAGCTTATCGTTTTTGCGGCGTAGCTCTTTAATAGGAGTAATAATCCGACTACGATAAAATTCGGGTATGTGGAAGGTCTTCATGCTGTTGGAGCAGAATTAGACGTGGATGAAAGAATGGGTTGTTTAGACTGTCGCTGCAAAGGTACGACGAACGTTTTTATAACACGCTACCTTCCTACTTTGTTTCGACAAAATCTAAAATACTTGCTCGTTGATTTTCAACTGTTTTTCGGGATTCCACTGAAACGTATAGCAACTACTGCTACTGCGCGCTTCTACGATGCGGTAGCCTTTGTAATCGACACCCCAGTTCCCCCCAAAATGCCCATCAAAAAAGGCGGGTTTTGAAACGGTTTTTCCTGAGTCAATGGCGTGGTCATGTCCGTGAAACATGGCTCGTAGGTTGGGGTACTTACCTAGCGTTTTTTCCAGTTCGGGGCAAGTAGTGCCGTGCTCTGACCAAAGTTTGGCGGGAATGTGCATAAACAAAAATATGTGCTCCTTTTTGGTGAATTTCGCCAATTGAGCATCAATCCACGGAATATCAGGGCAAAGGTATTCCCCTTTTTCGTTGGATGTATCGGCCAAAATAATGGCATTATTGCCAATTTCTACGCTGTGATTAAGGTCATAACCCCACGTTTCGCGCCATTGAGTAGGGGTAACGTGGTCGTGATTGCCACGCGTGACGTAATACGGGAACCCCAATTGGTCAAAGTACAGTTTGACTTCGGGCAGAAATTGCGCATTGTCGTGAAACAAGTCTCCGTTAAACACCACAAAATCAAGCCCTTTTTCGGCATGTTCTTGCTTGAGGTACTTGATGATGTTTTCGTGGTTGGTTTTGTAGTCGGTTTTGGCTTGTCCATAATGGCCATCGGAGGCCACGGCAAAGCGTAATCGACGTGAAGACTTGGCCGAAGGTGGCTGGCAACCTAAAGCTACAATACTTACAGAGAGCTGGAGAAATTTGCGACGTAGCATAAAAATAAAGTGTTGGAGGTTACATACAATACGGGATTACTCAACGGATGATTGGGCGCAAAAGAGGAGGTAAAAATTTACCTAAAACCAAGAGTCCTGCCATTGCCGAAAACCGTTTCGTTGGTGAAAATATAGCTATTGTTCTGCATTCCAGATTTCCCACGCTTTTTCGGCTTGTAGGTGTAGCATTGGAAGTCCGTTGTGGGTTTGGGTGTTTTGCTCTTTTCCTTTTTGTAAAAACAACGTTTCCGCAGGATTGTACACCAAGTCGTACAAAAGGTGTTGGTTACCTAGTAAATGATACGGAATCGCGGGGCAGTCATCCATTTTGGGGTAAGTTCCAACGGGGGAGGTGTTGATAATCAAAGAATGGCTGTGGATAACTTCCTCGGTGAGCTTGTCGTAGCCAATCGTTGTTTCTGTTTTTTGACGGGAAACCACTTGATATGCGATTTGCAAATCGTTCAAGGCCGCAAAAACGGCTTTAGCAGCACCTCCATTACCAAGTACTAAGGCTTTGAGTCCAGTAGGTGTACGCTGTAACGAATCGAGCCATTGCTCCAACGACGACCGAAAACCGTAATAGTCGGTGTTATAGCCTTTTAGCTTACCGTTTGGGAGAATTTTAATGGTATTGACCGCCCCAATACGCGCCGCCGAAGCTGCATCTAGTTCATCCAAAAAAGGAATGATATTTTGCTTGTGAGGAATGGTCACGTTTAAGCCAACTAAATCGGGGTGAGCAGCAATAAGCTGTGGAAAGTCCTGGTAATTAGGCAATTCTAACAACTCATAGCGACATCCGCTGATGCCTTCTTTTTCAAACTTTTCAGTGAAATATTTTTTTGAAAAGGAGTGGGTAAGTGGAAATCCGATTAGGGCAAATAATCTCATGGTTGGCTTAAAACAATTTTTTGATTTTCGTTGAATGCTGGGGCGATGACTTTGATGTGATACGTTCCATACGGGAGGTAGCTCAAATCTAGTTTTTGCTGACCCAGC
This sequence comes from Runella sp., assembly GCA_023254175.1. Taxonomy (GTDB): domain Bacteria; phylum Bacteroidota; class Bacteroidia; order Cytophagales; family Spirosomataceae; genus Runella. The sequence goes on along the minus strand of JALQYJ010000009.1, from coordinate 32,510 downwards.
AAGCTGGTAAATGTTTGGGTTGTCACTGTGCGACCTGCTTGGTCATACACAATGATGTTTACATCGCTCAAAGTCTCTAAAGCTTCGATGGTTATAATGCCATCCTTACTTGGATTAGGAAAGATACCTATGCGAGAGCTAACGTTTTCCAGGACAAACTCATACGGTGCTGACACTTTGGAGGTACAGGTCAAGTTTGCATTGTGCTTGATTGACGAAAGTACCGTATAATTTCCTGCTTGCCTGGCTCGGATGCTAGCGTTGGTTTCGCTTAGCGCTTGTCCATTGTTAGTCCAAGTATAAGTAGCGCCTGCGGTTGGGTTACTCACTTGTAAAGTAAAAATTCCTGATTTTTGGATAATAGGAGTGGCAGGTAGGGTTTTAGTTTCAACCCGAACTGCACCTGTAAAGGGGGATTGGCATCCTGATTCATTACGAATACTAGCGGCATAATTACCCGATTGCTTAACAACGATTTTTTTGGCTACTTCTCCTGTATTCCAAGTCACTTCATAAGGTGAATCTACGCGTAGGCCCACCTGCTCGCCTTCGCAAAAGGTAGTACGTCCTTCGGCGATAACTGAAGGCGGGTTTGGCAAAGGGATAGTTCGAATGATGATGGGGTCAGAAGCTGATGAAGAACATCCAAATTGGTTTTGGACCACAACGGTATAACTGCCAGCTATGTTGGCGTTGATACTCTGTGTTTTTGCTGAGTTAGACCATTGATAGCCTGCGGCTTGCGAGGCAGTAAGGGTGACGGATTTATCAGCACATATAATCGTTGAACCTGCTACGCTGATGGTCGGTTTATTGGGAAGTGGGTTGACCGTTATTGTGATAGGATTGGAGGGGGGGGAGGTACAACCCGTCGTTGGGTCATAAACGGTAGCAGTAACACTTCCTGCTGAGGAGGTTTTGATACTTCTGCCAGTGTCGCCCGTACTCCACTTGAAAGAATTCCCCGCCGAGGTGATGGTAAGTACGGTATTATCAAATAAACAAAAAGTAGTAGGTCGTTCGTTAATGACCGATGGCGCCGTAGGTAACTGATTGACTGTTATACGGAATGGGTCAGAAACCGACTCGCATCCGTTGCCATCTCGGTAGCGCACACGGTAATCACCTCCTGTGGTGACTGTAACCGTTTGGGTGGTCTGAAAACTACTCCACGAAATGCCAGTAGTGTAATTAGTGGTTAATTGCACCTGGCCTCCCACACAAAAAGTAGTGGGTCCGAGTGCCGTAATGGTTGGCTTGGAAGGAGTGCTATTCACTGTAACAGCGATAACATTTGACGGTAAAGATTGACATTGGTTGGCATCTACGGTACGCGCCGAATACTGCCCAGTAAGATTGACTGTTACGCTGCGAGTCGATTGACCATTGCTCCAGATATAACCCGTTTGAGAAGTAGAAGTAAGGTTAATGACCTCGTTTTCACAAATGTTAGGGGCTCGGTCTGCACTGATGGTCGGAGCTGCGGGGAGGGGGTTGATTTTGACCGTAACTGGGTCAGAAACGGACGACGAGCAACCATTGGCATCAGTAATGGATACTGAGAAAGTCCCCGCTTGTAAAACACTGATACGGCGGCTTCGTGCGCCATTGCTCCAACTGTATTGCGCTGAGTTGGTTGAAAGTAGAACAGTACTGTCACCTTCACAAAAAGTAAGAGGGCGTTCGGCCGTGATTACTGGCTTATTGGGAAGAGGGTTAACGGTGACTTTGATGGAGTTTGAAATCGCATCACAGCCGTTGTTGTCTCTAATGCGTACGTTGTAAGTCCCTGAAGTTGTTATTCGGATACTGGTCGTTTGGTCGCCATTGCTCCAAATATTTCCTGCTGCATAATCAGAAGAAAGTGTCACAGCGCCTCCTTCGCAAAACGAAATGTTGCCCGAGGCACTAATACGTGGTGCCGCAGGAGGCGTATTTACAAGTACTGTAATACTGGTAGGTTCGGAAGTACAGCCCTGTGAATCAAGGACACGAACTTCGTAAACCCCTGTGCTACGAGCGGTAATCGTTTGACCACGCTCCCCGTTTGACCATCGGTACTCGGTCGCGGCACTAGCTGTCAAATTGACTGAGCTTCCTTGACAGAAAGTAAGCGCTCCCGATGCGTTGATGGTAGGTTTAGAAGGAGGGGGAGAACTAACTGTTGTGACCGTGAACGAAGCCGAGCTACTGCAACCATATAGATTCTTGGTTGTGAGGGTATAAGTTCCCGCCGATGACACATCAATACGCTGGCTAGTAGCGCCTGTGCTCCAGCTATTGTCGACACTGCTACTTGACGTTAGGCTGATACTACTGCCTTGGCACAAAGGAACTTTTCCGTCGACAGCGATGCTAACTGGGGTACTCTGAAGGTCGTTGGGTACCGTAATAGGAGGGCTGTAATAGGTATTTCCTGAGGCGTCGCGAATGGTGGCTTTATAGGTGCCTGGGCCAAAGTTGACCGATGAACCCACTGTGCCATTGTTCCACTGAACAGAGGTAAATGGACCTTGAATGTTGATATTGAGCTGATTTCCCCCTGCACACCGCACCGAGTACAAAGGAGCAGTAGGAGTTTGGGGCAAACAGTTAATAAAAAAAGATTCGTCAAGAGAACTAGCCCAAGCGTTGGCTACATCTGACAAGCCGTCGTTTTGAAAGTGGGCACCGTCAGGACGGGGAACTTGAATGACATCGGTATTGGGGCCAAAATAGACCGCAGGTGTGTTGAATACGGTTTGGTTTTGCCCATTAATGACTTCTTGGTTATTTTTTCCTTTGTATTGAGAAACACGTGCTACGACCCAACCCATATTTTTCCCAAAGTGTTGTCTCGACTTATTGATGACAGCCTGCAGGTTAGAAGCGTAGAGGTTGGCGTTGGTATTAAGAATATTGTCTGCTTCGCCTTGGTGCCAAAGTACTGCTCTGACTCCCGTGAGACTTGCGTAGTAGTTGAGCGCTAATCGTAGATTGCCGTAGGGTTGACCCGCTGGGTAAGTAGCGCTAATGTAAATACTGCCTGTTGTGCCTCCATCGACGGTTTCTGACCAGTTTTTAGAAGCAGTTCCTTCCCATGCGGCATTGTAAAATAAAACGGGAACGTTGAGTCGATTTGTTAAAATATCTCCTAATCTTCCCCAACACCATGGTGATAGCCCTCGGGGACTTATATTGCTGTTGTCGCTCATTTTGACAAACGACGGGGCGGGGAGAGAGTTATTTTGGTGAGTACCGTTGTAGTAATTGACGCAATTGACGCGGTCGTCGCCTGGACTAGGAGCACCGTAGTTGAAAAAGCCCTGAGCGTTGGACTGACCCGCAATAACAAATACTTCGCCCACTCCTACTCGCTGGAGTTCGGTGGTACTGATGACGTTGCCGTTGGAAATTCCCCGGATTTGTAATTCATACCAGCCGCCTCTCACCGAAATACTTCCTGAGTAAAAACCACCTTGAGGGCTTTGCTGAATTGTACGCCAGTCGGTTTGTTCGCCTTGGCCACCGACCATCGGGATAACTCGTGCCTCTACTCGCTCAATGTTTTGAGAATAATGTCCCGTGATGGGAATAATGCCATTGCCTGCGTTGTCGCGTTGGAAAACAATGCGACTGTTAGGAAACGTAATGCTAATTTGGGCAGCAACGGTAAAAGGTAAAATGAGCCACAGTGAAAAGTTGACAAAATAGAGTAAGTGAGTTTTACTAAATTTCATTTGTTCTGCTTTGTGGTAGAATATATATTCTGTTACGAAACTACTTTCTCAAAATGAATTATAGCCCTTCTCTTTTCACTACCCATTTTTAAAAGAAATTAGCAATACTCATTCGCTAAAAAGCGTTGAAAGTTATGCTAATTCTTGCAGTTAGGATTACGAAGTGGCCTTGAGTTAGGGATTTAAGGTTTTCCAAATCAAGTCTTTAAGCTCGCTGATACCTTCCTGGATAATCGACGAGATAAATACGTGCGGGATATCGGTAGGAAGTGTTTTGATTAAATCGGCTTTGCTCTCTTCGTCAATTAAATCCATTTTAGAGATAGCCAAAAGTCGTTCTTTATCTAACAGAGTTGGGTCATATAATTCTAATTCACGGAGTAAGGTGCGGTACTCGTCTCCTGCGTTTTCGCTAGTAGCGGGGACTAAAAACAGCAAAATCGAGTTGCGTTCGATGTGTCGTAAAAAGCGCAATCCTAAGCCTTTCCCTTGCGATGCACCTTCAATAATCCCTGGAATATCGGCCATTACAAACGATTTGAAATCGCGATAGCTTACCACTCCGAGGTTAGGAACAAGCGTAGTAAACGGATAATCGGCAATTTCGGGCCTTGCTGCCGATACCGTCGAGAGCAACGTTGACTTTCCAGCGTTCGGAAAGCCTACAAGCCCCACGTCGGCAAGGAGTTTTAACTCCAAAATAATCCATTCTTCTTGTCCAGGCTCGCCAGGTTGGGCGTGGAGGGGCGTTTGGTTAGTGGACGATTTAAAGTGCCAGTTGCCGAGTCCTCCGCGTCCTCCTTTTAGTAAAACCACTTCTTGGTCATGCTCGGTCACTTCAGCGATAATTTCGCCCGTTTCGGCGTGGCGAGCAATCGTTCCAAGGGGTACTTCTATAATGACGTCAGTTCCTTGCTTTCCGTTGCAACGTGCCCCACTTCCGCCCACTCCTGCGTCGGCCTTGATGTGCTTGCGGTACTTCAAGTGCAAAAGAGTCCAGTGTTGCGAGTTGGCTTTCATCATGATGTGTCCACCTCGTCCGCCGTCACCTCCATCGGGGCCGCCTTTGTCCACAAATTTTTCGCGACGGAAGTGTGCAGAACCTGCCCCACCCGCTCCCGAGCGACAGTTTATCTTAACGTAATCTATAAAATTGGAAGTTGCCATAAGTAACAATAAAAAAACTCGTGTGACTAACCCAAATGGAGTCACACGAGTTACAAAATTGGTAAAGAAACGGGACAGTATGTATGAAATGCCCGTTAAAATTTATTACACGGTCTCAATTGCTTCACAAAGTTGACCAAAAATATGGTCGATTTCGCCAATACCGTTCACAACTGTGAGCTTGCCTTGTGCTTCATAATAAGGCAATACGTGAACTGTTTTGTTGAAATATTCATCAATACGTTTTACTAGTTTATCTTCATCGTCGTCAGCGCGGCCGCTTACTTTTTTACGTTCAGCGATCCGACGTTTTAGTTCCTCCTCGTTAACATCCAGCTGCAACACGGTTTTGATACCACTACTTTTTGACTCCAAAAACGCATCGAGGGCTTCGGCTTGGGGAACTGTACGGGGAAATCCGTCAAAAATAATTCCTTTTGCATCAGGATTTTTTTGTACTTCTTCTTCCAACATTTCGATTGTGATGGAATCTGGAACCAAAATCCCGTTATCGAGCAGGTCTTTTACGCGCTTACCCAGCTCGGTTTGCTCTTTGATGTGCATCCGGAACAAATCTCCCGTAGAAATGTGAAAGAGTTGGTATTTCTCGATGAGCTTTGCCGCTTGGGTGCCTTTGCCCGCACCGGGAGGGCCAAAAAGTACAATGTTAAGCATCTGATAAAGGATGTTTTGGTGGAGGTAGTGCTACGGTTTTAAGTGTACAAAATGCAAATTTACAATTTCGTAACACTCCTCAACGGTTTTTCCCCACAAATTAACAAAGGAATTTGCTAAAATGTGGTAGGTTTTCACTCATAACACCGAATTTCAAACAACGCCGCAGGAACTACCTTTGACGGATGTTCTACTTCAATTGTGAGTGAGGTGGTTTCAATCGGCCAGCAGAACGTAATGATACGTTGGCTTTGGTGGTTGTCTTTGATTTCGGCAATGACTTCTTGCTGCTGATTCAAAACCCGTACATTTTTTACACAAAACGGCATTTCATTTTCGGGGTGCGACATCAGGACCGTTTCCATAGGGTGGTCAAAATCGGTATCAAAGTGCAGGACAAGCTCGCGAATCTGTTGGGGGCTATCCCACGAGAGTCGCACGGCTGGATGCACGTCCGCTGGACTTGCTACCCATGCGTTGGGCTGGTGCGTGGGTCGTTGCAAACCGTTGCTTAGGTGATTTGCTTGAAATAGGCTTAGAGGTGGTTCAAACTTTAAGGCTAAATTTTTGCCCGCTGGACGGCGCTGTGGACACCAAAACTCAAACGTATCCACGCCAATTTCTTGCGTAGGTTCTTGTTTTCCGTAGTTAGAAACCGCTTTGTTGATTTGATTAAAGACGGTCAGCAGCCCCGTTATCCGTTGGTCGGAGTACTGTAAGCGTACTTTTTCATTTTTGAGAATAGTTAAAAACGCGTAGCCCAGTGTGCTTTCGGATTGGGCGGCTCGAAGTTGATTGAGTTGGGGACGGTAGTCTGCTTCATCAAACGCCAAATGCACACAGTTGCGGCCTTTTTGCAATGAAATGGTTTGTTGACAAAGCGTTACATCAGGCGTATGATTATCGGCTTTACTCGAAACCCGTAGTTCGATTTGAAGCTCGGTCGGTTCGTCGGCGTAGGGATGGAGAATTACTGTACCCAAAGGTGCATTGGAGAAAGGAATCAGCTGAGCCACCGAAAAAACCATCGGTTGGGGTTCACCTGACGGCAATAATTCGTTCAACACCAACTCGCTGCTGGCCGAAAGGATGGCTGTTTGTACCAAATCTTGGTCGTCTTTTAGGCGAAGTTGGGGGAGGTGTTGTCCTGTTTTTAATAATTCTTGCTGTAAAGACGCAACATGTTGCGTCTCCGAAAGTTGGCGAGGCAACAGCCCTTTTTCGATGCATAATTTCGCGGCCATTCCCACGGCTTGCCCACCGTGCGCACTCGTAGCCATCACGCGCGACGATGCAAACGCTACGTGACTGGCCGAGATGATGCGTCCTGCAATGAACAGGTTGTTGATATTACGTGAATAAAAACAGCGATACGGAATCCCATAAATCCCCTTACTGTGCCACTGATTGCAGCTCGATTGTCCAATTTCGGAAAAAACGCCATCGGCAGGGTGTAGGTCGATAGACCATCCGCCAAAGGCAACGTCGTCGTAATGTGTTCGTTGTTCAACTATATCTTGCTGAATCAGCATATAATCGCCCTCAAAGCGGCGACTTTCGCGTTTGCCAGGGATTTGCCCCACCCACTCAAGGGTCAGATTTTCGGCCTCGGGGAAATTGCCCGAGTTTTTGATATAGTCCCAAACGCCATAAATCACCTTCCACAGTTCCCACTTGATGGTTTCGGTATCGTGGACAGTATCGAGGCGGCCGCCGTATTCGACCCACCAAAGCTTACAGCCAAACTCGTTGGCGTTGAAAGAACGGAATTTGGGGACTTTTTGTGTGATGTCGTGAGCAAAACTTGGCGCAACATATTTAACAGGCTTGCCTGCGTTTTTGGAATAAAAATAGAGGCTATGACCCAGCAGCTCGCCGTATTCTTGGGAAGGCGCAAACTTTTCCCCAAACTCTTCTCGCGATTCGGCTCCCATCCGAAAGGCCGCCCCTGCCAGAAAACCTACGATTCCGTCGCCCGAAGCGTCGCAGAAAAGCGGTGCGGAGAGTTCGTAATGCGTGGAATTCTGGGAACAAAACCCGTGAATTTTTGAAATCGTATCGGGCTCAGATTTTTCTACTTCGTAAACGCCTGTGTTGAGCAGAAGCGTGATATTGGGCTCGCTGATGGCTTTTTCGAGCAAAATAGTATCAAAAATCAACGGATTACTGTCGGGGTTGCGGTACATGTTTTCTACCAACAATTCGTCGATAACGCCGCCTTCGCGCGCCCAACGGTTGTTGTTGCCCATATGGGAGGTGGCTCCTAAGACCCACAGCCGAACTTCGCTAGACGCATTGCCGCCCAATACGGGTCGGTCGGTCACTAATACGACCTTGATTCCAGCACGCGCGGCAGTAATGGCCCCACATAGCCCTGACAATCCGCCACCTACGACGACCAAATCGACTTGGTATTGAACGCTTTTTGGAGTTCTTTTTTCTGTGGCTTCTGCTTTTATCATGCTTGTTTGCAAAAATTATTTGTTCTGAGACCTGTAAGGTTTTAGAAACCGCTCCAGTGGCTCGGCTTGCAGGCCTATTAACCGTAAATGATTTATTCCTTGTGCGTCAAACCTGTAAGGTTTTCAAAACTTTACAGGTTTAAAATCTACTTTAATTCAAATGTCTCACTGATGACCGAATAGCCCGTGGGTTTGACGATTTCTAGTGTAAGTTTTTGTTCAAAACCACGTACTGGCAGCACCATTTCGGCACTTTGTCCTGGGGCTAAATCGGGGACGTTAAAAGTGGCTTCGCCCACTTTGAGGATGTAGTTTTTTAACGCATACGCAGGAAAATCGCTTCGGTTGTTGACCCGTACGACCAACTGATGAACGCCTTGGCCGCCCGCCTGATAACGCACTTTTTCGACCGTAACGGGTGCCATTTCGCTTCGATGGGCGTGGTAAAGGGGGCGTTTGTTGCGTTCCGGCCCCACCAGCCCCCACGGACGATAGCCGTTGGGGTTCGTGCCTGCGTGTCGGCTTTGGTAATCATTAAAAGACCACCATGAAGCACCTACTACATAAGGGCGCTTACGAATCTCGGCCATTACCTTTTCCAAATGACTGACTTGCCCTGCTTCGCCCGTGGGGGTATCGGCGCGCATTCCCCACTCGCTGATGAGAATGGGCTTGCTGGGGTACAGTGTGTGGATGTGGTCTAGTGCTTTGGCGTGATTGCCGTAGGTATTGGTCGATACGAAATCGCAGTACTGAGTAGCCTCGTCCTCAGGTTTAGCGGGCAAAATATTCAGACGCATGGAGGCGAAAGTAAACAAACGATTAGGGTCAAGGCTTTTGCCATAAATCATCATGTCTTTGGTCCAGCGTTGTCCCGAAGGTGTTTCGGACAAATACTCATTGCCAACGCTGTACGCAATCACGCTGGGGTGGTTCCAGTCGCGCTCCGCCATTTCCTGAAACTGCCGTTTGAACTTCTGACGAATGGTGTCGTTGTCCATCTGAGTAGGCGTTAGTTGCCAGTTGCCCGCTTCAGTAATAATAAGCATCCCAAAACGATCGGCTAATTCGTAAAACGTTTCGCTAGGGGTATAGTGGGTCAAGCGATGAAACTCCATTCCTGCTTCTTTCATCAATCGGAAGTCTTTTTCGACTAACCAATCGGGCTCTAACGAGCCTAAACTTGGGTAATCGACCACCCGATTCCCCCCCGCTAAGCGAATAGGTTGTCCGTTGAGGAGCAATTGCGCATTTTTCACTTCGACTTTACGAATCCCAAACGAGCTTGAAAGGGTATCGCTACCCACCACGGCTTGAAGTTGATAAAGCTGGGGTGAGTCAATATTCCACAATTTTACATCGGCGGCTTTGAGTGATGTTTCTGCCTCCAGCAGCCCCGTTTTGCCAGCAGCAACGGAGGACGAAGCGTTTTTCCAAACCAATTTTAAAGCTTGATTACCTAACAAAACGGAAATGGCTAGTTTAGGGCTTTGGGTTTGGGAAGAGGCATTGCGGACGCGGGCTTGCAAACGGAGGCTGGCTGTTCCTGTTGCTAAATCGGGTTGAGCGTCTATTTTAAGATTTTCGAGGTACAGTTCAGGCTCAATGGTCAGATAAATGGGGCGAATCAAGCCTCCGTAATTAATCCACCCTGGAAAAGGGTCGTTGGCGTTGCCATTATCTTTCGCGCCAGGAATAGAACCCGTTTGCCACGTATCGTTATTGATAGAAACAGCCAGTACGTTATCCCCTGATTTTAGGTAATCGGTAATGTCAAAATGAAACGGCGTATAGCCACCTTCGTGCGTTCCAACTTTTTGATTGTTGAGCCAAATGGTCGTAGTATAATAGGCCGCATCAAAGTGTAAAATCACGCGTTTACCCGCCTGCACTTGCCACGGAAACGACTTGCGATACCAGACAGTTCCTGTATAAAACTGATAGCGCGGGTCCACCGAAAAGCAGTGAGGCACGCTTACTTTGTCCCAGCCCCCGACGGCGTAGTTGTCTTTGTACCAGCCTTTGGTTGCTCCAACTTCTCGCGTATCCATGGCAAACGACCATTGTCCGTGCAACGGAATAGCATCGGGACGGCGAATACTGTATTGGGCCAAGGTAGAAAAAGACAGTAAAAAGAATAGACTTATCAGCTTCATTTTTGTTGATTATCAGGGCTAAAGCCCGTTTGTTTTGTTTATCTGTATCTCCCCATGCTAAAGCCGTGGGGTTAGAAATTTCCTATTACACCCTTCTAATCACGTACTTTAGGGTGTTATAATTCGTCTAGCAGCTCGCCACGGAATGATAGCCCCCAGTAGAACAGTCACCGCAATTCCCGCCGTGACTAAGCCACCCGACGTCGCAAAGGCGCTTAATCCTAATAGTACCACGGCAACAAATACCAATGCTCCCGCAATGACCTGCATTCCAAAACGGTTTTGGCGTTTGACTTCGGTCGCTTCTTCTTCGGTTTCAGCGAGTTTTTCGGCCTTACGAGTTGCTTTGGAGGTCAGGTACGATTCGTATTCTTCGGCTATGAGTCCTTTTGAGTGGGCGTACAACTCGTAAGCCAAAAGCAACACCAACGGCAGACCAATGCCCACGATGGTTTCGACGGCGCGGCTTAGTTTAAAGTTTAACAGCCAAGGAGATAGTACTTTAAAGAACAGGTTAACGGTCAAACCGACAACGGTAATCCAGAAAGTAGTTTTGCCGTTGATACGTTTGGAAAACAACGCCCAAAGCGGTGGAGCCAACAGTGGCCCACCCGAAATGGCCGAAATGCTTAGTACCACTTCGACAATCCCGCCCGCGGCAGGCACCAACAAGGCAATCACAATCATACCTAAGCCAAATCCCCACGACGAGCGCCTTGCTACTTTAATGAGTTGCTGATCAGAGGCTTGTGGATTGATAAAACCTTTATAAATATCATTGGTAAAAACGGCTGAGACGACGTTGAGGGTCGTGTTGGCGCTGGCAGAAGTTGAAAAGTACATCCCCGTGAGCATTAAGCCCAGTAAACCTGGCGGCAACACAGACTTACAAATCATCAGGTAGGCGTTTTCGGTATCCAATCCTTCCAAACTTGGGTTCAATGCGCGATAAATCATCGGAGGCAGCATCCAAATCATGGGGCTGATGAAATACAGTGCCGCAAACAAAAATGCAACTTTACGGGCTGATTTGGGGCTATCGACACTGGTATAGCGTTGAACAAATGTCCAGTTACCGCCAATGTACGCAATGTGGTAAAACACAAAAGCCATCACAAACCCGAAGGTATATTCGCCGTGGAGAAAGTTGAAAAAATCATCGGGTACTTGGTGCGTAAAACTTTCAAAACCACCAACTTTACTGAGCGACAGTGGAAGTAAAATAAACACCGCTGCCGTCAAAATAACAAACTGCAAAATATCCGTGACCATCACTGCCCAAAGTCCGCCAACGGCTGTGTAAGCAATCATAAAAACTCCTAATACGATGGTGGACTCAAGCAAGGGAAAGCCTAATGACACACTCACCAGCTTGGCAACGGGGTATAACACCGACCCTTTGATAAAAACTGACACTAACGTAAAAATCCCGATGTAGGTTTTCTGGACGCGCTCACCGAGGCGTTCGCGGATAAACTCTGCCGCCGTGAGGTTGCCCGTGGCGCGCCAGCGCGGAGACAAAAACAAGCCTGTTACAATGGCACCAATGCACATCGTCCACTGAATCGTAACTGCTACCCAGCCGTGTTTATAGGCAATCGAGCCCCACGCCACGAACGTACCTGCCGAGAAAAAAGACATGAATAGCGACAGTCCACCAATGAACCAAGGTACGGCTTCTCCTCCCGCGAAGAACGATTTAAGGTTGCGCCCCGTGCGGGCAAACAGCATCCCAATTCCGAGTACAAAAGCTGAGAAAATAAAGATGACGGCAGTATCAATCAGTGAGTTCAAGTGTCTAAAGTATGTTAGATTTTGAAATTTTTACCAAACAAAAGTTATGAGGTTTTCTTGATTAAATTAAAATAGGCTGTTATTTTCACTAAAACAACAACAATACCTACGCGCTGATGGTACACCTTTATTTGCAGAAAAAATGGCATCTATCAAAGATATTGTCACCAAGTATGGCCTGCCTGTAATCCCTAAAAAACACTAATCATTTCGCTACCATCATCACCTCAAAGCCTGCGCTTGCCAATTGCTTCTTGTAAGATTTTCTGTTGATAGTAATTTGAAAGTTGGTGGTTTGCAGGCGGTTGTTTAATAAAATCACAAAAAGCGTATCTTTCTTCTCCGACTCTGCCAAGAGGTAATCGACCGTAGGATTGTCAATTTGGACTAGGTCTTCGTCAATTTTCAACCATGCTTTTTGGCCATTGATTACGCCAGGCGCAAACCCATAGCTTTGATGCGGCCCCACTTTGGGCGTCACAAACCCACGCGGGAATTTAACTTGCCCCCCCGAACGTAATTCTGCCTCTGACATGAGGTAGTCGGTAAGCCAGCCGATTTGCCACCAAGCGTGGTGCGGATACGGCCCTGCCCCGCGACTCATGGCGTTCCAATAGTACGAGGCCACGCTCGTTTTGGCATCCACAAAGGCATCGCGCCCCCAAGCGGCCGACCGCGCCATGTCCGCAAAAATGGGTTCTTTCGTCAGTTGATACATCCGAATGAACAGCCCCGCGTGACTCGCCAGTTGAATCGGGCCGTGCGTATTAGATGAGCCGAAAATGCCGCCGTGTTCGAAGCTCAAGCCCGCCTGCGAAATCTCCCAATCTTCGCGTTGCGTACCGTTGATGGTTTTGAGGCTACGGTTTGGAATGGGATGTGTATAAATAGAGGCGGTATAGACCTTGGCGGCCGTAATGGCCGCGTTTTTGTACTTTGCGTCGTTGGTGATATCGTATAAATCGAGCAGTGCCTGAGCCGCCTGCGCCGTGGCGAAATCGGGGGCGTAGCGGGCATCGCCGCACACGCCCAGAAAACTGCCTGTTTTCACGGCATTTTTCACAAACCAATCGGCTCCTTTTTGGGCCGCAACTAAGTACTTTGGCTCTTTCAACATGCGGTAAGCCACCAACAAACCATAAAAAGTTGGACGCACATCCTGAATATCTTTGAAGGCCTCCTGCTCGGTTTTTCGATCGTAGGCTACTACCCAACTTCCGTTGGGCTTTTGGTTGTTCAACAACCATTCCGCTCCTGCGCGCAACCGCTCTTTGAGGGGGTGATTGTTGGGTTCAAAGAGTAAAATATTGCCAATGTCCAACATCGTATAATACGTCACCGCAATAGGTTCAACAACCTCTCCCCACTCTTCGGTAAAGCGTTTTGATTTGGCCAAATAATACTGACCAGCCAAAGCCCCTTTGAAAAAACCTTCGTCGAAAATTTGCTGCATAACCTTGAAATTCAGAGCGTAAGGCAATACATTTTTGGTCAATAAGCTATCGTTGGTGGCCTTTGCCAACATCCACATCGCACCATAATCAGAATTTTTCATGGCGTCTTTATTGGAACCCACCACACCGCCCAGATACGATTGCGCCCCTATTTGCAGCCCTTGGTACTCTTCAATATTCCAAAGCGACGTTTTTGGGTCGGTTAGATAATGGTGCATTTTTTGGATACGGTCGGTCAGCGATTGTTTGCTTTGACGCAGTGCGAGGGTTTCTTTGAGTTGATAAATATCGTAGGCGGCATGGTTAATGGCCCTGAACCAATCGCCGTCAATCAGGCTGTAACGAAACGAGTAGGTCACTACTTGGCCCGCTTTCAGCGCAGATTTAGGTTCTCCCAAAACGGGGTAATACAACGTGGGGGAAAGCTGTGATCGGCGGTTTTTGTGCGAAAGCCCGATGTTCCAGTTTTGGTGCGTGTTTTGGTCTTTTTTCCACGGGTCACGACACAGTGCGGGGTCGGGAATGACCGAAATTGTAATGCCGTTTTTGGACGTAACTAATGGGCTTAACGTGCTCGCCGAGCGCTCCCGATAGACGGCAGGAAGGGCAGGAACGCCATGCCCGTAAGCATACGCAAGGGCGAAGTTGGGTTGAATATAATTTCCCTGAAAATACCCGGGCACCGACGCCCAAGCCATATCTGCTTCACTGACAGAGGCAACCGTGGGAGTAGCCAATGAAAAATAGCCTGCGGTTTTAGGCGTCAGCGTTTGTTTAACGATAATATCGGTGGAGAATTTCGGATCAATGCTCCACTCGGTCGTCACCTTGGCAGCTTCCGTTTCGTGCTCAAAAGTCAAGGTGTTTTCGGAGATTTGCTGGCCTTTTTTTGCAAAAAAATGAACAGCTTTTCCCGCCGTATTCAACGAAACAGGGCTGATACTTTCGGCCCACCATTTACTTTGGTAGTGGTATTTGGGGCCAGGAAACTCTTCGCCCGTGATGCTTTTAAGGACTTGTTCGGGTTTGTCTGAAGGTTTTTCGGCGGTATAGAGCAACGTGTTTTCACCCGAAGGTACTTTTATATTCGTCCACTTTTGACCTTTTTTGACCGACAACATTTTGAGTTGCCAACCCTGCGCGCTGTTTTCCCAGCGCATTTTTACGGACTGACTTTCTAAGACCAAAGGCTTAGATGATTGACTGAAAGTATCAATCCAAAAACCAAAAAAGAAAATGTAGGCAAACTTAAATTTCATCTTTCTATGAATGTTTTGACTATGAATGTTTTGACCTCCCAGCGGCAGACCGTTTCAAGGCTGCTATGTTATCTTACAATTATTTCGGCTTTTTTGGCAAACCCCATCGTCCCGTACGATACTTGTAGCGAACGGGAGGCCGTAGGAATGGCATAAGTCGCCCGAAAAACCCCCGTGTTTTCGCCCGTTTCGATTACCTCTAACGTATCGCTTTTTTTGCCGTTTATTATCAACGTGACAAGCCCTTTTTCTACCTTGTTCCAGTCCATGTTCAAGGCAGCCTTGAGCTCAATAATTACCGTTTGTCCCGTTTTGGTTTGCTTGATTTCTTTTTCGGAAGCATCCAAAAGGGTCACTCGGTGGCTACCCAGCGTCGAAAAAGTGAGCGTCGCCTGCCAACCACGGTTCGAAACACACCAACCTTCGGTGGCATAGGCATCTTTGCCAATCAAGTCTTTGGGGTCGTTGCTTGTGGGAGTAGTACTGGCTGATTCTTGAAAATCTTTGTCAAGCGGTGAGCCATCGAGCGTACCGCGTACTTTGCCCAGCATCCCGTAGCCATTCGGATGAGCCGACGGCCAGCCTTTTTCGACACCTTCCCAGTAGCCATTGATGGCGAGTCGTTCAGGACTTTTATTGCTTAAATGCGCTCCTACGGGATTTACCCCAAACACAAAATCGACTTGTGCCCACCCAATGTCACGCAAGCGGCGGTCGTTAAGTAAATGCGCTACGGCAAACATCGACCCACCCAAGGCAGGGGCACCGCCCAATTCTTTGGTTTTGGGGTGCGCCCATTCGGTTTCGCTGTGGACGCGGTATTTCCAAAAATTATTCGTTTTTTGGTGCATGTGTATAGCCCAAGCCTGCAATTTCTCCTTCGTGCCTTGGGGAGCGTACTCGGGAGCTATCAGTAAAAAATAGGCCAACGCTTGCGGGGTGATATGCTCGGCGTTCCGAATCCACCACATGTGGCGGGGGTTGTTAAAATCCCAGTGTCGGATAATGTCTTTGGCACTTTCTTGCGCCCACGTTAGGTACTGCTGAGGCTTACCATCGGGTTCGTTTTTCTCGCACAAATACATAAACAAATTGCTGAACACTGACTGCCCGTAAGCGTTGCCCATTTCGTTAAACTCCTGAAAACCTGCGTCCACCCATTTGTTGCTGTACGTCCAGTAGCGTACTACTTTATGGCGGTCGTATTCCATCCATTTTTCATGGCAGACTTGTCGGTATTTGAGGTATTTTTCGCGGGGCAAATAGGGCTTTAGAAAATCATGGTAAGCGGCACAAACGACCGAAAGTTGATCGAGCAGGTTCCAATAATCGTACTGCATCCGAGGCTGTCCTTCGTACCCAAGCGAGCCGTGGCGCGCGCCGACAGGGCCTTGGTAGGCAACGTGCGCGTAGGCAAATTCGGCGTGCCAGAGAATCAAATCTATCAAATCGGGCGTATTTTTATCCCCAAATTCGGTTTTCCAACGATCGTACAACGACGGATTGGAGGCGTATTGGAGGCACTCAAAAATTGTTTCCAATCCATACGCTCCCCCGTCGCGCGAAGGACCTCCGCCATATACTTTGGGCAAATTGGCGTCGATGGGGTCTTCGGAGCCGCGCACATCAATAAAGAATTGATAGCCCAACTTTGAGGCTATTTTTTCCAATAAATGGTCGGCAATCCAAAAAGGAACGGAGGCATTGTAGCCTTCTATTTCGACCCTAAATTCGTCTTTGGACACGGGATTGAAATGCGTAAACCAGCCTTCTTGGTTGATAATTTCGCCTTGAAATTCGACGCGTCCAGACGTTGTATTCACGATTTTAAACTTCGCCCCATCTTTGGCTCCTAAGCACACAAAATGCTTCGCTTCACCACGATTGTACCCCGCTTGGTTGACCAAAATCTGGGCAAATACCTGAGGGTAGCTCATAAGCCACCAGCCAATAACGTACAACAAATACAGGATACGCTTCTTTTTCATTTTCAACGATGTAATAAGCCTATGACATGCAACAAACAATTAACATTGCTCAGGTACTTACTTCCAAGCGGGGTTTTGTTCCAGTTTAGAATTGGTTAAAATTTCGATATTAGGAATCGGGAAAAAACGATGTTTATCTTGCACGGGGCGCGATGGATAGTAGGAGTTTAGTACATTGGCTACCATTTTAAACTTACCCGTACGAGTCAGGTCATACCAGCGGTCGGCTTCGTAACATAATTCCCACGAACGTTCCTGCAAAACGGCCTCAATAAATGCCTCTTTGCTTAAACCTGGGGTTAAATCAGGCAAACCCGCCCGCTTGCGTACGGTATTGATGGCGGCGTACGCGGCTGCTGTAGGGCTGCTGGCTCGGGCTTCGGCCTCGGCGGCAATCAGGTATACATCGGCCAAGCGTAAAATTGGAAAATTGTTTTCGCCATTGGCCCCGTTAGAATTAGGATCCATATATTTCTTCACAATGATTCGGTCTTTTAGGGTAACATCGGCCTGACCAATGAGCTTACCTTGAGCATTGACATAGGCCGTATCGAGCAATGCTTTGCGTTTGTCCATACTACTAAAGGAACGATAGAAAGAATGATACCCAAAAGCCGAGCCAAAAGCAGTTTTGGAAAAAACTGGCGGTGAATTAGCGGGGGCATAAAACCCTAACAAATCGTAACCATTCAACCCCGAAAGGCTCGAAAACTCTGCCGCAAAAATCATTTCTACTCGGGCGGCATCTTCCCTCAAAGGATTGTATAAATCCAATACATTGGGCATCAAACTGTATCGGTTTGATTGAATGAGTGTCTGCGCATTTTGGGCGGCTTTGGCATAATCGCCCGCGTACAATTGGGCTTTTGCTAATAATCCAATGGCGGCACCCCAAGCCGCACGACCTCTATCCTTCGGCGTTTGAGGTAAATCTTTGACAGCAGTTTCCAAGTCTTTGATTAAAAACGCATAGACAGCCGCTACGGGACTTTTGGGCGTCTCGGTACCCGCAATATCTTTGGTACTTTCTTGCTTAATGGGTACATCGCCAAAGGTTTTGGCTAAATGAAAGTAAAATAGACCCCGTAGAAAATAGGCTTCGGCCAAAATTTGTTTTTTGCGGGTTTCGTCCATCGCCACGCGGGGGACATTTTCTAACACTTGGTTAGCGCGGTCAATCCCCTGATAGCAATGCTGCCAATACTGACCGATTAAGTCCATGGTGGCATCGTAAGAAAAAACCGTTAGTTGGTCGCGACCCACTACCGCCCGTGGAAAACACTGATCAGCGGAGTAGTCAGGTAGCTGTATCCCCACACGGCTGTAAAGGTTGGTTACGGGTGTATAAGCTGCGGTCAGAGCGGCTTCGGCATCAGAGGCCGACGTAAAAAATTGCTCAGGCGATACAAACGAGTAGGGCTTTTCGGTTAAATCGCAGGCGCTGATTGCCACCGCTGCCACCACAAACGCAAGGAATTTTAAAAGGTTATTTTTCATAATTCTTCAAGGAATCGGTGATTAAAAAGTGATTTGTAAACCTGCTATCAAGGATTTGGCAATGGGGTAGCCAATATTGTCAACGCCCAAGTTTAGGTTGTTTTGTCCAGCCGTGTTTACCTCTGGGTCGTAGCCAGAATACTTAGTGAAGGTTAGGAAATTGTTGGCGCTCACGTACAAACGTGCGTTGTTGAGCCACGATAACTTCCCTTTCGTGGGAATGGTATAACCCAGGGTCGCATTTTTGAAACGAATAAAAGAACCGTCTTCAATCATCACGTCCGACTGGTTGATACGCTGCCCCTGTGCCACTTTTGGATAATAATTACTTGGATTGGTGGGTGTCCAACGGTTTACCATCGTTGCAAATTGGTTAAACCCAGCCGCACCGCCTTCCATTCGGAGGCGTTGTACGTAGAAAATCTCACCCCCCTGCACACCTTGCACAAATATGCTCAAGTCAAACCCTTTGTATTTTAGGTTATTGGTGATTCCAAAGTAATAATTTGGGTTAGGGTCACCAATGATTTGTTGGTCGGCTGCTGAAATGGCACCGTCGCCGTTGAGGTCTTTGTAACGAATGTTTCCTGCCACTCTCCCCGTCGGGATATTGTCGCCCGTTTGATAAATCCCGTCGAAAATGTAGCCGTAAAATGAACCGAGGGGTTGGCCTACTCTTAAAATACTGTTGTTGGTAAACGGCCCCACCGAGCCGCCGCCATCGCCTGGAATAATCTCGGTACGTGTGCCATCAATCAGGGTGAGTTTGTTACGGTTGGCTGAGATATTGCCGTTGATGTCCCATTTAAAATCGGAAGTATTGGCCACGTTGGCTGTGACGGAAAATTCAATTCCTTTGTTCTCTACCGCGCCAAAATTGCCAAAAACTGAACCATAGCCCGACGACAAGGCTACTGAACGAGACAAGAGCAAATCGGTGGTTTTTTTCTGATAGGCGTCAATCGTAAACTGAAGGCGGTTGTTGAGTAGGGCAAAATCTAACCCGATGTCGGCTTGTCCGCTTTTTTCCCAACGAAGGTCAGGGTTGGCAATATTGGCTGATAAGATTCCGATGCTTCGTGTATTGTTGAAATTGTAGTTACCAACGGAACTCAAACGCGCCAACGAGTTGTACAACGGAATGTCGGCATTACCCGTTACGCCGTAACTTACGCGCAGCTTCATGTCGCTGAAGATCCTCTGGTTCTGCATGAATTTCTCTTCGGAAATCCGCCAAGCACCTGCTATAGAAGGGAAAAAGCCATATTTATTGTTGGCTCCAAAGCGACTCGAACCGTCCACGCGGGCAGTGAGCGTAAGCAAATATTTACTTTTTAGGTTATAATTCACCCGACCCGTGTAAGAATCCAAACGCCACTGTTGTTTGTTACTGCCGATGGTCACAATAGACGCTTGTCCAAGGTTGTCGTTGAATACCAAATCGTTTGGAAACTGTTGTCCTGCCATCGCGTCAGTCACTTGGGTTTGACTTTGGGTGGAGAATACCCCCGTCAAATTAAAATCGTGTATGCCAAATGTCTTGTGGTAATTGAGCAAACTTTCGTGCAAAATGGTATTGGTGTTGTTGTTTCCACGTCCACCCGTACCATTTACGGTTGCCCCCGCCCGCACAAAACGAGTCACGTAAGAATCGCGGGTATCGCTTATCAAATCTCCCCCAAATGAGGCACGGTAGGTGAGGTCTTTGGTGATGGTCCAATCGGCAAAAATATTGCCCAACAATCGGCGCGTGGTGTTGCGATTGAGTACTTCGCTCGCTACCGCTAGCGGATTGTTAAGATCAAGGTATCTTCCACTAAACATCGTGGGTTTTCCTTGGGCATCGCGTGGAGACTCCGTCGGTGGGGCATAGAGCGCCGATAAAACAATTCCACCGCTTGCACCATCCAAAAGTGTAGAAGAAACCGCTCCGTTATTGACGGAATACGTGTAAGTTAAGCTTGTCCCGATTTTGAAGTTTTTGGTTACTTGGTTGTCCAAATTGACCCGAATCGAACCACGTTTAAAATTTGAGTTTATGATGATACCGTTTTGGTCAAAATAATTCATCGAAACGTTGAAAAGCGATTTTTCAGTCCCGCCCGAAAACGAAAGTTGGTGACTCTGCATCCCTCCTTTTTGGAAAATTTCTTTTTGCCAATCCGTTCCTTCGCCCAATTGTGCGGGGTTGGGAAATAGGTTTTGACCCGTCAGCTCATTTTCCAAGGCCGCAAACTCCGACGCATTCATCAAGTCCAAGGTTTTGCGAATTTGTTGTTGGCCCGAATATCCTTCGTAAGTCACCCGCGTTTGACCTGCTTTTCCTCTTTTGGTGGTGATAAGTACTACGCCGTTGGCGCCGCGTGTTCCATACACTGCGGTAGCAGAGGCATCTTTTAGTACTTCAATAGATTCAATATCATTCGGATTCAGGGTTGAAAGTACCGATAGTCGGTTTCCGTTGTCATTTCCGAAACCACTACCACCGCCCGCTACGGGGTTGTCTCCTCCCGAAATTGGAAAGCCATCCACTACGTAAAGCGGTTCGCTACTGCCACTGATTGAGTTATTTCCTCGGATTCTCACGCTGATACTTCCGCCAGGTGCACCTGAGTTTTGGGTTACTTGCACTCCCGAAGCACGAGCTTGCAGGCCCTGCACAAAGTTGGCAATGGGGGTGACCTTCAACTCTGCCGCTTTGATGGAAGAAACTGCCCCTGTCAAGTCACTTTTCTTGACGGTACCGTACCCTACCACCACGACATCTTCCAATAACTTGGTGTCAAGTTTTAAAATCACGTCAATTTTTGACCGATTTCCCACTGTTTCGGTCACGGAGAGGTAACCGATGTAGCTAAAGATCAATTTGGCATCCGACTTTACATTGGAAAGACTGTAATTCCCGTCTTTGTCGGTGGTAGTGCCGCTCGACGTCCCCACCACTACAACACTTACGCCTGGTAAGACCTCTCCATTTTCGGCGCTCACTTTCCCCTTTACCGTCACTGATTGGGCAAAGGCATATTGAGTTCCCAACAACAAGAGCAGGGAGTATCTCAGAAATAGTTTAAATTGTAGAAATTTCATTGATTATAGGAATATGTTTAAAAGGTTAAAAATTTTGAAAATAATTAAATTGCAAAAACATGGTTATGTGCAATTTTGAAAGAGGAGTTTAAAAAGGTGATTTTTAAAACTTTATCTTAGGATGTCATTACTCATTTCGTAAGATTCTGATTGCAAAAGCGGTTGGTAATTATTAAAAGAGAAATATTGTTCAATAATAAGTGGATATTGTACCATATTTGTAAGGTAATGGTATTTAAAAAAACGCGGGAACGTTCCCACTCTATGGGAACGTTCCCGCAAAAACCAAAAAAATAGAAAGCTAATTTTAGGAGTTTTATTGAAATAATACAATAAATGAAGAAGCATCAAATCACCATCGTTGACATTGCACGGCAGTTGAATATTTCCAAATCAACGGTATCGAGAGTACTCACGGGACATCCACGCGTAAGCGAAAAAACCAGAGAGGCCGTGCTGAAATTGGCCAGTGAACTCGACTATCAACGCAACATGTTGGCTATCAACCTCATGTCGAGTCAAAGCCACACCATTGGTATTATTGTACCCGAATTTGTTACTTCATTTTTTCCAATGATCATCATGGGCGCGCAGGAAGTAGCCTCGAAAGCAGGGTATAATGTGCTAATTAGTCAGTCGAACGAAAGCTACGAAACCGAAGTCGCCAATGCCAAAGTCATGCTCGACAATCGGGTGGATGGCGTATTGGTGTCTTTGACGCGGGAGACGCGGAATTATGATCACCTCAAGGTTTTTCAGCGAAAAGGAATCCCGATTGTGTTTTTCAATCGGGTGTGTGACGATATGCAAGTTCCGAAGGTAGTGGTGGACGATTACGAAGGGGCTTACAAAGCCGTTGAACACCTTATCCTGACGGGCAGAAAACGCATTGCGCACTTGGGCGGACCTACGTCGCTGCACGTCAGTAAAAAGCGTTTGGAAGGGTACAAAGATGCGTTACGAAAATACAATCAACCCATTGACCAAGAGCTGATTCTTGATTACGACCTTAATCTTGATAAAGTAAAAATATACATCAAGCACTTGCTCGACCTGCCCGAACCACCCGATGCGCTTTTTACCATCAACGACCCCACGGCCTTCGAAGCCATGTTATTTATGAAAGCAAAAGGAGTCCGAATTCCCGAGGATATTGCGGTGGTGGGTTTTAGCAACAACTATGGTTCTACCCTTATTGAACCCCGCCTCACTACCGTAGCGCAACCCACCCACGAAATTGGGCAAGTAGCGGCGCAGTTACTGTTGGACCAAATCAACTCAGATGCCTCCGAGTGGAAGCCTATCTACAAGGTGTTGAAAACCGAGTTGCTGGTACGGGGGTCGAGTTAATGAGGTAGAGCTGTTGATTTTTTGATTGATTACTTTAACGGGATAGCCACATTATAATTCACGGTTTCACTCACGTAAACGGCACAAAACAGGATTTTTGGCTTGCCATTTTCAAAATATAATTGTGGTCGTTCAAGCTTAGCCACTTTTTTGGTTCCATTTTCCCAAGGGATTTCCAAGGTCGAAACAAGGATATTTTTGGCGGGTTTCCAGTCGAGTCCATTGAGCGATTCAAATAGGGCGAGGCTGGTGCCTGCGTTGGTAAAAACGCCTTTCATGTCTTTGACAATGGCCCAATATTTTCCTTCTTGAAACCAGATATAAGGGTCTTCGGCGGCAAATTTGACCGTGTCTTTGACAAAAACGGGTTTGGGTTGCTTTACAAAAGGGCCCTCGGGATGGTTGGCAATGGCTACGCCGTGCAACACCCGCCCGCCAAAAGGCATTTTACCGTTGCTGACGGCTTTATAGACCATCAGAAAGTGGCCATCAGGGCGTTGGGTGACGGAAGGGTTGCTGGTCAATAAATGGTCGAAGGCATTGGTAGTGGTGTCTACCAAAGGTTTCTCACTTCGTTTCCATTGCCCCAAAGGGGAATCGGCTACGGCCACGCCAATACGCTGATGATTGCGGTGGTTCCACCACTCGCCGTTGCCGTAATTCCCCATGTAGTAGAGGTAGTATTTGTTTCCAAACTTATGAATTGTGGGGTTGTGGGTGACGTCGGCATCCCAATATTTTTTATCTCTCTTGGGTAAAACTACCTTAGCAAATTTGTATGGTCCCGTGGGGGCATTGGCTACGGCCACGGCTACTTCGCTGTCGGTGACCCAAGCCAAATGCTTTTTGCTTTGGGGCCATCGGCTGTAAAAGAGATAATATTTGCCGTCGTCGCCTTTCACCATGCTTCCGCACCAAACCATATAGCCGTTGTCTTCAAACTTGGCCGTTTGTGGCACGGGTTGAATCATTTTTGTGAAATCAAGGTCTTGAGCATTTGCGTTTAGCACTCTAAGTAAAAGGCTAAAAATCAGTAATTTCTTCATTGTTTTTTGTTGTATTTTAAAGGTACAAATACGTTCATAGAGTGTTTGCGTTTGTCAATGCCCATTGCCCCAAACAGCAGTTTTGGAACACCTTTTTCCAAGTACAGGCAAGGGCGTTCGAGTTTGTCATCAAGTGGTTTCCCGTTTTCCCAAAAAATAGTTTTTGAAAGCACTTTGGGGTAAGTGGCAGGTTGCCAATCGAAACCGTTGGTCGAAATCATCAAGGCCAATGCCCCGCTTTCACTTGTGAATTTTCCCACTACGTCTCGTACAATGGCGTAGTTCATCCCCTGCTGATGCCACAAATAGGGATCTTCGGCAACCATCCATTCTTTACTACCTTTTTCGGCTTCAAAAATAGGCTGCGGATGCTTCACAAATGCGCCCGTGGGGGCGTTAGAAAAAGCCACGCCAAAACGCACCCTTCCGCCTCGGATAGTACCATTTTTCTCGACTTGTTTATAAACCAAAATAAACTGCCCTTTAGCATCCACCGTGATAGCAGGATTTGAAACCATGAGTGCATCGTGGGCGGTAGAGTCGGCGCTTACGTCTAAGATGGGCTTATCAAATCGGATCCATTCGCCTTCGGGGTCGTCGGCTACGGCTACGCCAATGCGCTGATTGTTACGGTATTCCCACCAATTAGGGTTTTCGTAAGAGGTATGAGGCTTCACGTACGATTTGCCCGTAGAGCCCATGTAGTAGAGGTAAAATTTATCTTTATAGGCTATCACGGCAGGGTTGTGGGTACACACACCATCCCAAAATTGATTGCCCCGAGCGGTGAAAACTACTTTTATATGCCGATACGGGCCTTCGGGCCGCTCTGCCCGAGCCAGGGCAATTTCGGAGTGGGTGATCCAAGCTTCGTGTCCTTTGTCACGCGGCCAACGGCTGTACAACATATAAAATTTCCCATTTTTCCCCTTGACTACGGAGCCGCACCAAATGTTATAGAGGCTATCTCTAAAAGTGTTTTGGGGAGGAATGAGTTGCGCCATCGCACTCAAGTCTCTCTGCGGCGTTGAACCCCAATGACTTTTGGAGGACTGCCCAAAGACACTTGATATAAGGCTACCCAACCAAAGGAAGAGTGCCAATTGGTGAAGAAATTTCATCTTTTAAAACACTTTGGGACCTCATTTAATCATTAAAATCACATCTTTGGCGCGCGATTCGGGCGTCACTTTGAGCGAAAGTACTTTTCCATCTTTCAACTCCCCTTCGATGGTCGTGTTGGCGGGGGCGTGTAGTTTGAATTGCACATCCCAGTTTTGGGGCCACGCAGGAAAAAGATACAGCTTGTCATCGGGGGTTTGGAGGAGCATTTCCTGCAAACCAATCATCCCCGAACCGCCCCAATTGTGATCGGGAACCCAGTCGTGGCCTGGCCCCCAAAAAGTGGGGTATCGCCGCGGGGCATCTCTCAGTTTTTTGATAGTTATTTCGGCAGCTTCTTCCGTCAAGCCCAATCTTGCACAAAAAATGGCATCTTGGTGCCAACTGATGTGGTTTTTCTGAATAGCTAGGTCGGCGCCGTATTTCCACGTATTGATGGCTATGTCGAGCTTGGGTTTGCCAATGCCAAACATTCCCCAAGGATAAACGGGGTACAGTTGGGGTAATTCTTGGTTGTTGATACGTCCCCACGCTTCGGCAGGGGCAATGGTCAGGTAGCCGTTTTTTTCCTTCAATGGTATGTCGGGAATACTTTTTAGCACTTTCTCGTAGTAGTTTCTTTTTTTGGGCGAAAGGTACTTGTCCGCTAGTTCCGTCAAACGCTTGGTGATGCTGTACAACCCTGCAATGGTCGAAGACGAATTGTAGGCCATTTTGTAAGTTTCGGCACCTGACGAGGGATACAGAATGAGTTTACCGTCGTCGGCAAAGGCGCTTTTACTGCGAGTGGTGGCTTCCCATTGGTAATGTTCGTAGAAAAAAGTAACGCAACTTTCCACAAACGGTAAGTAGTTGCTGATGTCTTGGCCGCTGTATTTTTCTAAGTCGAGCATCATCAGACAAAACTCCATTTGCGTATCCCAGAGGTACTCTAACCAATAGTTGTATTCAATACCAGTAGGGTAATTTTGGGGGCGTTTCCAGCCGTAAGAAGTAGCGAGCGGCAACCCAAACTGCTCTAATTGTTCGGTAAAAGATGCGCCATTGTGCCCCCAATACACTTTGGTACGGGTTTCGGCATTTTTTAAAGCCCTCAGATAAAAATTGAGTTGGGAGGGCAACAGATCAAAATCACCGCTTCTAAACATCGGAAAATATACCAAACGTTGGTTTTGGGCGGTATGCGTTCCGCCGCCCCAATCGCGGTGGTCGGGGGTAAAAGGGGCATTTTTATCCGTGAAAGACGGGTCAAACGTAAACATGCCGCCGTTGAACTTGGTAGGGTACGTCCCGTAGGCGTTACATCCCAACTGATAACGAAAGAGGTTGTAGTTGCGCCCCACTTGCCAAGTCACCGAACTGCTGTCTTTTTGGTGGCTGTTGATGGCGATATAGCTTCGTTGCCAAAAAGCATTCCACCATTTTTTGGTGGCTTCAAAATCAGCAACTTGGGTAGTTTTTGAAGACTGAACTATTTGTTCCAAACCCGCTTTCCACTGTGTAATCGTCTCGGTAGTAGCTATGTGTAGGACAATTTGTAATTTTTGTTTTCGAACGGCTTGCTTGCTCTCTATTTTAAAAGCTGTAAACTCCGTATCGACGTATTTTCCTTGGCTGATTCCTGCACTTTTGAAATTATTCCCGCCCATCCAACCGCCGAAAGTTAGGTTTTTGAGGGGATTCCACAATTGGCTTTTTACCGAATCTAATTTTTGTTGTTTTACTGTAAAATCAAAAACCGACTCATCGCGGTTGCGGTGGTACCAAAGCACATTTTGACCCTCAAATGTCACGGAATCCTTGCGCACCACCGCCTGAAACGGGGCATCTCTGAAAGCCAAACTCGCCTTAGTTTGCCCTGCCTGCGTCCAGGTGAGGTCTTTATCGCGCCAGTTTTCGTACCACGCTTCCACTTTTAATTTTTCGTCGCTTTCGGTTTCTACGTGAACCACAGGTTTGAACACATCCACCCAGATTTTTACTACTACTTTCTTCCTATTTTTTACCGAAGAAATTTCTACGTAGCCCTCATTTAGCTTTAATTCTTGCTTAAAAGTGGCATTTTGAAACAGATTGGGGGTAATGCGTAGGCGAATACGGCCAAATTTGGGAAATACATTGTTCTCGTCAAATGCCCCACTACGTGATAAGTAGAAGAAAATTTCGTCCTTTTCCGTCCACACGTTGAGGCCAATATCCCCCCCGCCACAAGGCATTGATTCTGAAGAATTAGCACTTTGTTTGGTCCAAACAACGTTGTATTTCGAAACGTTAAAATTGCTTTGCGCCACGACTTGGTAAATAACCAACGATGACAAGAAAAATATCTTTGTGATTAATTTCATTTAATTCGGTGAGTTAAAATGTACTTTGCCGCCGCCTCGCCAATGTCATTCAAGGCTTCTTGAGCGGCATGAGACTTTCAGCGAACTCAAAACAGTTGAAACTCCCTAACGCCTGCAAAGCCATAAGAGTCTAAAATCACCAAGCGAAACTTTTGGGCTGTTACAGGACTAATATCTTTGCTCCAATTGCCCATTTTTTCATCCTGTGCCAGCGTAAGCCATTGACCGTCTTTTTCGTACTGAATTTCAAAGCCTTTAATTTGAGACTTTTGATACACCGCTTCACTCACTTTAAGCTGTTTAACCGTCTGGTTTGTACCCAAATCTACTTCGAGCCAACCCTTATTTTGAAATAAATTGAAAGCGGCTTCTGACTGATAATGTACGTCTTTTCCATAATACGACTCAAAATCGACGTCGGTACGCCGCCCCATTTTCCAATGCGTGGCGGGGTTGTCATCAAAAGCCGCCGAGGGGTCGTGCAAAAAAGCCCCTAACGCGCTCGAAGCCGTTGCCTTTTTGCCGTAAGCCAATGAGTGAGTGGTCGTAAAAGGAATAATTTGACCCAATTGCGAAGCAGGCTTATCCAACGAAAGCGTCACAATGGTAGCAATGGAATCGCGCCTATTTTGGGGGAGTTTCAGCGTAACGTCGGCTTTGGTTTGTACGAATGAAACAGTACTTCCGTCTACTAAAGAAGCTTTTTTGACGTTGGCTGCCATGGGCGGGAGTTTGATTTCGTCACCTGTGTTGTTTAATAAATGCAAATACAGTTTGTTGCCTCGGTACGAACTCACATAGTCTTTTGACGGCGTATAAATCCCCCCTTTGGTTTGGTAAACGGCTTCCGCATTTTTGTTCAACCAATTGCCCATTTCGGTTGCCCGTGCTACAAAGTTGGGTGGAAAAACGCCCAAACTGTCGGGGCCGATGTTGAACAAAAGGTTGCCGTTTCCACCCACGCATCGAAGCAACGTGTGCAGTGATTCTTTCAAACTGCGCGGCGTATCGTTGAACCGCCACGCCCACTGATGCCCCATGTTGGTGCAGGTTTCCCAAGGCACAGCACCGTAGCCCGCCACAAATCCTTCGGGTGTAGCATAGTCGGCATAAGGCCCTACCCGAGCGTGCGACTCATCGGGGTTGAAAGGTTCAAGCCGATTGTTAATGATGATTTCGGGCTGTAACTTACGCGCCAACTCAAACACTCTTTTGGGGTGAATTGGGCTGGGAGAGCCTTCGTAATCTATCCATAACAGGCTAATTTTGCCGTAGTTGGTCAATAACTCACGCACCTGTTGCTCCACTCGATTGGCAAAAATATCGTTGGTTTTGGGGTTGCGACAATCGGGATCTTTCCAGTCGGCTACCGAAAAATACCAGCCAATGGGCATCCCCGCTTCGTGGGCAGCTTGGGCAAGTTCTCTGCAAACATCCCTTCCAAAAGGGCTGTTCATGCTATTATAAGACGTGGTTTTGGTATCAAAAAGGCAAAAACCGTCGTGGTGTTTTGACGTCAAAACCAAGTACTTCATTCCCCCTGCTTGAGCCAACTTCACCCATTCTTTGGCGTTGAATTGTTTGGGGTTAAATCTCAAATACAACGAATCGTACTTGCTTTTACCGTAGCCATTGCGCGACCAACTGATTTCTTTTCCAATCAGTGATACAGGCCCCCAATGGACAAACAAGCCCATTTTGGCATCTTGCCACCATTTTAGGCGCTGCTCTTTTGAACTGTTTTTTTGAGCAATGCCTTTAAACGCAATTAGAAAAAGTAGGAGAATTACGGATGTTTTTTTCATTGAAATGGCATTTAACTATCGGATAATATGGCCTTTTTGGGCGTAATATAAAATGTAGGCGTAACACAGAATGGGTAACACAAAAGCAAAACGAATGCTGTACATATCAGAAATGAGTCCCATAAGTGGAGGTACAATGGCTCCTCCTACAATGCTCATGATAATCAACGACGAACCTGTTTTGGTGTAAGCCCCCAAATTTTTGATGCTTAACGTAAACAAGATGGGGTACATCACCGACGTAAAAAGCCCCACGATAGAAAGAGAAAAAATCGAAACATAACCAGTACTCAAAATGGCGACTGTTACTAACACAATTGCTCCCAACGCACAGGCTATCAGCGCTTTGGAGGAATTTGTTTTTTGCAGAAAATACGCTCCAGCCAAGCGCCCCACCAAGACCAAGGCCATAAATAAGGTGATAAACAATGCGGCTTTCTGTTCCCCTAATCCATCAATTTCCAGTGATTTGGAATGACGAATTAAAAAACTGACAATCCCCACTTCGGCGCCCAAATAACAAAATACACCCAATGCGCCCAGCACCGTATGCTTGTAGTTAAAAATGGCTTTTAGTCGAATGCGGTCCTCGCCTTCTTCTTGAATATCAGGCATTTTTACAAAAAACAAAAGCACCCCCAAGACCACAAACAACGCTCCCAAACTCAGGTACGGCACTTTGACCAATTGGGCTTCGGCGTTGAGATAGGCGGTTAATTGGCTTGGGCTCAACTGCCGAACGGTAGCTTCGGAGGTATCAGTGGAATGAAGCAAAAATACTGCCCCAATAAAAGGGCCGAGGGTAGCCCCAATAGACCCCACTGCCGCCGCCAAACTCAACCGACTAGGGGTTTTTTCGGGGTCGCCCAAAACCGCGAGGTAGGGCGTAGCCGTCACTTCCAGAAAAGTAAATCCTGCGGCCATGATGAACAAAGCCGCCAAAAAAAGCTGATAAAAGCGCATTTCGGCCGCTGGGAAAAATAGAAATGCGCCCAATGCAGCCAGCAAAAGTCCCGTAATCATGCCTGCCCGATACCCAAACCGACGGATGTATTGACCCACGGGTAACGCCAACAAAAAATACCCGCCAAAAAAAGCTGATTGTACCAGTGATGACTGAAAATCAGTCAATTGACAAGCTCTTTTGAGGTGCGGAATAAGCACATCGTTGATGTTTCGGCTTAAATTCCAGATAAACATTAGGCTCATTACCACCAAAAGTGGTATCAGAAATTGATTACGATTTTTCACTTTAGGCATTCATTTAACAAAAAAACAGGTTTCATTTCAGCCCAATGCTCATGGGGTTTCGCATCCGTCAACCGTTGCTGAAAGCCCGCCATAAAAGCAGCCCATTCTGGTTGTCGAGGCATTTTACCAATAGCTTCAAACGCCGTAGTCAGGTCAATGCCTTCTTCGGTTTCAACAATCATAAACAGTCGCGTCCCGATGCGATAAATTTGCATATCTACGATTCCACCCGCCCTGATTCCTTGAGGAATTTCAGGCCAAATATGCTCGGGCTGATGAAAGTGTTCATATTGGGCAATGCGTTCGTCTTCGCCTTTCAAATCGAGCGCCAAACAGGTTCTGTGTGTGTTCATCTTCGTTATTTTTTATAACCCAACTCTGCTCCTCCGCTTACGGGCATGATACAGCCCGTTACGAACCGAGCGGCTTCAGAAACCAAAAACACCGCCACATCTGCAATGACGTCGCCTTCGGGACAGTAGCCCAGGGCGTGAATGTTACCCAGATAATTTTCAATTGCCTCTGGATTAGGTTGTTGTGTGGCCCATTCTCGCAACATGGGTGTCCATACACCCGCAGGACAAATGGCGTTGACCCTAATGCCAAAAGGAGCATAATCCAAGGCCATGGCTTTGGTCAGGGCGCTCATACCACCTTTAGTAGCTACGTAAGCCGCGTGATTTTCCTGTCCCATCGTTCCCACCATGCTGGAGGTGTTTAAAATACAGCCTCTGGTCGCTTTCAAGGCTTCGATGCCATAACGGGTCGTCCAATACACACTTTTCAGGTTGATGTAAAACAAGTTATCCCATTCGTTTTCGGTGGTTTGGTCGAGCGGTTTTGAAGGACTGGCAATCCCAGCATTGTTATGAATCACATCTATTTTCCCAAACCGAGCTATGGCCGTTTCAATCGCTGATTTTACGTCTGCTTCATGTTGCACATCGCCCATAAAACCAGCGTGTTCATTGCCTAAGCGGCTCATTAATTGATTCAAAGAAGTCGCGTCTTTGTCCATCACCAAAACCTTAGCACCCGCCTTTGCATACGCAATAGCACAGGCTTCACCAATGCCCGAAGCGCCTCCCGTGAGAAAAATTACTTTGTGAGCCAATGAGGTCGAGGTCATGTGTTAATGGATTAGATTTTTAAATCACTGCTGCTTCCTGCTTCCTGCGGGACTTGATAATAGCCCCCAACGATACTCGCAGGATGCACAAAATAGGGTCGTAAATGCGGAATATGCTCTAAAAACAGGTTTTCGTGCCCCATTCCGATGTGATTAAAAAGCACCAAATGTTGATGAATCTGCCCCATATCTCCGACGTGGGGCAGCACTGGAATACCAAACTTTTTGGCCAATAAACTAACCGTCAAAAACTCCGAAATACCTCCTACGCGCACGGCATCTACCTGACAAAAATCCATGGCTTTGGCTTGCAGAAAATTCTTAAAAACCACCTTGTTGGGAATGTGCTCACCCGTGGCCACTTTAAACGGAGCGATGGCTTGGGCAATAACCCGATGCCCAAAAACATCGTCAGGGTGAGTGGGTTCTTCTATCCAATACGGGTTGATACTGCCCAGCCGCTGACAAATATCCAAAGCTTGCGGTACATTCCATTTTTGATTAGCATCCAGCATGATGGTGGCGGCATCTCCCGCCGTTTGCCGAATCAACGTGGCTCGGCGGAGGTCACGGAGAGGGTCATCAGAGCCTACTTTGAGTTTAAGTGCGGTGAAACCTTTGTCGAGGGCCTGCTTGGTTTTTTCAACGATAAGCGCATCGGAAAAATTAAACCAACCTACCGATGTATCGTAGCCTTTGTAACCCGTTCTGAGGACTGAATTTCTATTTTCTCTCGTTTTGTACTGTTCTTTGAGTAATTGAATGGCCTGTTCACGGGTAAGTTCGTCTTCTAAATAGCTTAAATCCAGCGTATTTACGAGCTCTTCGGGCGATAGATCCAGCAATAGTTTCCAAAGAGGAACCTGACGCGATTTGGCCCAAAGGTCGTAGCAAGCATTGACAATCGCCGCCAGCGCCAGATGAACCACGCCTTTGTGCGGCCCCAACCAACGATAAGAATACTGTTTTTCTAAGTGGTTATTTGGGGCGCGACGTCTTCGGTGTATCTGTTTTTAAATTCAATTGGGGAAATGCAACTGCGACCGCCAGATGGAACCATATTTTCAATAAGAAGCTGTTTTTTAATCTAAGTACTTTTTACAGTAACTATGCCTACATGCTTGAATTCAAGGCGCCGAATGGCCAAGCTTTTGAGTGGAATAGTAACATCATAAATTACAGTTTTAAGCCTGATTTCAGTTAT
>JALQYJ010000175.1 GCA_023254175.1 Runella sp. | reverse complement strand
ACCCAAAGAACGGTACAGACGATCTAGTTTTTTGGAATGAAGCGCAATGATTTGGTCCATATCACCCCCTCGAAAACGGTAGATTGCCTGCTTGGAATCACCCACGGCCAAATTGAAATGCTCGTACCCTAAACTATTGTCAATCAGTGGTAAAAGGTTGGCAAATTGCAACTTGGAAGTATCTTGAAATTCGTCGATGAGGATGTGATTAAATTTTTCGCCTAGGCGTTCGTAAATAAATGGTACGGGGTCTTCGGTGACGATTTTGAGGATTTTTTGGTTAAATTCAGAAATGTGGACGCGGTTATTTTCTCTAAGTTGACGGTCAAATTCTTCCTTAATCTCGTTCAGCAGCGACAAATGGTACAAGTGCGGAATCAGCTGTTGGTAGAGTATATAGAGTTCTTTATTGTCAGAGCTGAGTAAAGAAACAATTTTATAATATTTTTCTGCTAATAAGCCTGATACCTCTTTTAATTTCTCTTTTGCGTATTTTGAAGCTTTGCTACTACTCCAATCTCCTTTTTTCGCTGTTTTTTCTGCATTTTTGTTAAGTTCTGGAAAGGAATCAAAAGAGGCACATTTTCTAAAAAAGCTGTAAAACCCTTTATCACTGTTAGCGTAGTCAGAGATTTCACAGTCAATATTGGCTAAAACTTCTAGTGCCTCTCTAGCTAATCTTTGAATAGGAGTTTCGATTTTAGCTTTAAAAGTCACCAGTTGGCGGCGGATTTTTTTGAAGTCTTTGGCCGTCAGCGCCGAATTTTGGACAATCGCCGCGTAGCGTTGTTCATTGAGCAAATCTTTGGCAAATCCTGCCAATGCTTCGGGCAAATTATGGTAGTTTTGGCCTTCTTGCCCTGCTTCCAAATAAAAAGATTCCAAAATATCAGTCAACTCTCCGTAAGAATCGTCGCCCGTACGTTCGAGCAATCGTTCAACCGCCATCGTTAGCAGTTCACCCGCTTCCATTTCCACTTCAAACGAAAAAGGCATTCCCAACTCATCGGTAAATGCGCTCACTACCCGCTGGACGAAACTATCAATCGTCATGACGGCAAAATCGCTGTAATCGTGCAAAATTTGCTTAAAAACCCGTTCGGCCCGCGTCCTCAGGGCTAGTTCCTGCACTTTGTAGGCGCCTTCGGGGTCGTTAAGAGTTTGGGGATAAAGCTCACGGATGATGTCGGCCAACATAGGGTCGTTTCCGCCTTCGGCAAATACCTGCAAACGCCCCAAAATTCGTTCTTTCATTTCGCGGGTAGCGGCTTTGGTAAACGTAATGGCTAGGATGTGCTTAAAATAATAAGCGTTATCGTTTTGGAGAACGAGTTTAAGGTATTCTTTGGTGAGGGTATAGGTTTTTCCTGACCCCGCCGACGAGCTAACGATTTTGAACATAAAGCAACAACGAACTTGTTTTCGAGGTATGCAAGTTAGTCCATTTATAAGTAATCTGTTAGAAAACACTATTTTTGTAAAAACATCCTTCTCCCAAAAATGAGTGTAGTCGAAGCATTCGGTGATATTGCCAGCATAATTGCATAAATGGCTCCCGAGAAAGTAATCCATCTAAAAGCCCCTGCTCAATTATCAGAAGAGGTAGAACGTCTGGTCAAATGCAAAAAAAGCGGGAAATAAGTCCATAAGTTTTAAATTACTTCAGCACCACAACCTTCTGTGAATAGGTCTGATTATCAAGATAAATCCGCACCGTATAGGTACCACTGGGTAATAAGCGAGGTAATGTGCTTGATTTTTCGAGTGTTGTTAGGTTATTTTCCTGTAAAACCACCCGCCCTAAAGCATCGAGTAGTTCAAAACGCCACGGACTACCCGTTTGCCCCGTTACTTTCACCACAATGCCCGATTCGGCTGGGTTAGGACTTACCGAGGCGGAAACCCGATCGCTTGGGGTGAGTTCAATCCCCGTAATTGTTGTACTGGGAGGTATTACGACCACGCTCGTGTGGCCTATCAATTTATCCGAAAGTTCGTTGAGGTAACATTCCAAATTGGTGTACCCTTCCACCCCCGTAAATTTTTTAGAGAGTTGTGTTCCATTGTGATCTTGTACGGTGGGATTTAGGCCATTGGCAACTTCCCAATCATTGGGCATTCCGTCGTTATCGTTATCGGTAGGGGGCGGTGGGGCGGTATCTAACGTAAATGCGTCGTTGAAATAATCGGTACCGTTGATGGCTTGTGAAGCAATTGTATTTGAAGAAATCGGCCCCAGCAAACGTCTATCCATGGGGTCGCGAGGGAAAGCTCCCACATTTTTGGCAGCATAGGTTGGCAAGTCAGTCGCGGACGTAGGAGTAATCAATGGAAACAAATGGCGCGTTGTGAGGCGTTGGGCAGTTCCTAAACTGGTGTTAGGAGCGTTCGTATTAAAATCATCACAACAGTAAAAAAGCTGATAATCTGAATATTGTGCATACTTACTCAGTCGGTTCCCTGAAACAAACAGTCGATTGGACGCGTTAGACAAGAAATCGGTAGAGGCAAGTGGGCCGTTGTACGCAGAGCGAACCACCGAATAATTGTTAGTAAAATTGAGGTTCAATCGAAAATTGGTACAATCGCTCCCTCCCGAGATACATGAGTTGTACCACGTCTGAATCTGCTGATCCCAAAAGAGATTCGAAGTTATTTCGATATTGAGTGGTGCCGAGCTACAAAAGGGTGACTCACACGACAGCTCAGGGAAACGCCCTCCGATGCGATTCCAAACATTGTGATGAATACTGATATTGTCTTGCGGGTGGTCGGCACGCGAATAATTAACCAACATTCCCCCCAAATAAAAGTGCTCACCGAGGGTTTCAGACAACATACAGTTTTGAATGGAAATATTACGGGAATGCGAAATCTGTACACTTTCATCGATGGCATTGGCAAAAGAGCAATGATCCACGATGACGTTTGAAGCGCCATCGAGCCGCAGGCCGTCGTCGAGCACATATCCTTGATTAGGTAGTGTTTGACTGGGTTTTGGGCGCGAACGCAGGTGACGAATAATCACATTGCGGGAGTTGGTGTTTTGCTCGTAGATTTCGTCCAAAATAATGCCCCGTACAATGATTCCCCCTGGAGAAGTTTGTCCCGCAATGGTAACATCGCCCTTGAAGACTTCGGCGGCACACGGAACCACCCCACTCACTTTGAATAAAATATACTTGGCTCCTGTTTGGTTCAAACCGTTTTGCAGAGATCCAGGCCCCGAACAATTGAGATTGGTAACGTAATAAACATTCCCACCGCGCCCTCCCGTAGCGCTTGCCCCAAACCCCTCAGCCCCTGGAAAAGAAGGGAGGGTTTGGGCTAAACTTGGCCATAAAGTGCCAGCAATCAAGGCAATACTCAACAATGTTCTTTGCATAAAACTTTGGGTGGTTAGTTGTAAAAACAAAGCTCGCTTTTTGTCACAAAATACAGACCTACGCTCTTGCATCTAGAAACATACTCAAAAAATTTACAAAAGCAAATGGCGGTTGCTTGTACCTGCCGTTCGGGCGTATATCAAAAACTACTTTTAAATTGGGAGTTTCTTGCTCAAATAAGCGATAAAATGCCGTTTGCAGCAATAAAGCTTGCTCTGTTAAACCTGCAAACTCTCCCTTTAACAAAGATTTTTTTTATCTCGATGCTTTTAATCATGCGCAAGGAATTTATGGCTGTTTATCACAAAAATAGCTAAAAGGCCTTTAAAGCCTTAATCCTCCCAATGAATTAAACGTTTTCCGTAAAAATAGTGTTAACCCATCAAACCAGACAGCAATACGTAACCAATTCGCGCGCCTTTGAAAGCACTTGCCCACCTCAACAAATACCTAGTCAAATACAAGTGGTATCTCATTCTTGGAACACTTTTTACCATTATTTCCAACCTTTTTGGCATTATTCCTGCCCAATTGGTACGCTATGCCCTTGACTTGGTAAAAGACACCCTCGACGTTTATTTTTTGTTTGAAGGCTCCCCAATCCAGTCCAGTTTCTACGATATTTTTGCTTTTAGTATTCTATTGTATGGTCTTCTGATTTTGGCCATGGCGTTGCTGAAAGGAGTTTTCTTGTTCATGGTACGGCAAACACTCATTGTTATGTCGAGGCACATCGAATTTGATCTTAAAAATGAGATTTATACCCACTACCAAACCTTGCCTTTGAGTTTTTATCGACGCCATAATACGGGTGACCTCATGGCGCGTATTTCGGAAGATGTCAGCAAGGTGAGGATGTACGTAGGGCCGTCGATTATGTATGGCATCAACCTTATTACGTTGTTTATTTTGGTGATTAGCTACATGGTTTCGGTCAATGCCAAACTGACGTTTTATGTTTTGTTGCCGTTGCCTGTCTTGTCGTTGAGTATTTATTACGTCAACAATATCATCATGAAACGTTCGGAGGCATTGCAAGCGCAACTTTCATCGGTTTCGACCTTTGTGCAAGAATCGTTTTCAGGGATTCGGGTGGTTAAAGCATTTGTTCGAGAACGGGAACAGCTCCGCCATTTTATCAACCAAAGCAACGATTACCGCAACAAATCGCTCGGATTAACGCTCGTTGATTCGCTGTTTTATCCGTTTATTGTAGTTTTGGTAGGTTTGAGTAATATTCTCGTGGTCTATATTGGTGGACAGGAAATCATGGCAGGGCGCCTAACTCCTGGCAATATCACCGAGTTTATTTTATACGTCAGTATGCTGACATGGCCCGTGATGGCCCTCGGTTGGACCACCAGCCAAACCCAACGGGCGGCCGCTTCTCAAGTACGTATCAATGAATTTTTGACTACTAAAACCGATATTGTTTCGGAGAAAAATACGGTTCGCGATATTCAAGGAGCCATCCGTTTTGAAAATGTTTCGTTTGTCTATCCTGACACGGGCATCAAAGCCATCAAGAATTTTAATCTAAGCGTAAAGGCAGGCGAAACAGTGGCTATTTTGGGAACAACAGGTTCGGGAAAAAGCACCATAGCTAGCCTCCTTACGCGCTTATACGATCCTATCGAAGGGCAGATTTTGGTCGATAGTGTTCCGCTCAAAGAATACAACCTTCAATCGCTCCGAAGCCAAACGGGTTATGTTCCGCAAGACGTATTTTTGTTTTCGGATACCATTGCTCAAAACGTGGCTTTCGGCACAATAGGCTTGCCGTTTTCTAAAATCGAACAAGCTACCAAAGACGCTGATTTGTACGCCAATATTGTTGATTTTCCCGAAGGTTTTGACACCAAAGTAGGCGAACGTGGCATTACGCTGTCGGGTGGCCAAAAACAACGCCTCTCGATTGCCCGCGCCATTGCCCGCGACCCTAAAATATTGATTTTGGATGACTGTCTTTCTGCCGTAGATACGCAAACTGAAAACACGATTTTGAGCAACCTCCAACGTATCATGCAAGACCGAACCTCAGTGATTATCTCTCACCGTGTGTCGTCGGCCAAACTCGCTGATTTTATCGTGGTTTTAAACGACGGTGAAATCAGCGAGCAAGGTACTCATGCCGAACTTCTCGAAAGAAATGGCGCTTATAAAGAGCTCTACGATAAGCAGTTGCAAGGTGAAGAAGTGTAGCCTACGTATGAAAACAGCATGCACATGAATAAGCAAGTGCCCCAACAACGCCGCGAGGAGCTGATGCGCATTCTAAAAACGCGTTTTGAAAAAAATAAAAACCGCCATGTAGGACTCGATTGGGCCAGTGTACAGGCCAAAATTGAAGCCAATTTAGATAAAATGTGGTCGCTCAACGAGATGGAGGAAACCGAAGGCGAACCTGATGTAATAGGCTACGATGCCGCAACAGACGAATATATTTTTGTGGATTGCTCGGCTGAAAGCCCCAAAGGTCGTCGTAGCTTTTGCTATGACCGTGCCGCGCTCGATGCCCGTAAGGAACACAAACCCGCCAATAATGCCTTAGAATTTGCCGAAGAAATAGGCATTGAGCTTTTGACAGAAGAGCAATACAAAAACCTCCAGCAGCTTGGCAAGTTTGATACCAAAACCTCTAGTTGGATTCAGACACCTGACGCTATCCGCAAACTTGGAGGGGCTCTTTTCTGCGACCGTCGCTACGACCACGTTTTTGTGTATCACAACGGCGCCGAATCGTATTACGCAGCTCGCGGATTTCGGGGGTTATTGAGAGTGTAAAGCGTTGGTTTAGATTATACAAAACTTTGAAAATCAATATAATACATACACACTTTACCCATAAGTCGATGAAAATTTGGGCTTTTTTATTCATCCTTACCAGCTACGTCAATACGGCGTATGCCCAAGAATTGTCTGAGACGAACAAGGAAAATATCCGTTTGTTCATTGATTGTATTAAAAAACAACAGAAGGGAAAATTGGCTGAGCTAGTGCTTTACCCACTCAACAGAAACTACCCCCTTCCACCGATTCGTAACAAAAGTGAATTTGTCAGACGCTACCCTGAAGTGTTCGATGCTGCGTTTACTCAACTGATTTCGAAATCCAATCTTTCGAAAGATTGGGCAACCGTTGGGTGGCGAGGAATTATGTTTTCCAATGGAGCACTCTGGCTAGACGAAGATGGGGCTTTGCGGGCAGTGAATTATTCGTCAAAAATCGAAGAAACGAAAAGACGAGCGCGGATTGAAGAAATTCGCGATACGCTTCACATCAGCCTTAAAGAATTCAACCAACCCATTTTAGTTTTTAAAACCAGTAAATTTCTTGTCAGGGTTGATGAAATGAAAGATAACACCTACCGTTATGCTTCGTGGAAGTTGCCCAACAAAATGAGTTCTAAACCCGATCTTATCATCCAAAAAGGAGAGTCTTTTTCAGACGGAACTGCCTCAGAACCTAATTATCGATTTCAGAACAAAGAGTTTGTCTACGAGTGTTCATTTAATTCGATGAGTGAAGAGTTACCCCAGTACTTTGTTCGGATTTTTAAGGGGAAAAAAGAAATTTTATTTCAGAAAGCAAACCTACTTTACTAATCTCCATTTGCTACAACACCTATAATAGTACCCTTTTGGAAATTTTTACATCCCAAAACAAAAAATGAAAAGGCGAATTTTTCTGAAAAGTATTCCTGCTTCGCTCTTGGCCTCTTCTTACTGGGCGACTGCTTGCCAAACAGAAAATGGTATCAATCCTACCGATAAAACAGTGGTAGTGATTGGCGCGGGTATTGCGGGTTTGGCAGCAGCCAAAAAACTACAAGAAGTAGGTTTTAAGGTGAGCGTCTTGGAAGCACAAGATAGAGTGGGTGGACGAGTGCGCACCAATCGGTCGTTAGGGATTCCGTTTGACGAAGGAGCAAGTTGGATACATGGCATCGACGGCAACCCCATCACCGCCTTGGCACAAAAAGCAGGCATGACGACGTTTCAGACGCTTGATG
Source organism: Runella sp. (assembly GCA_023254175.1). Classification (GTDB taxonomy): domain Bacteria; phylum Bacteroidota; class Bacteroidia; order Cytophagales; family Spirosomataceae; genus Runella. The sequence continues at coordinate 1,145 of JALQYJ010000175.1, read as the reverse complement.
AAAGTATGAAATCGTATGACATAGGAGGAGCCATCCGAAAAACTTCTACCTACGACTCGGCCGAAGACGAATTTTATAACATACTCGGCTCAATGATGAAAAAGGGAAGTAATGACCAAAGTTTCGCTAGCGTTTTCAATCGACTTTACCCCGAAAAACAAAACGACCGTTTGTGGAAGTTTTTTCTTTCGACCTACGTCACATTCGACACGGGTGATTTGGATAAACTCTCATCGACCCTCTACAATGAAGGAGAAGAATATGGAGGTGTAGAAAAAATTGCTACCAATGGCTACGACACCCTTGCCACTTACTTAGCCAAAAATCTATCTATTAGCTTCAATCAACGCGTTTCGGCCATTGATTACCGCAATTCGTCCGTTCAAATTACCCACAACAACACTGTCACTCAAGCTGACTTCGTGATTGTAACAGTGCCTTTGGGAGTGTTAAAAAACAACAAACTCCTTTTTACTCCTAATTTACCCGCTGCCAAACAAACAGCAATTCAGAAAATAGGCATGAATTGTGTCAACAAATTTATGCTCACGTGGAATACCACTTTTTGGGATGACGTTCAATACATTTCTTACACGCCCGAAGTGCGTGATAAGTTTAATTATTTTGTCAATCTCAACAAGTTCACCCCCTCTGCCAATGCCCTGATGACCTTTGCCTATGCTGACTATGGTCGAGTGACCGAAACCATGACCGATGCCCAAGTGACGACCGAAATAATGGCGCATTTGAAAGACATGTACGGAACGTCTATTCCTGCTCCTACACGTATGCTCCGTACCCGATGGAATTCTAACGAAAATTCGTTTGGGGCGTATTCTTACACTGCAGTTGGTACGGAAATGCGGCATTTTCAAGACCTTGCCGAAGAAATTGACGACAAACTATTTTTTGCAGGAGAGCATACCGAAGTAGATTATTTCTCTACTGCTCACGGTGCTTACTTGAGCGGAATCCGCGAAGCCGACAAAATCATTGCCTTGCTGTAATCAATAAATACAATATCTCCTTTTCAACCTCTAGTCAACTTGCCGCGTCTTAGAGAAAAAAAATTATTCCTTTGCTATGCGCTGCTTTGTTTACTTGATTTTTGCTAACCTTTTCGTTGCCTGTCAATCAAATACCAC
>JALQYJ010000163.1 GCA_023254175.1 Runella sp. | reverse complement strand
GTAGAAGATTTTTCAAAAAAGTGCCTTAGAAGCGCCAAAAAGGGCATAAAACAAAAAAAGCTCAGATTTCTCTGAGCTTTTTAGCGGTCCGGACGGGACTCGAACCCGCGACCCCATGCGTGACAGGCATGTATTCTAACCAACTGAACTACCGGACCAAACTTTATTTTTACTTTTTTGCGTTTTGGTGTCGCTTAAAGTGGTGCAAAAGTACTATTTTTAACTTTCAATGCAAGACTTTTGCCAAGAAAAAAGTAGACTTTTTTCTGATTTAGTTTTAAATTTTAGGCCATATTTCTGATTTTTAAATAGTTACACCTTTAAAAAAATGATAACAATTAAAGACATTTCTCATTTTTTAGAATCAATAGCGCCATTATCTTACCAAGAACCCTACGATAATGCTGGACTCATTGTAGGAGAACCTTCTTCTGTTGTTACCAATATTCTTGTTTCGCTTGATTGTACTGAAGAAGTGGTAGAAGAAGCTATTGCCAACAATTGTAATCTTATAGTGGCCCATCACCCCATTGTATTTAAAGGGTTAAAAAAATTCAATGGTCGTAATTATGTAGAGCGAACTGTCATCAAAGCCATTAAAAACGATATTGCGATTTATGCTACCCATACCAATCTCGACCATGTGGTTGGTGGTGTCAATTTTATGATTGCGGAACGTTTGGGCTTACAACATGTTCGAATCTTGGCACCTAAAAAGGATGTTTTAATGAAACTCGTCTTTTTTGTCCCTGTCGAAAATGCCTCAACTGTCATTGAGGCTTTACATAGGGTGGGAGTAGGTCAAATAGGTAATTATGACCGTTGCAGTTTTAGCGTGCAGGGTATAGGTTCTTTTCGACCCAACGAAGCGGCGAACCCATTTATTGGGAAGGCCAATGAAGTAGAACAGGTAAATGAGAGCCGAGTTGAGGTTATTTTCCCTGCCTACTTGGAAGCAACCGTCATGCGTACACTGAACGATGCTCATCCCTACGAAGAAGTAGCGCACTACCTGACTCTTTTACAAAATACCAATCAAGAAGTAGGGGCAGGTGCGATTGGGCTTTTAAACGAAGCCCTTCCTGCTGAAGAGTTTTTGCGTTACTTAAAAGAAAAAATGCAACTTTCCGTCATTCGTCATACAACTCTTTGTTCTCCAATGGTTCAGCGAGTCGCTGTATGTGGTGGGGCGGGCGGTTTTTTATTAAATGATGCCATACGGCAGAATGCTGACGTTTTCATCACTGCCGATTATAAATACCATGAGTTTTTTGATGCCGATGGCCGCATCCTTATTTGTGATATTGGGCACTATGAAAGCGAAGTTTTTACAAAAGAATTATTGCAACGATATTTGTCGAAAAAATTCGCTAATTTTGCGACAATTTTGTCGGAAACTATTACCAATCCAGTAAATTACTACGTGTAAGGTGTCGGTTATCGGATGTAAGAATTGAAACTCTGAACGGAATTAACCACACTTCAAACCCAACAAATATGGAACTGACCGTCGCGCAGAAATTAGACTTATTGCTCAAATTGCAGCAAATTGACTCAGAGTTGGATGACATCAAAAAAATCCGCGGTGATTTGCCCGAAGAAGTTCGTGATTTAGAAGATGACATCGCAGGGTTTGAAACCCGTATCGGTAAGTTCAACAACGAAATCAGTGTTCTTGATGAAGAAATCAGCCGTCACAAAGCCACAAAAAAGGATGCTGAAAAGTTGATTTCTCGTTACAAAGATCAGCAGATGAATGTTCGTAACAACCGTGAGTACGACGCCATCACCAAAGAAATGGAACTTCAAACGCTTGAAATTGAACTCGCTGAAAAGAAAATGCGGGAAGCTGAGTACAAAATCAAAGCAAAGAAGGAAGAAATCTCCGCTACAGATGGCCTGTTGAAAGAACGTCGCGAAGATTTGAAAGTAAAGAAACAGGAGCTTGATACAATTACGTCTGAAAGCTACGAAGACGAAAACAAACTTATGGATTTACGCGACCAACAAGCCGAAAAGGTAGAGGAGCGTTTGTACAAGTCGTACACGAAAATCCGTAACAACTCGGGTAATGGCCTGGGAGTAGTGAAAGTAAAACGTGGAGCTTGTGGGGGTTGCTTTAATGTTGTACCTCCTCAACGCCAAGCAGATATTCGTGAAAAGAAAAAAATTATCGTTTGCGAACACTGTGGACGTATCCTAGCTGATGTAGATACTGAGTATAAATAGTTTATTGCAATATTTTAGTCAAAAAGCCTTGGCATAAGTCAAGGCTTTTTGCATTCTTTATCGACGTTGTCACTTTTTGAGGTATTTTGGTAGTCTTATTTACTCTTTCAATTGTATCATTACTGTCGCTGCACTTGATTATTTTAATGTATGAAACCAATCTCCATTTACTATTCACTTGTCTTAGCAGGGTTATTAAATAGTTCTCTTTTTGCCCAGGCCAATTACACAAGTGCCAACATCCATTCGCACAACGATTACCAACAAGCTCATCCGTTTTGGGGAGCCCATTCGTTACAAGCTGGCTCGATAGAAGCAGATTTATACTTGCATAAGGGGGAACTGATAGTCGCACATTTACCCTCCGAAATAAACCCAGAACATACGCTAGTAAAGCTTTATTTGATGCCTTTGCAACAACAGCAAAAAATGGGCAAGAACTACCCCTTTCAATTCTTGATTGACCTCAAAACCCCCGCTTCACCTACGCTTGATTCATTGGTAAGTCAATTAAGCCGTTTTCCTGAATTATTTGGTGAGGGGAAATCAACCAAAGTGGTTATCAGTGGGAGTATGCCTACTCCTGCTCAGTTTAGTAGCTACCCTTCTTGGATTTCGTTTGATGGTCGATTTGAACAAACATATGACGCCAAGACGCTCAAACGCGTCGGGTTATTTAGTGCTCCCTTTAGCCTTGTTTCGCGTTGGGATGGGAAGGGGCTTTTCCCAAAAGAAGATCGTGAAAAAACCGTCGACTATGTAAATCGTGCTCACCAACAAGGTAAAAAAGTGCGATTCTGGGGCACCCCTGATAATGAAGCCGTTTGGCGTGAATTAATGGCGCTTGGAGTAGATTGGATAGGTACAGACCGCCCCCAAGTATTGGCTGACTATTTTAAAAATACCAAACCTGCTGATAATCAACATACCAACTCAGCAGTGACTTACGAGGTTTACCAGCCAACTTATCGGAGCGATGGGTCAAATAAAGTACCCAAAAACATCATTTTTTTGATTGGTGACGGGATGGGGTTAGCCCAAATGCACACTGGATTAGTGGCCAATCATGGTCAACTTCACATGGCATTGTTTAAACGTTTGGGGCTTATTCAAACGCAACCCGCCGAGGGATTTATTACTGATTCAGCAGCAGCAGGAACTGCGTTGGCCACGGGGCATAAAACCAAAAATGGCACCATTGGGATGGATGCCACCTTAGTCGCAAGACCGTCTTTAGCGGTGGTTGCACGCCGTAATGGTAAAAAAACGGCCGTTATCTCTTCTGGTCCTATTACTGATGCGACCCCAGCTGTATTTTATGCTCATCAACCCAAGCGTACGATGCAGGAAGAAATTGCTGCCGATTTTTTGAAAGAACCTACCGATGTGCTTGCGGGTGGCGGGAGCAAATATTTTTTTGAACGAAAAGATAAAGTCAACTTAGGCGACTCGTTAACCGCTCGTAACTATTCGGTCATTCGCAAATATGCCGATATTGTTTCCGAAAGCAAAAATGAAAAATTTGTGGTTTTGGACGACCAAGCGGGGCTTTCAATGGAGAAGGGCAGAGGTAATTTCCTTCCGCTAACTGTCGGTGAAACGATCAAGCATTTTAAGAAAAATTCGCCCAAGGGATTTTTCATGATGGCAGAAGGTGCTCAAATCGACTACGCAGGCCACGCAAATAGTGTTGCTTATGAAATCAACGAAGTACTTGACTTTGACCAAGCCATAGGGGAGGCATTACGTTTTGCTGACCAAGATGGTCAAACACTGGTTATCGTCACGGCCGACCATGAAACGGGCGCAATGTCGTTGACGGGAGGAAACGAAAAAGAAGGAATGGTGAAAGGGAATTTTGGATCAAAAGGCCACTCAGGAATCATGGTGCCTGTGTATGCCTACGGGCCTCAATCTCAGATTTTTGGAGGTATTTACCAAAACACCGAGCTTTCCAACAAGATAAAATCATTGTTGGAGAAAAAATAACATCGAAACCAACGAGTGAGTGGTTTCTGTCACTCCCTGATAGGCATACTCTACCGCCTCAGGGAGTGACATTGGGCGATGTAAAATAGAGGTCGCATACGTTAATCCTAATGAGTGTATCTCTTTAGGTGTTAGCAACTGAGTACCACACAAAGCCATTACGGGAATGCCTCTGGCCTTCGAAGCACGAGCAATGCCCGCAATCAGCTTCCCCTGCAAAGTCTGAGCATCCATTTTGCCTTCTCCTGTCAATACCAAATCTACTCCCTCCAGCTGTTCTTCAAAACGTGTCTGTTCTATTACAATATTGACACCTTCTTTGAGTGTTGCATTAAGAAAGAACAACAAACCAAAGCCGATCCCCCCAGCTGCTCCTGTACCTGGAATTTGTGCTAAATCAACGCCAAAATCACGTTGAACGACAGAAGCTATTTGTTGTAACCCTTTGTCGAGCCATTCTATAGCCTCGTCTGTTGCCCCTTTTTGAGGGCCATACAAATAAGCGGCACCCGCATGACCAAATAAGGGGGCCGTGACGTCACAGGCCACGTCGATAGCTATATCAAGAGGTATTTTTGTAGGAATAATTTTTTCAATATAAACAAGGTTTTCACCGACGGGAACGAGTTCCTGTCCGTTTTTGTCCAGAAATTTCCATCCCAATGCCGCAGCCATCCCAATTCCTGCGTCCGTAGTTGCACTTCCTCCTATGCCCAATATAATCTTTTTAGCTCCCGCTTCTACGGCATTTGCAATTAGTTGTCCAGTTCCGTACGTACTTGTTTTCAACGGGTTACGTTCATTTTGTACTAACCATTTTAACCCAGATGCCGATGCCATTTCAAGAAATGCCGTGTTTCTATCAGGGGTTCTACCAAAAAAAGTTTGAATACTGCGCCCAAGTGGGTCTTGAACTGTACAATTCACTAACGTTCCGCCGGCATTTTGAGTTAATATTTCGACCGTACCCTCTCCTCCGTCAGCCATTGGTAGGGCTATTACCTTTGCGGTTGGGAAAGCGGCCCTAACTCCCTTCTCCATAGCGTTACACACTTCCAATGCTGTCAAAGAACCTCTAAATTTATCAGGGGCTAAGAGTATTTTCATATTCGAGGAATGAGGAACTAACTACTTTAAAAAAGGACGCTTTCGTCGTCTGTCACCCGTGGTCTCATGTACGTATTTAAAGTATCGAGTTTTGAACCGCCACATCCCAAATTTATTTCCATCCCATCGGGTTTATAAAAACGCTCACGGCGGTACGGCGAGCGTTCGTTACCAGCTAAATCAGGGTCTGCATATACCTTTTGCATGTAAAGCCCCCATGCAGGCATCGCTATTCGTGCTCCCTGTCCTAATGCCATTGTGGTAAAGTGGACGTGGTTATCTTCACCGCCTACCCACACACCGGTAACAAGGTTTGGAGTCATTCCCATAAACCATCCGTCGGTATAGTCGGAGGTTGTCCCTGTTTTGGCAGCAATATCATTGTTTTCGGAAAGGCCGTATTGAGTACGGAGCCGTTGAGCTGTACCCCAGGGGTCTTCAACGGCTCCTCTCATAATAAATTGCATTTGGTAGGCCATACTTGGGCTAATAACCTCTTTTTCATCTACTGGAAACTCGGCTAATACTTGCCCATTTTTGTTTTCGATGCGAGTCACAAAACGAGGTTGCACGTGTTTCCCTCCGTTGGCAAAAGTCGAGTATGAATTTACCATTTCAAAAACAGACACATCTGGCGTTCCTAAACAAATAGTAACATCTTCAGGAATGTAGCTTTTAATACCGAGTTTGTGGGCATAATCTACCACTTTTTTAGGTCCTACCATACTCATCAACCTTGCACTGATAGAGTTCACTGATTTAGCTAATGCCTGACGAAGCGTTAACTCTTGCCCCGAAAAAGAGCCTGTTGAGTTTTTAGGACACCAGTCACCAATGCAAACTTGAGCATCAAGAATGGTAGTACAAGGCGTGACAAAGCTTTCATTGATAGCCGAACAATACACAAAAGGTTTGAAGGTAGAACCTGGCTGACGTTTGCCCTGATACACTTGGTCGTATTTAAAATACTTGAAGTTAATCCCACCTACCCAAGCTTTTACATCACCGTTTCGGGGGTCCATTGAAACCATTCCAATACGCAAAAACTTATTGTAGTATTTTATGGAATCTAATGAGCTCATGATGGTATCTCGCTCTCCTTGCCAAGAAAACACCTTCATTTTCATGGGCTTACTCATTTCTTGCCAAATTCGAGTTTCATCGGAGCCATAGACTTTCTTCAATTCCCGATAACGCCAACTTTTACGAACGGCTCTTTTTTCAAAATACGGGTCAGGTACATACTCACCGTTTGGTCCTTTTATAACCCAAGGTTCCATTTTCAGCTCTTCAAAATGCGTAAAAAACTTAGATTGTTGATCGCGCATATGTTGTTCGGCTGCTTGTTCGGCATAATTTTGCATTCTTGAATCTATCGTTGTATAAATCCGAAGCCCATCGCGGTATAAGTCGTAATCTGTTCCATTTTCTTTGTTATACTTAGCCAACCACGACTTCATCCAATCGCGAAGTACTTCCCGAAAATAAGGTGCAGGCCCTGTATTGTGGTTTTCGATGTAGAAATTAAGCCCAATTGGCTTCAATTTGTTTTGAGTAAATTCTTCTAACGTCAGAAATCCGTATTTCATCATTTGGCTCAAAACCACATTTCGTCGCTCCAAGGCTCTTTCTTTAAACAATCGCGGGTTGTATCGTGAAGGGTTTTGCAACATCCCCACCAACAACGCAGCTTCGGGCAGGTCTAGGTTCCATGTTTCCTTTTTGAAGTATGTTTTAGCAGCAGTTTTAATCCCATCGGCATTATTTCCAAACGAAACGGTATTGAGGTACATGGTCATAATTTCTTGCTTGGTATAATTTCTTTCCAAACGTACCGACAAAATCCATTCTTTAGTTTTGGCAATCACTGTTTTGATAAAAGGGAGGTCTCCCAAGTAGCCTTTGTATTTGTCGCTCCGGGTTTGAAATAGGTTTTTTGCCAATTGTTGAGTTAAAGTACTTCCCCCCCCCGTTGTACCTTGGTCGCTAGAAACTAATCCTTTGAAAACACGAAACAACGAACGCGGGTCTATTCCTGAGTGTTTCACAAACCGGGCATCTTCGGTCGCAATTAGCGCTTTTATCAAATTGGGGGAAAGTTGGTCAAATTCAACGGGTGTTCTATTTTCAATGAAATACTTTGATAAGGTCTGCCCATCGGCTGAAATAATCTCAGAAGCTACCTGACTTTCAGGGTTTTCAACGGCTTTTAGATCAGGCATACCCCCAAAAAGCCAGAAAAAGTTAAAATAAACCGCCATTAAATAGAAGGCTCCGCTTCCAATAATAAAAGCCGCTAATTGCCAAAAAAGAATAATAGGTTTACGGTACTTCCCGTTCAAAAATGCCATAAGTAATGCTTAAATAGTGTGCCTCAGAACGCAATTATACGGTTTTTAGCCGTGGAATCAAACAGATTATTCCCCGAGCTTACCTTCATTAGTTTACTAATTATCCAACTAGCAAGCAAAAAACGCGCTAAACCATAAAGATTATTTTATATTTCTCCCTTTTTTTTCAAATCCATCGGAATACTAACGATGATTTTAAGACGAATTAGGCAAATTTGTCAAACCTTTTTATAACTCAGTTCGTTGTTAAAATGTCTTCTATACTCGAATTTTCAATTATGGAAAAAGCCGAAAAAATCCGAAAAGCATACATTGATTTTGTGTTAGAGCACGGGCAACCTCCCGCCTCTTTTTATGCCTTTGCCAAAAAACTCAAAATGGCTGAGGCCGAGTTGTATGAGTTTTATACCTCTTTTGAGTCCATTGAAATGGACTTGTGGAAAGCTTTTTTTGAACAAGCCCAACAAACAGCCGAAAACGACCCTACTTACCAAGGGTATTCTGTACGAGAAAAACTTCTCGCCTTCTATTACACATGGGTTGAAGTGCTTAAAGCTAATCGAAGCTTTGTGACTTACAGCTATCGTAAATTACCACAACCTGTAGCGGCCAAAAATCCGCAAGAGCTTCGTTTGTTCAAAGCGTCTTTTATGTCATTCGCTCATGACCTAATGTACGAAGGGCGGGAAAGCCAAGAGGTGATAACTCGCCCCTATCTTTCAAACAAATACCCCGATGCCGTTTGGCTAAATACCCTCTACCTTTTGGAATTTTGGGTCAAAGATACGAGTCGTAATTTTGAGTTAAGCGACACTGCCATCGAAAAAACAGTCAATACAGGCTTTGATTTAATGGGTCGTTCGATAGTTGATACGGTAGTTGATTTGGCTAAATTCATGTATCAGAACCGATGAAAACACAAGATAGTATTCCCACCTCCAAAGTTGCACGAGCTACTCAATTTTTGAAAACGGGGGCGAAAATTGGCGGAAATTACCTCAAATATAACGTCAAGAAGATAATTGACCCCTCTACAACGCGTGACGAATTGCACCAAGATAATGCTACAGACGTGTATGAGTCTTTGAGCGAGCTCAAAGGTTCGGCACTAAAAGTTGCCCAAATGCTGAGTATGGATCGTAGTGTGTTGCCACGTGCGTACGTTGATAAGTTTCAGATGTCGCAGTATTCGGCACCACCGTTATCGGGGCCGTTGGTTGTAAAGACTTTTCGCAATTTTTTTGGAAAAGCACCGTACGAATTGTTCGACGAATTTGACATCAATGCGGCCAATGCCGCTTCTATCGGTCAAGTACATCGTGCTGTAAAAAACGGTGAACAATTAGCAGTGAAAGTTCAGTACCCTGGGGTAGCCGATAGCATCAGCTCAGACCTTAAAATGGTGAAACCTATGGCAGTAACTTTGTTTGGGTTAAATGAGAAAGACGTAGAACGGTATACTGAAGAAGTAGAAAGTAAACTTTTGGAAGAAACTGATTATGAGTTAGAACTTCGTCGGTCGGTAGAGATTTCGGAAGCCTGTAAACATATTAAAGGGCTTGTTTTCCCCAAATATTATCCCCAACTGTCTGCCAAACGGGTACTAACGATGGATTGGCTGCAAGGATTCCATCTTAAAGATTTCCTCCAAACTAACCCCTCACAAGAGGTTCGTAACCGTATTGGGCAATTGTTGTGGGATTTTTATGACCATCAAGTGCACCACCTTCGTCAGGTACATGCCGACCCTCATCCTGGCAACTTTTTGATGCGATCCGACGGCACTATGGGGGTGATTGATTTTGGGTGTGTAAAAGTTATTCCTGATTATTTTTATGAAAACTATTTTACACTCATCAATCCCGACACCTTGGATGACGAGGCGCTCATTGAAAAAATCTTTTATAATCTCGAATTTTTGGTCAGAGAAGACAAACCGAGTGAAAAGGCGCTTTTTACAAATTTATTTAAACAAATGATTGTGTTGTTGGGGCAACCTTTTGCCGTAGATGAATTTGATTTTGGCGACCATACCTACTTTGATTCGGTTTACGCCTTTGCCGATGAACTAGCAAAAGTGGAAGCAATCAGAAATTCTAAAGTTGCTCGTGGTTCTAAAGACGGTCTATACATCAATCGAACCTATTTCGGTCTTTATTCGATGCTGAACGAGTTGGGAGCAAAAATTAAAACTACCCGTCCCGATTGGCTTCGAAGCAAAAAAGAATTAGCGCTATTATCTTAACGATTAAAAAAAGCCATTGAAGTATATTCAATGGCTTTTTTAGCTTTTTACTCCCTTTTCAGCATTTCTATATCTTCTGCCAGTTGTTTGATTTCGAGCGGAAGCGTGCCATTATAAATTCCTCTTATGCGAAGATTTTTATCTACCAAAATAAAGTTTTCGGTGTGTAAAAAATCGTTTTCTCCTTTTCGAACCCCCAAGTTTTCATCCGCAAAATAAGAACGACGGGCTGTTTGATAAATATCTTTACGATTTCCTGTCAATAACTCCCATTTCCCAGCCATGATTTGATGCTGTTGTGCATACATCCGTAAAACTGACACAGAGTCATGCTCTGGCAATACACTGAATGACAATAACTTTACTCCTTTATCATCCCGAAATAAACGTCGTAATTCCTTCATGTTTTCCATCGTTCGTGGGCAAAGGCTTGGGCAAGCGGTGAAGAAAAAATTAGCCACGTGGATTTTGCCTCGTAATGAATCCGAATCCACCCATTGATTTATTTGGTTTTTAAAAACAAATTTCTCCAACTGGTGAATGGTATCGATTGAGCCCGACGAATCTACCCAATGCGGAGTAAAATCGGGCGTGTGGTAAAAAGGAAGTTTGATTGTAACAGGATGTTCTTTTGTAGGTTGACAAGCACAAGCAATGAAAACTATCACCCCTAGAAAACGAAAACGTATCAACATGACTGAAAATAAGTACGTTATATTTTTATTGAAGTAACATCCCGCTCGTTGTCACCCATGCAGCCTTTGGCACCGAGTAGTCCAAATCGCCGTCCATTCTGAATGACATAATTGGCTTTAAGTTGCCCATCCATGTACCACATTTGTTGTTTCCCTTCAGGTTGCCCCTCTGAATTATAAGTACTTAGGCTATACATTTGTCCATTTTCAAACCATTCATGGTGGGTTCCCGTAGCTACGTCTTTCAAAAAATGATAATTAAATTTTGGAGTTCCGTTCGGCCACCACCCTTTATGCAAACCGTTTTTATGGTTTTTGTGGTAGGTTCGTCGTTCGGCCAATTGCCCATTTTCGTACCATTTTTGATGGACACCCTCCGCTTTTCCCTGCCAATATCCTTCTTTTGTAAAGATTTTTTTTGAAGGGAAGTGTACAACCAAGTACCCCGAAAAAGGCTTATTGTGATACAAAAGTATTCCATTGTAAAAACGAAATTTGGCTTCTTCTTTTGCCAAGTCAATCACGTTATCGGGAATCGTAACTTTGGACGGTTGACACCCCATCAAACCCATCCAAATAAGCAGCATTAGCCCCTTTTTCATTTGGTAACGGTTCCAGGTTTTCCATAAAAACCTGATCCATTGATGTAAGGGTCCTCAGCCGTAGTGTGGTAGTGATAAATCCCATTCGGGTACTCGGCAGTAGCATGAGAATGTCCGTGGTAGGCATCCAAATCGCTATTAGTCACCTTTTTGCCGTTTTCAACAGGGCCATATACAGGATAACCATCTAGTAAAAAACCTAAAAGTGCTCCCGTTCCTTTCGTTTGGGTTAAATACAATGGTTCGATATGGTAATGGTAGGTGCCGCTGGGGTCAGGATGGCCGTTATACTGGTCAAAGGAATTAATTTCATTGGTCAAAGGCGTATTTGGCCCAGCGTATTGATTGTAAAAAGGTACTCCATTAAGCGAAACGCCAATTGGGCCGAGGGGGGTCGCTTGAGCCGAAGTGGCTTTTGTGGGAGAAATGGGGATTCTAAACGTGTAATTGTGGTTAGAAATGCGATTAGGGTTGATGGCAAACCTCGAATTTGTTCCATTATACGCCTCATAATTGGCACTACTTGTCCCAAAATACGGGCTTTTATGGTCAGGAGTTGCTGTACTTTTGATTACCACATAATCTCCATCAACGTACGCATTCAAGCTAGAGTTGAACGTTTTAAAAGCCGTTGGAAGTGTTGTTGCCGTTGTTGTTGGGTCAACACTTTCATTAGAACTACTGCACGCCGCTATCGCTACGATAGCGAACAGAAATCCAAAAATAACCTTCATAGTAGGTAGCTGATTTAGAATGTAAAAAATTGATTTTACCATCGCAGACTGCAAGGAGAGGTTACTTCATACGGGAGTAAAAGTTAAAGACTATGGTTTAGACGGAATTTACCCAAAAGTTTGCGGTACGTTGCCATTTTTTTTAAAACTCTGCAATTCCAGTTTTATCTTGGAGGGGGGAGAGGGGGCATTGGCCCATGGGGGCGTTCGGCTGGCCTCTCAGGATTTGCTGCCAATCGATGTAGCATTTCATCTATGACATCATCAAATTTTGCTTGTTGTTGGGGGGAACAAATTTTACGGACATCGCTAAAATGCTGAAAGGTAATCTTGTCAATTTGAGCTATTTTTTCGGCAATAGCGTTCGATTTTTGTACCAATGCACTGTCCGTTACTCCGGTTTTTCCAATGTGCCGAAAAAAGGCTTCTTTCATCTGACGAATACTGTCACGTAGTACTTTTGTTTTGCGATGGTGGTCTTCTCGCAGAATCCGAAATTCCTCTTTTTGTTGGGGAGTAAAGGCCAACTCTTTCTCTAAAAATTGTCCTGGGGTTTCACCACGCGGGCCGTTGGGCTGCCTTTGGGGAAAAAACCACATCCAGCCCACTAACCCTAAGTTGAGTAAAAACAGCGCTAAGGTAATCGGCCAAAGATAGTTGGATGAAAGTACGTTTTTCATGAGTTACATCTAGTTTGTATCAAACCCACTAAAGTAGTTGAGGCCGTAGTAGTTGACAAACTGTTCTCCAGGCTCAGCGTTTGACGAACGGTGGGATACTTGATAAATCGTCAGTACATTTAGAAAAATTACCACGCCCAAAAACGCATAAGCGTATGCTGGCTCCCATCTCCAACTCACCTTCATTCCCTTTTTTTTCTCCATCCGCGCTTGCAAACGGGTGTAGAAAAAAGGAGCGGGTTCGGCGGGCTTGAGTCCCTCCAGCGATTGAAGCGTCCGTTTAATTTCTTCCTGTACTTGATAGTTCTTTTCCATGTTTTTATTCTTTTTTATGGCTATTGAGATGTATAATACGTTTTTAATAAGGATTTTAGATTGGTTTTGGCTCGAAACATCAACGATTCTACCGACGACAACGACACTTGCATCACCTCTGTTATTTCTTGATAGCTCAGTCCCTCCACGTGATGTAGTGTAAATGCAATTTTTTGTTTGTCCGACAACTGATTGATGGCCTTGAAAAGCACTGAAGCCCGTTCTTTATTTTCTAATTCGACCCCAGGATGCACAAAATCAATCGGTTCGTACATTACTTCATTATTTTCCCCAAACAAACTACTCAAAAATCCTCCCCAACGCTTTTGAGCCTTCTTTTTCCGATACGCTTCTAACGCTTTGGTTGTGGCAATTCGGTAAATCCATGAGCTTACTCTGGCTTCTCCTCTAAACTTATCAATCGATTCGTACACTTCCATAAATACCTCTTGAGCGACATCTTCTGCTTCTTCGGGGTGCTGCACTATGGCCAATACTGTATTAAACACTTTCGTTTGATAGTGCTCAACTAAGTACCGAAAAGCCACCGACTGGTGTGATTGAAGTCCTTGAAGAAGTTCTAAATCGTTCAAATGGAATCAGATTTATTGGTTTAGATGCACCTTTTCCAAAAAACTTGCGGTCAACGATGATGGTTTTTTGAAAAAAATTCGAAAGTAGGATAGGGTTTTCCTGTGAGGGATATGATTCCAAGCTCTCCTACCGTTCGTAAGAGAGTCACCGAAGCCACTTTACTTACCGACAAATTTCTAAAAATCTCGGATAACCAATCTTTTGCAAACTCAGTAGATTGGCGGCTGTCTATTTGTTTTGAAAGAGGAATCTGAACATCGGCAGGGGAGGAAGCATAGGGATTTGCACGGGCGCGCAGCGAAATAAAATTGATGTGAACTGGTTTATTATACAAATATTCAGCACTTTCTACTTGGTAATGAAGCGTTTCGGTATTTTCTAAAATAGTAAGATTGTCAAAGGCGTGTACCTGAGGGTGATAGGAAAACGTGACAAAATCGGCATCCCTAGCTTCAAAACGATTTCGGTTGAGTTCTGTAAAATTATAATTGGTTCCGACCCCAAATTTTACGTTTGGAAGTTGATTTTTTAGATTTGGAATTAGATTAATGACTCGTTGAGGCGTTGTAACTTTGTGTTTAGAAAACAACAAAATACTACTGATATTCAAGCGATTTTGTTGGCACACCAAAATAAATTCCTCCAAATTTTTTTCTTCGTCTTCCCCCAGCGTGAGGGCCACTTCCAAAGGTAAGCCAAGGTGAAAGGCATTTTCGCAATGCGTGGAAAATTCAGTAATCCACGTAGCTGAAGGAAGTTCAAGGTCGATGCGATAATGTGTCAAATGTAGCTTTTTTAACTGCAGGATGGCTTCTTTTGTTAGCTCGGTTGTCTCGACGGATGCTCCAATTCCTAGTTGAAAGCCAGTTGCTTGTGAGGATAAAACGGCTTCTTCTGGCTTCATATCCAAAGAGGGATTATCAACGGGCGGATGGAGTGTGATTCGTTGAAAAACCGTATTTCCTTTTTTGTGTAATGCAGGAAAAGGTTTAGACAAAGGGGTACAAAACGTTTTAAAAGAAGCATCTCCCCAATTACGCTGGTCTTCGGTTTCAAAGGTATCTCCCTCAAAATCTATTTGGTACGCTGCTCCTCCCTCCACTTGCCATTTCATTGAACGAATCAACAAAAAAGGGTCTTCGGGAGAAATGTATTTGGGAAAAATGGAAGTAGAACTAGAACCATCTTCATGGAGAAGAGAAACGGGCTGATTAGCCATTCCCTTGATTGGGTGTAATACACAAAATCCAGCTCTGTTGCTCCAAACATCCGTCAAAGCTTTTCCCGAAATCTCAAAAATTATCGTACCATCCTCGGCTCCATCAATGGCCACTTCCCACTCAAAAATTGGCCGCGAAGCTTCATCAACATGGTTGCATTTATAGTTAATCCGAAAGTTACTTTCCTCATTTTGAACAACTTCACCACTAATTACTTTATCAAACGTACCCCAATTATGGTCACGCAAGGCAAAGTATATCATCCGAACCACTTCTTTTCCCTGATGTTTTAACTGGCGAATACTGCCTTGCTCGTATAAAAACTCATAACTCCCTGCCTTTATAACCATAAATAATTTGTTTTGAATTAACATTAAAAATTAAAAAAGGCTATTTTTTATATCAAAATAGCCTATAACTTTATCAAGAACTTACTGCACTCACTCAACAACTTTTAGTAGTTTTTGGGATTTGCTTACCACCAAATTGTACTTTTCCAATTTGTTATTTGGGTGATATTTGTATTATTCCGACCTTTGTGGTGCATTCATCAAACAGCATGACCATGATCGCAATTATTTTAAAGTGGCTTTTACGCCATCAATCGGCATTTGAAACGTTTGCCCGTACTGGACAACCTTTTGGTGGAAACGTCTTTAACTAATCCATAACAAAGCAAAACACCGCGCCCAAACTAAAAACCAAACTTCGTTAGCATTTACTCTTTCGTGCGCGGTGTTGCTTTATATCAAGTGAAACTAGTATTTTTCTTCCCAAATTTGGCAAAGGTTAACGATTACCTCGACGGCTTTTTGCATGTCTTGAACCGAAACCCATTCCAATTTTGAATGAAAAGCATGGCCACCCGTAAAAATATTAGGACAAGGCAAGCCCATGAAGGAAAGTCGAGAGCCGTCAGTCCCTCCTCGGATGCTTCTTTTTAAAGGAGTCAAACCTGAGCGGTGGATTGCTTCCCATACGTATTCTGAGACATGTGGGTGGTTATCAAGCACTTCTTTCATGTTTCGGTATTGTTCAATGACCTCAAAATCGGCCGTTGAATGGGGGTATTGTTGTAAAACTTGGTCAAGAATCTCCTTGAGATATGCTTCTTTTTCGTGTAAACCAGCCACCGTGAAATCTCGAATGATGAAGCTAAGAGTCACTTTTTCTTGAATTCCTTCGATGTTTGTCGGATGGATAAAACCTTGTTTTTCTTCGGTTGTTTCAGGCGAAAGGGCATCTTTTGGCAAGGCTGCGATCACGTTCGCTGCAATTTTGAGGGCATTTTCGAGTTTTCCTTTGGCAAAACCAGGGTGGGCACTGATACCACGAATGGTAATTTTTACTGCGTCGGCACTGAATGTCTCGTCTTCAAACGAACCAAGACTTTCACCGTCGATGGTATACCCAAAATCAGCCCCTAATTTGGCGAGGTCTACTTTATGGGTTCCTCGACCAATTTCTTCGTCGGGGGTAAACAGAATTTTAATCGTACCGTGCTTAATTTCAGGATGTTCAATTAAATAATGAACCGCGTCCATAATTTCAGACACGCCCGCTTTGTTGTCGGCCCCCAATAACGTAGTGCCACTGGCGGTCACAATGTCATTACCAATTTGCGCGTCTAAATCGGGGTGTTCAGAGCGGCGAATTACTTGCGAAGGGTCATCGGGTAGTATAATGTCTGAACCATCCCAGGCCATATGCACCAGTGGTTTAACACCTGCACCCGAACAATCGGGAGAGGTATCGACGTGCGAACAAAAGCAAATGACAGGGACATTTAACTTGGTTGTATTGGCATGGAGAGTTGCATATACATAGCCATGTTCATCGAGATGAGCATCCATTATGCCCATTTCAAACAATTCGTTTACCAACACTCGGCTGAGGTTTTTTTGCTTTTCGGTCGAAGGTTGTGCAGGTGAATTAGGGTCTGATTGGGTATCTATTTGAACGTATCGTAAGAACCGTTCGAGTACTGTTGATGACATATTAAAAATAAAATAGTTTTGTAGATGTTCAAAATTTAAAGCTGTTTCAACAACTCCCAATCTCCTGCTGCTTTTAAGTATAAAAAATCCAGTAAGATACCATTGACATTGTTGATGAGTCGATGTCCTTCTAAAAACGGCAACACACAGGTCACAATTCGCTCATGTTCAGAGGCTTCTCCCATAAATCGCTGGTCATAAGACATAATTTTTTCTTTTGGAAGTTCAATCTCGCAATAGAAGTAATACATTGCTTCGTCGCTGGTACCTGTGGATGGGAAAGCAGGCTCGTCCATCAATTTAATTAATTGATTTTGTGTTACTTCAATTCCAGTTTCTTCCCAGACCTCTTTGGCTGCTACCTTGTAAGCGTCCGATTCACTATCGAGCATTCCTGCGGGGTGTTCGTAGGTAAGTGACCCATCACAAACACGGCGTTGACGTACCAAAAGCAAGTATTTTTCTTTCGTCAGTTCATCAATCAAACATACCAATACGCAAAGTACCTCCCCCTTTAAAAAACAGATGGGCGGGATTTTATCTCCTTCAGGCGTAGTGGCATCAAGCATGAGTAGTGAAAACAACGCCTCACCTTTATGGTTGTGTCGGGTAAATTTTTCATCAATTTGATGAATATTGAGGCCATTTTTCAACAATCGGCCTTTCCAAAGGTTAAATTTGTGGGAGTCAAGTACGTTTTGTTTCATCAGAAGCAAATTTTAACCACAAAGTACGGCAATATCACTCATTCTCTCATAATTCAAATTATTCATTTTATATGGAGCTTTCTATTTCGACTCCTGCCATTTTATTTTCAACGGTCTCTTTGATGATGATTGCTTTCACCAATCGTTATTTGGCAATCGCAAGCCTAATTCGTGAGCTTCATGACAAGTTTCGACAAAATCCTGACAAAAATTACGTGGACCAAATCAAGCACCTTCATCGTCGGGTTCATATTATTCGTAACATTCAATTTATTATTGTTACTAGCCTGTTGCTAAGTGCTGTTTCGATGTTAGCAATTTATTTACATTATCAACCCTTTGCTCAAGGACTCTTTTTTGTCGCTCTTTTGCTGCAAATCCTCGCCCTTACCCTTTCCATTTGGGAAATTACTATTTCCATTCACGCCCTCAAAATTGAGCTAAGCGATATGGAAGCACAGCTTGGAAAACGATTCGATTTGTTCGGTCGTCCGCGTACTCAAGAATAATTTTTTTATTTCATGCAACCTAAGTGATGATTTAGGCATCTTATTCAAAAAAGCCATTTTAACACTTAAAAGTACACAACCATGAAACGCATTTCCACCTTTATATTTGCTCTTTTTGTATCCATTACTAGTTTTGCTCAAAAAGGAGTATCAGCCCGTAGTATTTTTGAGGCAATCGAAAAGCACCAGCAAATTCAGTACGATGGGGTAGTTGTTACAGGCGATTTGGATTTAACCGAATTATCTAATAAAAAACGCAAGAACAGCAGAAATATCTGGGACGAATACAAAAGTACAGTAGAAGTCTCTGTTGTGTTCAGAAATTGTACTTTTAAAGGCGATGTCATTGCATACAAAAACCTTTCAAAAGATGGTAAGCGTCAAAGTATCGCAGGTTTCAACATCGAACTAGGCGAGTCGAGCACAACTTATTCCACTGATTTTACTGAAAATGTGGTGTTTGAAAACTGTATCTTTGAAGGAGATTCTGAGTTTAAATACTCGAAATTTTCGCGAGTAGCCAACTTTTCGGGCACGAAATTCAGCCAACAGGCCAATTTCAAATACGCACATTTTAAAGGAGAGACGTCGTTTTCAGGCAATCTGTTTAGCGAATATGCCAACTTTAAGTATGCGGATTTTGGCGACCAAGTGTATTTCAAAAACGCTCGTTTCCGCGACTACGCCGACTTCAAATATGCACATTTTCACGACGGCGTATCCTTCAAAAGGGGCCGTTTCCAGCGCCATGCCGATTTTAAATACACGAGCTTCTCGAATGATACTGATTTCCAAAGTGCCGATTTTGAAGCCTCTACCGATTTTAAATATTCCAACGGCAAACGCTACGTAAGCCGTTAGGAGACCAACATAAAGCGACAAAAAAGGGAGGTTCGACGCCTCCTTTTTTGTTTTCGTAGGTTTTAAACCTAGAGCCGTGGGAATTAGTTTAACTTGCAACAAATAAAACAACTAAAACCCATGAAAAAAGCGCTATTATTTGTCGGGTGTTTGGTCGGTTTTTCGGCCTTTGCCCAAGACAATGCGGGGTACCAGCTACCGCCCAAAGCCTTGGCCGATTTGGTCACAGCACCTCCCACTCCTTCGGTTAGTGTCGATAGCAAAGGCCAATGGATGCTGGTGTCGGAGCGAAATACCTCCACAACCACTATCGCCGAACTTTCACAACCCGAATTACGTCTTGCGGGGCTTCGCATCAACCCCGCCACCAGCGGCCCTAGTCGTGCTGTATATGTCAACAACCTCAAGCTCCGCCGCGTAGCTACCAATGCTACCGACGTACAGGTGATGGGTCTTCCTGCCAATTCGCAACTTTCAAACGTGCAGTGGTCGCCTGACGAAACCAAGGTGGCATTTACCAACACCACCGACGCTAAAATTGAGTTATACGTTTTGGACATCAACAGTGCTACTGCGCGGAAAGTAAGTGACGTTGCACTCAATGCTGTTTTGGGAGTGCCTTATCAATGGTTGTCCGACAGCCAATCGTTTATCATTCGTGGGATTCCTGCCAGTCGTGGAGCTGCTCCTGAAATTAGCCGCGTACCGACGGGGCCTACCGTTCAAGAAAATCTAGGAACCAAAGCCCAAGCCGCAACGTTCCAAGATTTGCTTAAAAGCCCATCGGACGAAAAACAATTTGAGTATTATGCCACTTCACAAGCCATGAAGCTGGGACTCGACGGAAGCTTACAACCGATTGGGACCGTTGGGGTCATCGCAACCTCAACCCCTTCACCCGACGGTAAGTTCGTATTACTCGAAACCATTCATCGGCCGTTTTCGTATTTGGTGACTGTCAATCGCTTTCCATCGAAAGTCGATATTTACGAAACAAACGGAGCATTTGTAAAAACACAAATCGACATTCCTCTCCTCGAAAACGTTCCTTGGGGACCCGATGCCGTGCCTTCAGGACAGCGTGGACACAATTGGCGCAACGACGCCCCCGCTACCCTCTACTGGGTAGAAGCACGCGACGGTGGCGACCCTAAAAAGAAAATCGCTATCCGTGACGTAGTTTTGACCTTAGATGCTCCATTTACGGGTGAACCTAGAGAAATATATGCGGCAGCTTTCCGTTTTGGGGGCGTAACGTGGGGAAATGCCCAAACGGCGCTTTTCTCAGAACGTTGGTATGCTACCCGTAAAACCATCACCAAATTGGTGAATCCAAGTAGTCCTGCCAACCCTGTTGTTTTGTTCGACCGCTCTTCGGAAGACCGTTACAACAACCCAGGTACGCCTGAATTAAAGAAAAACCAATACGGCGAATACGTTTTGGACATCACTCCAACCAATGATATCTACCTTACTGGCCAAGGAGCTTCGCCAGAAGGTGACCGCCCTTTTGTGGATGTATTTAACTTAACTACCAAGCAAACTAAGCGTCTTTGGCGTTCGGAAGCCCCTTATTTTGAGCGTCCTATCAGTATTTTGAATGCCGAAAAAGGGTTGATTCTCACTTCACGCGAATCGCAAGAAGAACAACCCAATTATTACATCCGTAACCTAAACCCAGCCCCCAAAAAAGGCAAAAAGCCTGCCGAGCCCGCGCTCACGCAAGTGACGTTTTTTCCACATCCTTACCCCCAATGGAAAGGTATTCAGAAACAACAGCTTCGCTACAAGCGCTCCGATGGTGTGGATTTGACCGCTACGTTGCTTTTGCCTCCAGGCTATAAAAAAGAAGATGGGCCACTTCCTGCATTTTTGTGGGCTTACCCTGCTGAGTTTAAAAGCGCTGCTGCTGCTGGACAAGTAAGTGGCTCACCGTACCAATTTAACCGTATAAGTTACTGGACTGGCGCAGCTTTTGCCACGATGGGCTATGCCGTTCTTGAAAATGCTTCCATTCCGATCGTGGGTGAAGGCGACAAAGAACCAAACGATACCTACGTGGAACAACTTGTGGCTAGTGCCAAAGCCGCCATCGATGAAGGTGTGCGCCTGGGTGTGGTTGACGCCAACCGGGTGGGTGTAGGTGGACATTCTTACGGTGCCTTCATGACAGCTAACCTTTTATCTAACAGCAATTTATTCAAAGCAGGTATTGCGCGCTCGGGCGCTTACAACCGTACGCTTACTCCCTTTGGTTTCCAAAACGAACAGCGTACTTACTGGCAAGCCCCCGATGTTTACAATAAAATGTCGCCGTTTATGAATGCCGACAAAATGAAAACGCCGTTGTTGCTTATTCACGGCGAAGCCGACAACAATACGGGAACATTCCCTATTCAGTCAGAACGTTATTATAATGCGTTGAAAGGAATGGGCGCAACTGCTAAATTGGTTTTTTTGCCTTACGAAAGCCACGGTTATACCGCTAAAGAATCCCTTTTGCATATGTTGTATGAAATGGGGGGCTGGCTAGATAAATATGTAAAAAATGCTTCTGCTATAAATACAGGTTCAAAAACGGGTAAAATGTCAGGCGAGAAATAGACCATTACTATTGTTTTTTTACAAGTTAACCCTAGTTCATACGGACTAGGGTTTTTCTTTGGTACATTTGACTCCGAAACCATAAACTCACATACTTTAATGAAAACGTTATTTACTTACACGCTTGTTTTGGTTGGCTTACTGATTGCCACCACCGAATTTACTTTTGCGCAACGATGGGAACAAATTGGGAAGAAAGGGGATTGGGAAAACACCCTTGATGTCGTTGCGATGAATGGCTATTTGTATAGCATTGAAAAAAACGGAACCCTTTTCAGAACAGATAAAAACGGTAGCTATGAACAAGTTGGGGCGAAGGGTGAATTTGATAATGCGAACTTTTTGGTTGCCATGGACGGTGAAATTTGGACAGTTGAAGACGGAGACTTGTACCGTACTAATCCACGTTCTAATATGTGGGAACGTGTTGGAAAAAAAGGTGACTGGAAAGAAACAGTGGGTATGGTTTCTCTCAACGGAAAGCTGTACAGCATTGAAACAAACGGAACGCTTTACGAAACCAACAAAGATGGTTCTTGGACACAAATCGGGGCGAATGGAGAATTTAGCGAAGCCGAAATGTTAGAATCGATGGATAACCACCTGTGGACCGTCGAGAAAGGAACGCTTTATAAGACCAACATGCGCTCACTCAGGTGGCAACAAGTAGGTAACGTTGGAGATTGGGAAAATACCGTGGCTATGGTCGCTGATGAAGGTTATTTGTGGAGTGTAGAGAAGGATGGAACGCTTTTCAGAACCGATAAAAACGGAGCCTACCAGCAAATTGGCGAAAGAGGTTCACTCAGTGAAGTAACGCTCATTGTTGCCATGGACGGAATGCTGTATGTGGTAGAAAACGGAACCTTGTACCGTACTAGAGGCTAATTAAATTAAACGTAAAAGCCTCAGCACAGGTTGCTGGGGCTTTTTGTTTGGCAATCGCTATTGTTTTGAATAAATTTGCCTGATATACTATATATAGTATGTATTGCCATTATTAATGAATCAAAATAGCATCTAAATGACTGCACTAGAAATTGTTCAACAGTATTACGCTTACTTTAATCAAAAAAACTGGCAAGGAATGTTAGACTTGCTTCATCCCGAAGTTCGGCACGAGCCTAACCAAGGAGAAGTACGTATTGGAAATGAAAAATTTACGGAGTTTATGCAGAAAATGGATGATGCCTACGACGAAACTTTGACTGACATGGTCTTCTTTTTATCGTTGGACAAAACCCGAATTGCGGCCGAATTTGTCGTAAATGGTACCTATAAACAAGCCGAAGAAGGTCTCCCACCCGCCCACGGCCAAAAATATGTATTGCCCGCAGGTGCATTTCTAGAAGTAAAAGAGGGGAAAATTACCCGCGTTACTACGTATTATAATTTACCTCTTTGGATTAAATTAGTATCAAACTAAAATGCACACACCACTTTCTTTTGACACTAAACGCGGAGCTGAAATTTCATCGGTATTTGAAGAACTGGGAAAATTACGCATCGCCGTTTTTCGTGATTTCCCCTATCTCTACGAAGGTACCCTCGAACACGAAAAAGAATACCTTCAAACGTATGTGAATTCAGAACGTTCGTTTTTATTTTCGGTATATGATGGTTCCGAAATGGTAGGTGCTACTACCTGCATTCCTTTGGCCGATGAAACTCCCGACGTACGTTTGCCTTTTGAAAAAGCAGCATTTGACCTTCATTCCATTTTTTATTTTGGTGAAAGTATTCTCTTACCTGCTTACCGTGGTTTGGGCTTAGGACACCGTTTTTTTGACGAACGTGAAGCACATGCGCGTAGTTTTGGCACCTTTACAACCACGTGTTTCTGTGCCGTGGTTCGTGACAACCACCCCGCCCAACCAGAGAACTATCGCCCAAACGACACATTTTGGCTAAAACGAGGTTATACAAAAGAATCATCGCTGCAAAGTTCTTTTGAATGGCTCGACCTTGGTGACAGCATATCTACTGTAAAACCAATGGTTTATTGGATACACCGCCTATAAATTCGTTTTCAAGTAATGATACTTAACCTTGCAATTGCCCAATACCCCATTACAGAACATAAAAACTGGGACAAATGGGTACTTCATACTGAGAAATGGGTAGCCGAAGCAGTTCAACAAAAAGCCCAATTACTTCTTTTTCCTGAATACGGTTCCATGGAATTAGTAAGTATTTTTCCAATTGAGATTCGACAACACATACGTCAGCAGGTAATAGAATTGAGTGCATTACAAGCGAATTTTTGTCAAGTTTTTAGTGATTTAGCGTTCAAATATCAAGCTTGTATCGTAGCGCCTAGCCTCCCAGTTCTTGAAAATGACAAGCCATACAATCGGGCATTTGTATTTTCTCCAAAAGGATTGGTTGGTTATCAAGACAAGTTTTTTATGACGCGTTTTGAAGATGAAGAATGGGGTATCCAGTCTGCGCCAAAGGTACTTACAGTTTTTGAAGCAGATTGGGGTAGTTTTGGCGTTCAAATCTGTTACGATATCGAATTTGGCATTGGTTCGCAGCATCTGTGTTCCGCAGGAGCATCATTAATTCTCGCCCCAAGTTGTACCGAAACCATCCGAGGTGCCACCCGTGTTCACGTAGGCGCGCGGGCGAGGGCCTTGGAAAATCAATCATACGTAGCGGTTTCTCAAACCATCGGAAATGCGGAATGGTCGCCAGCAGTGGATATTAATTATGGTTACGCAGCCGTGTATTGTACCCCAGACAAAAACATGCCCGAAGAAGGCATTATTGCTCATCAGCCTCCGCAGCAGTCGGGTTGGCTGGTACTAGCTCTTGATTTTTCCCTCATTGAAATCGTCCGTAAAGAAGGGCAAGTCTTTAACTACAAAGCCCATCAGCGTATTAGTAATCAACTGATAACCGAAAAAATCGAACTTGTAAAGCGAATACTTTAACTTTTTGTCAATCAACGCGTCTAATCAATATTTGCTTTAATTGTTTACGTAGTTGTTCCAGTTTCGTATGTTGCTGGCTAATAGCTGGAGATAATTTGGACTTCTCCTCTGCCCATTGCTATGGCCACTTCTGGTATACTACGATTAGGGTTTAACATTGTTCGAACTCCTTTCTTGAACTCCGCATCCTGCTTAGGATACTCTATTAATTGAAGGGTTTCACGCTCACTACCTGGCTTTTTGCCTGCCGATAATCCTGATATTTCTTTGACCAACTCTTCCATAAGTTCACCTATGAAATAGCGTACCTAAATAATTACTTAGCTATTTGGTTATCAGTGCATTGTTTGGTTTTTGATAATTTATTTAAAAAAAATAAATTAAATGTATTGACATATAATGTAAATACATTGTATATTTGCAGTGTCAAATATGACACAAGTACCATGTCTATTGAAACCGACATCAAACAAACAAAGTTTAAAAATCCGTATCAGCGAGTAGCTATTAACTTGCTTTACACAACAAGCTGGCTTTCGAGTAGTCAGGCTTGTCTTTTGAAGCCTTACGATTTGACCCCGCAACAATACAACGTTTTGCGTATTTTGAGAGGACAACATCCGAAGCCAGTTAGAGTCAACGACATTATCGAACGGATGCTCGATAAAATGTCGAATGCTTCTCGTCTTGTAGACAAGTTGTTGCTGAAGGGGTACGTTCGCCGAACTGAATGTTCTAGCGACCGCCGCGCTGTTGATGTCGTGATTACGGACGAAGGATTGACCATCTTGTCGGAACTAGATAAAATGCAAGAAACGTGGGAAAATCAATTGAAGGGGTTGAGTGAGGCGGAAGCAGATTTGCTCAGTGATTTGCTCGACCGTTTGAGAGGCGCTAGCGCAACGGTTGAAAGTTCTTGCCCATCGACTCAATCGGTGTAATAAAGGGTTGTTTTTAGTGAACTATCTTTTATAAAACATCAAAAACTATTAGGTTGATAAACCTAAATTGATAAAATGGGGTTAATGAAGCGAAAACAATTCGAAAATTTATAGTAAACACTAATTTTTAACTACAACAAAGTACAATGAAAACAATTAAAATGATTGCGAGCGTATTAGTGGCTGGTTTATTGACCGTTGGTGGTGCTTCTGCTACTGAAAAAAATAGCTCGAAAAAAGCGGCTACTTATAAAGTAGATGCTTCTAAAAGCGTAGTAAAATGGAACGCTAAAAAAGTAACTGGAGAGCACTACGGAACTGTAGCGTTGGCTGACGGAGCTCTGATAGTAGATGGTACTAAGGTAACTGGTGGTTCGTTTGACATTGATTTGACAACAATTAAATGTGATGATTTGACTGACGCTGGTTATAATGCCAAGTTGGTAGGCCACTTGAAGTCAGATGATTTTTTCTCGGTAGAAAAGCATCCAAAAGCAAAATTTGTTATCAAAAAAGTAGACGGTGGAGGTGCTAACATCAACATCACAGGCGATTTGACTATCAAAGGAATTACGCAAAGCATTACTTTCCCTGCTACTGTAAAAGCAGATGCTAAAGGAGTAACTGCAAATGCAAAAATCACACTTGACCGTACTAAGTGGGACATCCGTTATGGCTCAAAAACTTTCTTTGCAAACATCGGTGACAAGGCTATCTACGATGATTTTGCGATTGACTTGACATTGGCAGCTGCAAAATAACTTGACCTAGTTTGAAAAAGGGAGAAGCCTTTCCTGTTTATCAGGGAAGGCTTTTTATTTTTTTGATGAGAATGTAATTTTTGAACGTACCCTACGTTTTCTCTATAATTTGATTCCTGAATGAACAACCATTTATGAAACGCTTAATCTGCCTATTAACAGCTCTTTCAACTTATTCGTTTGCCCAATCTGCCGCCTCAGATACTACATCAGACGACGATGATTTTGTGTGCCACTATTTTGGTTTTAAACAGCTTCGAACTCCCAAGGAAATTTGTAACTACTTGAGTTTTCGCTCAAATCAACATGCGGAAGCGGTGGTAGACCGTATTTTGAAGCAAGTGGGACTGTTGCGAAATTTTATCGTGGTCGAGTGCCCCAACACCGAAAACTGCTTTGCAACGGTTGTTGATGGGCAGCGTTACATCGTTTATGATGGGGCATTTATGAAGCGTGTCGAAAACGTAACTCATACCGACTGGTCGGCGATTAGTATCGTTGCTCATGAGATTGGGCATCATTTGCAAGGACACACGATTGATGGGAAAGGATCCCGCCCCCAAAAAGAATTGGAAGCCGATCGTTTCTCGGGCTTTGTGATGCAGCGTCTTGGTGCTTCATTGGAAGAATCATTGGTAGCTATCAAGACCCTTGGCGACGACAAAGCATCGTACTCTCATCCTGCCAAAGCATTTCGAATTGATGTTATTCGGCAAGGATGGATGGATGCGGCGGGGTTGACCACTACTACTACCGCTACTGTTGCCCCGCCAAAATCAGAAACAACTACGATTGCTAAAACGCAAAGTAAAATACCCATAACTGTAGCTCCTACCACTACAAGCGTACTTCCTGCGGATGATGAAGAAGAAGACGAAAATGTAGGCTGCATCGCAGGAAATTGTGAAAACGGCTACGGAATTTATGTTCACGAAAGCGGGGAGCGGTACGAAGGTGATTTTCGTATGGGGCGTCGCCACGGAATGGGGGTTCAATATTATCCCGATGGAAAAATGAAATATAAAGGCGATTTTCAAGCCGATTTGCGCGCAGGCTACGGAGCGTATTACTTCCCAAATGGAGATAAATACGTGGGTTTGTTTCAAAATAATCTACCTAATGGAAAAGGTACTTATTACTATGTTGATGGAGACCGATTTGTAGGGATTTATGTCAACGGAAAACGCAATGGACAAGGTGCTCTGTATCATCGCGATGGCCGTAAAGTAATGGGGGTTTATTCCAACGACGAACGCGTTAAATAGAAAGTTTATATTTGTCCAATCAAAACGTTATTCATTTTGTTATATGTTAAGTAGCCGCTTATTGAAGCGGGTTTTTAGTGGTATAACGAATGAAAACGCATGGATTTTGGCAAATTAAACAATATTTCGGAGGTTGATTTCTCGCTGCCGCCCGATTCCCTATTTAATCAAACGGCATTGGCTACTACAACTCACCACTCATCCCGGGTGTTTGTGGGGCTACCCATTTGGGCAAATAAAGAATGGGTGGGGAAAATTTATCCATCAACTGCAAAAGAAAAAGATTTCCTACACTACTATAGTCGTCAGTTTAATACCATTGAGTTGAACGTAACTCATTACCAAATCCCGACTCAAACGACCATTCAGCGTTGGAAAGTATCGGTGCCTCCTCATTTTAAGTTTTGCCCCAAATGGCCTCAGGAAATCAGCCATGACCGACAACTTCGAGGCTGTGAGCCATTAAGTGCTGCATTTACGGATTCTGTTTTAGGATTAGGTGAAAATTTAGGAATTACGTTTTTACAACTTGGCCATCATTTCGACGCTCGCCAATCAAAAGTCCTAGAAACTTTTTTGCGTCAACTTCCCCCAAAATTTCCCATCGCAGTTGAGTTTCGTCACCCTGATTGGTTTGCCCAGTCACACGTATGGCAAGAAACTTTACAAATGTTGCATGAAATAGGAGTTGGAACGGTGATGTCGGACGTTGCAGGGCGTCGAGACGTGGTTCACATGAGCCTTTCGACTACCACTGCTACTTTGCGTTTTGTGGGAAATGAGCTTCATCTTACGGATTATAGCCGTGTCGATGAATGGGTACATCGCCTGCGTAGTTGGCAAGAGCATGGGCTAGAAACGGCCTATATTTTTGTGCATTGTGGTGAAAACTTGCAAGCTCCAGAGCTTTCAAACTATTGGATTGAGCAATTAAATAAATACTGCCAACTTGCACTTATTCCTGCTAGGATTCAACCCAAAGTCGTTCAGGGTTCTTTGTTCTGATAAAAGTATTTTTTTGAAATCATAAAAAAATCTACCTGACACAACCATATTCACTATTAGCTCGTAAGAGTATGTTTAAAAATCAAGTTTTGTACTTATCCGAAACGGTTCAAGATTATTTGGCAGTTAGCCCATAAAATCCATGCTTCAGCACTTTCTGCCGTTTTCTCATAGTCTTTAGAGTGTCTTCGAAAGAAGTTTAGC
>JALQYJ010000150.1 GCA_023254175.1 Runella sp. | reverse complement strand
GCTAAACTTCTTTCGAAGACACTCTAAAGACTATGAGAAAACGGCAGAAAGTGCTGAAGCATGGATTTTATGGGCTAACTGCCAAATAATCTTGAACCGTTTCGGATAAGTACAAAACTTGATTTTTAAACATACTCTTACTTCAGTTTTTGGGGTAACACCGAAGAAATTTTTCTTTTTTACAAATCCGTTTTTGACGGAGAGTTCGCAGACCTTCAGCGCTTTAAAGATGTCCCAAGTTGTGAAAATCTATCGGCGGAAGAGCAAAAAAAATCATGCACATTGCTTACGGACGGTCGGCAGGTGAAGAAATCGAAATGCCAATACAAGACACCTTTTGGAATGCGTACTTTGGCGCTTTCACCGACAAATTTGGTATCAAATGGATGGTGAATTACGACTATCCGCAACAGTAACTTAGCAGTTATTACCCCATTTTTTTCAACAGCCATGAATAACAAAGAGACCGCTTCCCAGCGATTCAAAACTTTCGAGAAGCTGTCTCTTTAAATAAGCGCCAACGCCCACTCGAAAAGCAAATCACAACGCATTCCCCTTCAATAATTTATCTTATCATTACTTTTTGATTCCCTTGCAAGATTCGCCTGAGTTAGTAAATTTGTCCGTTCGCAATCAGATTCTAGTTGTTGCATAATTCTCAAACCTCCAAAAATATAAACCTATCATGCTCGAAGCTGCTGTACAATCCAAAATAAACCAATGGCTTAGCGGAAATTACGATGCTGACACAAAAGCAACCATCCAACAACTCCTTGACCAAAAAAGCTTTACCGAACTTACCGATTCGTTCTATAAAGATTTGGAATTCGGGACAGGGGGATTACGCGGTCTAATTGGCGTAGGCTCCAACCGTATAAACCAATACACCATTGGTGCCGCGACTCAAGGACTAGCCAATTACCTCAACAAAAATTTTGCAGGAGAAAAAATTAGCGTGGCAATTGCCCACGACAGCCGCATCAAATCGGACGAATTTGCGCGAGTAACTGCCAATATTTTTTCGGCCAACGGCATTGATGTTTATCTTTTTGAAACCCTTCGTCCAACCCCAGAACTTAGCTTCGCCATTCGCCTTTTAGGTTGCAAAAGTGGTGTTGTAGTGACGGCATCTCACAATCCTAAAGAGTACAATGGCTACAAGGCATACTGGGACGATGGCTCGCAGGTGGTAGCACCGCACGACCGAAATGTGATTGCCGAAGTAAACGCAATCCAGTCGATTGATGATATTAAGTTTGAAGGTAACAGCTCTAAAATTCACCTTATTGGTAAAGAAGTAGACGAAAAATACCTCGACCAGATTATTTCTCTTTCAATTTCGAAAAACGCTATCGCCCGCCAAAAAGACCTTAAAATCGTTTACACGCCTATCCATGGCACAGGTGTAACGCTCGTTCCCTCTTTGCTTCAAAAAATGGGATTTGAGAACGTGACTATTATCTCAGAACAAGCTGAAGCCAGCGGAAATGGTCAATTCCCAACGGTAGTGTATCCCAACCCCGAAGAATCAGAAGCGATGTCAATGGCCGTGAATAAAGCCAAAGAAATCAACGCGGATCTTGTGTTAGGTACCGACCCCGACGCCGACCGCGTAGGGATTGCCGTTAAAAACCATCACGGCGAAATTCAGCTCCTTAACGGAAACCAAACAGCTACTTTACTCATTTACTACCTCCTCCAGGCATGGAAAGAAGCGGGTAAATTAAACGGGAAAGAGTTTGTTTGTAAAACCATCGTAACCACCGACCTCATCGAAAAAATGGCCGAAAGCTATGGCGTTTATTGCTACAATACGCTCACAGGTTTTAAGTATATTGCTCAAGTAATCAGAGAGTTGGAAGGGCAGCAGCAGTTCATCGGTGGAGGGGAAGAAAGCTATGGCTACCTCATTGGAGACGCTGTTCGCGACAAAGATGCCATTGCCAGCTGCGGCATGATTGCCGAGTTGACAGCTTATGCCAAAGACAAAGGCTTGAGTTTGTTTGATATGTTGATGGAAGTCTACAAACAATTTGGCTTCTACTACGAAGGGCTTATTTCGTTAACCAAAAAAGGAAAATCAGGAGCCGAAGAAATTCAGCAAATGATGGCCGATTTTCGCGCCAATCCTCCTCAGTCGTTGGCAGGATCACCCGTGGTTCGCATCGACGATTACAAATTCTTAAAACGAACCGAAAACGGCACTACCGTCGACATCCCTTCGGGAAGCATGGGAATTGAGTCGTCAAACGTGCTTCAATTCTTTACTGCTGATGGCACTAAATTTACCTGCCGCCCGTCGGGCACAGAGCCTAAAATCAAGTTTTATGTAGGCGTAGTAGCATCGCTCAACAGCAACGAAGAGTTCGATGCAGTCTATGCTTCGTTGAAACAAAAAGTAGCCTCTATCGGTGAAGAATTGAGATTAAAGTAAGCCCAAATAATAATTTTTTTTAAAAATTATTATGCAGATTAAATAATTTGCCGTATATTCACGTTATGTTTAGAGTCCCAGTGACAAACTGGGGCTTTTCATCATAGGTTAAGTGTGAGAAAAGCCATTCGCATATAGCGAGTTGGCTTTTTTGTTTTAGAGGTTCTTCCGTATTTTTACACCCAACCAAATTATACCATACACAACATACAAACCCTAATCAACTCATAATGAGGAAAATAAACACCTTACTATGGTACCTTACCTTGTGGGCGGGGGTAATGCTATCGTACAAAAGTTTAGCACAAGATGCCAACTACGAACACGACTATAAACGTGCCGTGGCACTCTATAAAACAGGCGAATACAACCTCGCCATGGCAGATTTACTGCTGTTGACTGCCCGCAAATACCAACACGGTCTGGTTCCTTTTGCACAGTACTATTACAGCTTGGCGGCGCTCAAAAACAATCGCCCGCTCGAAAGTCAACAAATGCTTCTTCAACTTCGAGAGCGCTTTCCTGGCTGGAAAAAAATGGACGAAGTCGCCTACTTACTCGCCGATTTATCGTTTCGGGACAAGCAGTACATCAAAGCCCTTGAGTACCTATCCGAAATCACCAACGTATCGGTCAAGAAGGATGTAGAGTCGCTCAAACGCGTGTATGTCAATCCTGTTCAAGATTTGGCGTTGCTAAAAAAACTCTATCAACAGTATCCTTCAGATAAGGTTGTTGCCCTTCGGTTGATTGACATTATTCAACGCACCTCCAATGAAAAAGCCGATTTAGAACTTTCGGACGAACTCACGAATCGTTTTGGAATTGCTCCCACTAAACCCGCCAATGACGTAATGCCAATGAAAAAAAATACCAACAGTAAGTCCAAAGGGTATTATAACATTGCGGTCATTCTACCATTTAAAGTGAAGGAATTTTCGCCCAACCAGCGTGTTCGTAGCAATCAGTTTGCCTACGATATGTACGAAGGCATGAAACTTGCCAAAGCCAAGCTCCAACAAGAAGGGATTTTGGTGAATATGTTTACTTACGACGTGGGAAGCGACCCCGAAGACATGCTCAACGTGGTCAACAATACCAATTTTGCCCAAACCGACCTCATCGTTGGGCCCGTTTACAGCGAGCCCGCTAAACTTGCCGCTGATTTTGCCCAAAGCAATGGCATTTATTATGTTCATCCCACTTCGCTAGTGACTGACCTAAGTGCTACTTTTTCTAATACGCTTTTGCTGCAACCTTCTTTTGAACGTCAGGCGTCTCAAAGTTTTGATTACATGCGGTCATTACCCGCTGCTACTTCCAAAAAAGTAGCCATCTATTACGGCAGTTCCCGCCGCGACTCCACGTTGGCCGCAGTCTACCGTGCCAAAGCCACTTCTTCGGGTTATCAAGTATCGGATTTTCGTCGCACCCGCGAAAAACTAGACACTACCGCGACCATTTCGAGCGTAAACAAACCTGGTCATATTGCCGTTTTTAGTAGTAACGAAAATGATGGAAACAAAATCTTGGCACTGATGGACAAACGTCATATCAATGTTCCTTTACTAGCTAATTCTACCGCCTTTAATGTAGGAGGAGTCGGGGCAAATGCCTTCAACAACCGCCCTGTCTATATCATTGATAACGAGTTTATTGACATTGCCAAATCCCAAGTTCGTGATTTTCAAAATGTATATTTTTCAAAACGTAACACCGTTCCTTCGATTTACGCCTTACAAGGATACGACCTCGTGTTATTTTTTGGGCGAATGCTCCACAAGTACCAAAATCAGTTGCGGAATGGGCTAGATGTTCGTTCGTACGAGGACGATTATTTATTATCGGGTTTTAATTACCAACATTCCAACGATAACCAAGTTGTACCTATTATCCAAATCGACGATTCGAGGTGGGTACGGGTCAATGCGCAGTAACGTTTATTAACTCAATTAATTTTTGCCAAAACAGCAATGCAAATCATTCAAAGTCAAGCACTTTTCGAAAAAGCCAAACAATACATCCCAGGTGGGGTCAACTCGCCCGTACGTGCCTTTCGTGCCGTAGGCGGCTCCCCTCTTTTTATTAAATCGGCCAAAGGCCCGTACCTCTACGATGAAGACGACAACCAATACCTCGAATGTATCAATTCTTGGGGACCCATGATTTTGGGACACGCCCACGAACTCATCGAAAAAGCGGTGTCGGATGCCATTCAAAACTCGTTTTCCTTTGGCGCCCCTACCCGCAAAGAAGTCGAAATGGCAGAATTAATTATCAGCATGGTACCTTCGGTCGAAAAAGTACGGATGGTCAACTCGGGCACCGAAGCCACTATGTCGGCCATTCGGGTAGCGCGAGGATACACAGGCCGCGATAAAATCATCAAGTTTGAAGGCTGCTACCACGGCCATGGCGACAGTTTTTTGATTGCCGCAGGCAGTGGTGCCGTTACGATGGGCGTTCCTGATAGCCCAGGCGTCACCAGAGGCGTCGCCAACGATACCCTCACGGCACCTTTCAACGACCTCGCCGCCCTAACCACCCTCGTCGAAGCCAACAAAGGCCAAGTAGCGGCTTTGATTTTAGAACCAGTGGTTGGGAACATGGGATGTGTATTACCCAACAAAGGCTACCTCCAAGCCATCCGCGATTTGTGTACCAAAGAAGGCATCGTCCTCATTTTTGACGAAGTGATGACGGGTTTCCGCTTGGCCAAAGGCGGCGCGCAAGAGCGTTTTGGCATTGTGCCCGATATGACAACAATGGGTAAAATCATTGGGGGAGGAATGCCCGTAGGGGCTTACGGTGGCAAGCGTGAAATCATGGACTGCGTATCGCCCGCAGGGCCTGTATATCAAGCAGGTACGCTCTCAGGAAATCCGATTGCGATGTCAGCAGGTTTGGCTATGTTGCGTTACCTCGACAGCCATCCTGAAGTCTATACCCGTCTCGAAGCGGTGGGAACAACCATCACAAACGGTTTCAAAGCATCGCTCCAACAACTCGGACTGAACTACACCATCAACCAAATTGGATCGATGTTTACGTTGTTTATGACCGACCAGCCCGTGACTGATTTTAGCTCGGCCAAAACTTCCGATTTAGCGTTGTTTGGGCGGTATTTTCAGGCCATGTTGAAGCGCGGCATTTACCTTGCTCCTTCACAGTTTGAGAGCTTATTTTTCTCTTACGCACTTGAAGACCAGCATGTTCAACAATTGATTGAGGCCAACGAAGAAGCACTGAAGGAGATCATATAATTCCCCCCACGAGCGCAGAAATGGCTGTACTCGTGGGAATTTTTAGTCTTCCAATAACGATGTTCTGGAGCGCTGTATTCGTACCTATAAAATCTCTTTACCTTCCCTTTTGGCAAAGTATATTTGTTATTGAGAGTGATTATCGTATCTTTTTTCTACACCTATCCTATATTTTTGATAAACATTGAAAAAATATTCTATATCTTCATCAAGTTCGCCATCAATATAAACATAGTATGATAGTATGGGTAATCAAATTGCATTGGGATAACTTGGTATAACCTAAAGCTCCACGTAGTATCTTTTCCAACGTTGGCAATGGTAACAACTTCTTTTTGTCGATATTTGAACACACGTTGATTGTTTATTGTTCTAACCGCTAATTATTGGACACATAAATGATAGAAATTTAGAGACATTAAGCACAGATTTTAGTCTTCATTTGAGTTAATTCTTTCATGTTGATGTCATGCTTGAGCAAATACTTGTAGGGACTTTGGAAAGCAATT
>JALQYJ010000037.1 GCA_023254175.1 Runella sp. | reverse complement strand
GCATTATCATTGGCTTCGAGTTTTAGAATGGCTTTGTATTCTCTTACATTTTCATTAAAAATTGTATTGTAAATAGCATCTGTGTAAATACTATATTTCATTGGCCCCATATCTAAGTATAGATTTAGGGCATTGGTAAATTCTTTACGGTATTGTGGTTCACGGGTAATGGCAACTAAAAATTCTTCGTCCCTTTGGTTGATGTATTTCGTTGAGCCACCAATACGTTTATTTATGGTATCTATAACTACATCCAACATTAAACTACGAACCTGCTTTGCTTTTTCACTTTCGGTAAGCAACATACCAAGGTTTAAAACAGCTCTAAAATTGAAAACTGCTAATGCTCTTATCTTTTTATATGATTGATTTTCAGGGTTTTGTTTTGACAGAGGGACATCAGTGTCCCTCTGTGAAACATCATCGTCACTTGCTGACATCAGATGTCCAAATAATTCTTTAAACTCTTTTAATTTTGCGCCTTTAAGAACCACATAACCATTGTGACCTAATTCGTCTTCGAAGTTTTCTACATATCTCTTTATCGTCCTAACATCTACATCGTAAATGTCTGCTACCATTTTAGTGGTAAACTTATATTCATCATTGAAAAGCAAACCATTAAGACCAAGTTTAGAACTAATTACTTCAATGGCTTGAACATTATTTAAAATGTTCTGTCTATCTATTGCAGACTGTGTTAGATCTCTTATCATATCTCAATCCCGATTTTTGCTAAATTGGTTTTAATACGCTGTTGCAACTCAATAGATTTTTCAAAATACCCTTTTAGATTTTCTGAAATGGCAGCTACTTTTTCTTCATACGGTATGCCATCATCTTCTACTTCTTCAGCACCTACATATCTGCCCGGTGTTAGTACAAAATTGTTTGCTTCCACCTCTGCTATGCTAGCAGACTTGCAGAAGCCTTGCACATCTGTATAGTTACCGTCTTTATTTCTCCAATTGTGATATGCCTGGCTAATTTGGGCAATATCAGCATCAGTCAGCATTTTGTTTTTACGGCTGGTCATAGTGCCTAATTTTCGGGCATCTATAAACAGAATTTCGCCTGAACGATTGCGGTATTTGTGGTTGGTTCGGTTACGCGCCAAAAACCACAAACAAGCTGGTATTTGTGTGTTGTAAAACAGTTGAGTTGGTAAAGCTACCATACAGTCAACCAAGCCTTCGGTAATCAGTTGCTTTCTGATTTCGCCTTCTGTTCCTGCATTGGTAGTCATTGAACCATTGGCTAATACAATACCCGCTGTACCTGTTGGGCTTAATTTATTAATGAAAAGTTGCAACCATCCGTAGTTGGCATTGCCTACCGGTGGCACACCATACTTCCAAATATGGCTGTCTTGCAATTGCTCACCGCCCCAATCTGAAATATTGAAAGGTGGATTTGCAATAATATAATCTGCTTTTAAGTCTTTGTGCCTGTCATTATGAAAGGTATCACCCAATTCAATTTTGGCATCTATACCCCTGATTGCCAAATTCATTTTGGCTAATTTGTATGTAGTTGGGTTGCTCTCTTGACCATAAACAGCTATATCGCCAATTTTACCACCGTGAGCTTCTAAAAACTTTTCACTTTGCACAAACATACCCCCGCTACCACAACAACCGTCATAAATACGACCTGAGTAGGGTTCAAGCATTTCCACTAATAATTTTACAATACTTTCCGGTGTGTAGAATTGACCGCCACGCTTACCTTCGGCATCGGCAAACATACCCAAGAAATATTCATACACCCTGCCCAATAAATCTTTACTGCTGTGTCCCTTTTGGTTGAAGCCTACATTACCGATTAGGTCAACCAATTCACCTAAACGCTTTTTGTCTAAAGCTGGTCGGGCATAGTCTTTTGGCAGAACTCCTTTCAGGCTCGGGTTGTCCTTTTCTATGGCATCCATCGCATCATCAATGTCTTTGCCTATGCCCGGCAATTTTGCTCTTTGGTACTGTAAGTAATTCCACCTTGCCGACTGTGGCACATAGAATACATTCTCCGCCAGATATTCGTCTTTGTCTTCCGGGTCGGAGTGTTTGTCTTGCTTTAATTTCTCAAATAATTCTTCAAAACTATCTGAAATGTATTTAAGGAATATCAAGCCCAATACAACGTGTTTGTATTCAGCTGCATCCATATTATTCCGTAACTTATCGGCAGTAGCCCAAAGCGTTTTTTCGAGGTCTTGTGTCATTATCTACTTTTTAATTTTTTTAGGGCAAGGGTTAGAGCATCAGGAACACATTGTTCATCATCAACAACCTACAAAACCTTATCAGCTAACCGCAAAGGCGTTAAACTTTTCTTCTACTTCAAATAACTTTGAATGTGAATAAACCATAAAGTCAGAGTAAATCCTACGCGCCTTACAGGTTATTATATCGTATGAAGGGAAGAATCCCAGAAGCTCGACAACAAACCTGCTAAGGAGTTGCTAAAATACGAAGTTTTAGCTGGGTTGAGTAGATTTTTTGCATAAAAAGGGCGGTCATAAATAACCGCCCGCACGTAAAAAAGGATTTGTTAACCTAGCTTAGCTTCCTGCTAGTTTTAGGCACTCTTCCAACGTGAGAGAAGCCGGCTCGGTATCTTTTGGTATCTTAATGTTGCGTTTCCCTACAGCGATATAGGGGCCATAAGGGCCGCGAAGTACTTTAACCGTCGTATTTTCGGAAAACTCTTTGATGATTTTATTGCTTTCGGCTTCTCGTTTTTTTTGAATGATTTCGAGTGCTTCTTCACGAGTAAGACGCTGTAAACTAGAGCCTTTAGGGAGTGAATAGTACTTGTCGTCGTGTTTGATAAACGGCCCGTATCGTCCGGTACCAGTGGTCATAGGCTTGCCATCCAGTTCACCCAATCCTTCGCCTTCGTTAGCAAGGTCGCCGCGTTTCAGCTTGATAGCCATCACGCACGCCTCTTCGCCTACGGTGTAAGGGTCGTCGTTGCGGTCGAGCGAATAGAACTTATCGTCGTGTTTTACATAAGGCCCGTATTTACCCACCCCCACAATCATTGGTTTGTCTTCAAAGAACCCAACTTCGCGTGGGAGGGCAAATAGTTCGAGTGCTTCTTCGAGGGAAATGGTTTCTACCAACTGTCCTTTCTTGAGGTTGGCATATTGAGGTTTAGCTTCGCCTTCAACGTTTTCTCCAATCTGCACATAAGGACCAAATTTACCGATACGTGCCGAAACAGGCTTTCCGCTTTTTGGGTCAATACCAAGGTCGTGAACCGTATTTTTCTTGACAATATTAGAGACTTCTACGTCTCCGATTTTTTGATGGAAACCTTGGTAGAAGCTATCAATCATTTGTTGCCAAGAAAGTTTTCCTTCGGCGATTTCGTCAAATTCTTTTTCAACATTAGCCGTAAAA
This sequence comes from Runella sp., assembly GCA_023254175.1. Classification (GTDB taxonomy): domain Bacteria; phylum Bacteroidota; class Bacteroidia; order Cytophagales; family Spirosomataceae; genus Runella. The sequence goes on along the minus strand of JALQYJ010000037.1, from coordinate 4,452 downwards.
GAAAAATCGACGACATCGGGAAACAAATCTACTAAGAAATCATTGACCACCATACCTGTATTGGTCGGGAATAGTTTGGCTTTTTCGGCCCCAAACGTCTCCTTACCTTTGGTTTCGGTAAGCTGATTGTTTCGAAGTGAAAGCTCTTTAAATTCGCGATCTTGTCCTTTTTTATCTTGTTTTACCACGTACTCGCGGCGGATGATGGTGGAAAGAGTAGGAGCGTAGGTAGAAGGACGTCCGATTCCCATCTCTTCCAACTGCTTCACCAAACTTGCTTCCGTGTAGCGTGGTTTTGGACGCGAAAACTTTTCGGTAGCTTTAAGGATATTCAATGCTAATCCCTGCCCTATCGTGAGCGGAGGAAGCATTCCTTTCGTATCTTCCTCTTCGTCGTCTTTCGATTCGAGATATACTTTTAGGAAACCGTCAAATTTGATAACCTCTCCTTGTGCTACAAGTTCTTCAGCCGTAGTTGAAATTCCAATCGTTGCAATAGTTCTTTCCAACTGCGCATCGGCCATTTGAGAGGCAATGGCTCGCTTCCAAATCAGTTCGTAGAGGCGTTGTTCGTTGCGATCGCTACTAGCTTTTAGTTCACCAAAGTTAGTAGGGCGAATTGCTTCGTGGGCTTCTTGTGCCGATTCTGACTTAGTTTTGTAGACCCGTTGTTGGTGGTACCTGTCGCCGTATTCGGTGGTAATTTGGTCTTTCGCTTTTTGGAGCGCTTCTTCCGACAAGTTGGTAGAGTCGGTACGCATGTACGATATTTTACCAGCTTCGTAAAGTTTCTGGGCAACTGTCATGGTTTGGGCCACCGAAAAACTCAATTTGCGTGAAGCTTCCTGCTGTAAAGTGGAGGTCGTAAACGGGGGTGCAGGTGATTTTTTGGCAGGTTTAACTTCTAAGTTACGGATACTAAACGTAGCCCCTTTGCACTTTTCTAAAAATGATTTAGCCTGTGCTTCGGTTTCAAAGTTTTTAGGAAGCTCGGCTTCCAGTACTTTTCCCCCTGCTAAATCAAAACGAGCCGTCACTTTATAGGCCGATTTAGATTCGTGGCCTTCTACTTCCCGCTCGCGTTCTACGATGAGGCGCACTGCTACCGACTGCACCCGCCCTGCTGATAGGGCGCTGTTGTTACCAATTTTGATTTTACGCCATAAAACAGGCGAAAGTTCATAGCCTACAAGTCGGTCGAGAATACGACGGGCTTGCTGGGCATTGACCAAGTCCATATCAATAGTACGTGGGCTTTGAATGGCTTTTTGGAGTGCGGTTTTAGTGATTTCCCGAAAAACAATCCGCTTCGCATCGTTGGATAAGCCCAACGCTTCTTTTAAGTGCCATGAAATGGCTTCTCCCTCGCGGTCGTCATCGGTAGCTAGCCATACTTCCTCTGAAGACTTAGCGAGCTTTTTCAGCTCGTTAATAACTTTGGTTTTATCAGGCGATACTTCGTAGAGGGGTTGAAAGCCATTTTTAACATCTACCCCTAAATCTTTGTCGGGTAAATCACGCACATGCCCAAAGCTGGACTTGACGGTGAAGTCTTTTCCGAGGTATCCTTCAATGGTTTTGGCCTTGGCCGGTGACTCTACTATTACTAAGTTTTTTGACATGGAGGGTGTATTTGGTCCCAATTCTGCCTTCAAATATAGGAGGGATTTGTGGAAAATAAATCAAAATCCTGTTTTGGGCAGAGGATTTAAGAAGTTAAACGAGTAATAATGGGTAGAAAATGACTCAAAAAAAGGTCGATTTCTTTAATATTAGGACGATGGGCTAGTCGCTAAAATTTTGGTAAATGGAGTCCATAATGCGAACAAAATGCCCATAATCCTCGTCGCTGAGCTCTCCCCAACCTTGGCGACGAATCTCCTTGACGACGGGTAACATGGTCTCGAAAGTTTTTTGTCCTTCAGGTTTTAAATAAATGTTAAATTTTCGACGGTCTTCTTCTGACATGCGACGCTCAACCAACCCTTTTTTGACCAACAAATCCAAAATACGAGTAACGGTAGGAGCGTCTTTGGTGGTAAGTTCAGCAAGGGTATTTTGGCTAATCCCTTCGTTGCGGGCAACGTGGTCGATTAGTACCCACTGGTCTACCGTCAGGTCAAAACCTTCTTCATTGAAACGCTTTTGCAAAACATTTCTGATTTTTTTAATGGTGGTATCGATTTTAAAAAAATAGGCACGAGAATCAGATGGGTGAGTCATTTTTATCGTTTACTATAGACCTAGGAGCACAAATTGGTTTACTAACTATTGATTTGCAAATTAAAACAAGAATATCTGACTATCAAATAGTAAGCAAAGAAGGGGGTGAATTTGTCCCTAAAACTAGATATGATAACTGTTTGATGAACAAAAAATAAGCCCGATATTTGGCCTGTATGAAGACGATGTTATTTCTAGCAGGTGTGTGTGTAACACAAGCATGCCCCTCTTTTGCTCTCTCAGACCGTTATTTTATCAATAAAAAGGAAATTCCTTCGGTGATTACCGTTGCCGATACGGTCAAGCCTAAAAAGACCAAAGAAACGGTTGTAAAATCGACATTGGAGAATAACAAAGGGGAATTAAAGGTTCAGGATGCCCAAATTATTGATTCAGAAAAACAGTCGGGGCTAATTAAAGTCACTTTGGCGATTCGAGACGTTGAAACAAATGCACTTCTGACGAAGGTCAAACTACGAACCAAAGATGCCCAAACGGGGAAAGAGCTTGAACCCAAGTTCAACAGTGTCGAAAAGAACTTTTCCATCAGTGTCTTACCCAATACTGTCGTCAGTATCTATGTGACAGCCAAGGGGTATACGGAAGCTTCAGCCAACATCAATGACATCAAACACGACCGAGTATTGGGGTTTGAGCTTCAGAAGATAAAACCATCGGTGGTGAAAATTAGGGTGTTAGATAAAGCAACCGAACGTCCTATTATCGGAAGTATTCTCAATGTACGTACCAAAAGCAATAATGACGTTGAGTTTGTGGCCTTAAAAGATGGCTTTACGGAGCTTACATACAATGTCGAGGAACAGCTAGAAGTGGAGGCATCGGCCAAAGGATTTACTTCTGACACTAAAAAAATAACGGTAGAAACCGCCCTTACGGGTAAATCATACGAACTAACGTACCGATTGGATAAAACGGCCGCTGCCGTTGCTCCTACCCCACCTATATCAACCCCTACCGTAACGACTACGCCATTACCTTCTGCTCCAAAGGCTACTGCTGTCACCAATGAATCGCGTAGAACGTCGGTATTTTCTAAGGAACCTCCAAAAGCTCCTGTGCCGTCGCTTTTTAGTGAGCTGGTTAAAGGGAAAGTGATTACGCTAAACAATATTTATTTTGACCAAAGTAGCCCTGTACTCCGCCCTGAGTCGGCGCCGCAGTTGGATGAACTTGTGTCGATTTTGCAGAAAAACCCCGAGGCGCGCATTGAAATCCGAGGGCATACCGACAATGCTGGTGATTTTGACTTGAACGTCAAACTTTCGAGAGAACGCTGCCAAGCTGTGGTAGAATACTTGATTAAAAAAGGGATTAGTGCTAATCGCCTCGAAAGCCGTGGTCGAGGGCCTATTGACCCTATCGCTCCTAATACCTCAGAAGAAAATCGCAAAAAAAATCGCCGGGTGGAGTTCGTCGCTCTTTAAGGAGTGCCGGTAAATTTATTTGGTAGATAAGAGGTTTACTTAATTAATTAGAACTTCACGCAGAGTCGCAAAGACGCTATTGTAACTCTGCGTGAATAAATTTACTCTTTTACTTAACTCAAAAGCCAGACTAACATCTGTGCCTAAAGTCTCTAACTTTCTATTATTGACAGTTCTAATAATTAGTTGTTAGCATCTAACATCTATTAAGGCTCTATTTACGCAAGAAAGAGGACTGTTATAGGTGTTTCGGTTGTGAACAACCAAAATCATCTACAAACCAAAGGCAGCTTTTACGGCATCAACGTAGTCGAGTTTCTCCCAAGTGAAAAGTTCTACTTCTACTTCCGCCACCTGACCAGCGTTTTTGAATACTTTTGTTACTACTTGTGACTCGCGACCCATGTGGCCATAAGCGGCTGTTTCTGAGTAAATTGGATTACGGAGTTTGAGGCGTTGCTCAATCGCGTACGGACGCATATCAAATACGCTTTCTACGATTTTGGCAATTTCTCCGTCGTTCAATTTTTTGCCATTTTCGCCTTTTACTTTCGATGTACCGTACGTGTTTATGTACAAACCGCAAGGTTTAGCTACCCCGATAGCGTATGAAATTTGCACCAATACTTCGTCGCAAACGCCTGCTGCTACCAAGTTTTTGGCAATGTGACGCGTTGCATAAGCGGCCGAACGGTCGACTTTTGAAGGATCTTTACCAGAGAAAGCACCACCACCGTGGGCACCTTTACCACCGTATGTATCAACGATGATTTTACGGCCTGTC
>JALQYJ010000180.1 GCA_023254175.1 Runella sp. | reverse complement strand
CAACACCCTTTACTGCCCCTGCGCCACTTGCCGCACTTACTCCTTTCTCAAAAATACCATCGTGAAGTGCTTTTGTCCACGCATTTTCAAAATCTCCTGCCCCAATCACATTTGTTTTCCAATAATTACGCAAGTATGCGTAAAAATCAGCGTTCAAACCTGCCCATGTCAACAGGCTTGATTGAGCTTGACGCGTTTTATAAATGAGAGAAATCGCAGGTTGTTGCAAACTATAGAAACCTGCTACAGGCTGCGCATCGCCCCAGCTTTCCAAATAATGAGGTGCTGGTGCAATGTATTTACAAAGTGAAGAAGTTTCATCAGCACGGTCTGCAAACGAAACTGAAAGAGCCACTCTAGAAAGCCCCTCTTTCAACTCGGCACCACGTGGATGATCGTACACAGGGTTACATCCGTAAAAGATAACTGAACTTACTGAACCTCCTTTAACTTCATCAATGAAGCCATTCATGGCAATATCATCACCTTGACGGTAGAACGTAGGAGTACCTAAATCAATTGTTGAACTGTAAGCACCAAGAGCTTGATTAATGGCATTAACAACAACCTGAACGTTTGAGTCATTTGAACCAGAAACCACAAGTGCAGCTCCTTGTGCAGCTTTCAAGTCATTTGCTGCCTTTGTAATCATTTTATCGACGTCAGCTCCTAATGATGTGCCTCCGTTACCAGTGATTTTACCGTACAAGGCCAAGGCAACAAGTCCTTCTTGTGAAGGCTTGATAGCTGTGCGATAGTCAGCGTTTGAACCAGTGAGCGACAAAGTTGTCTCAAACTGGAAGTGACGCGACATTGATTTGTTTCCACCTTCAGCACTGCTCACTTTACGACCTTTCGCGTACTGAGACGAGAATGGACCAGGAGCAATCCAAGTACCTAAGAAATCACAATTGATTCCTACAATTACTTTCGCTTTACTAAAATCGTACGAAGGAACAATTGCTTTTTCGAACGAATCATTGTTGGCTTTAATCAAACCAGCCACTGAATTTGCGTCGTACGTAATGTGCTTCGTGTTAGGATACTTAGAAGTAAAATCTTTAATAACAGCTTTTGTAGAAGGACTTAAAATGCTCGAAGATACGATACGAATTTGCCCTCCTTTAGCCAATTGCGCAGAGATTTCTTTATCAATTACATCCCACTCGGCATCGGCATCACCTTTTTTAGGACCTTTCAATTTTTCAACATCGTATAACGCTAACAAAGAGGCATGTGCACGAGCACTAACCCCTCCTTTGCTTACACTTGATTGCTTATTCCCTTCAATTTTGATAGGGCGCCCCTCGCGAGTTTTTACTAGAATACTTGCATAATCTCCGCCTTCTGCGTACGTCGATGCGTACCAATCGGCGATAGATGGGAATGTATCTACGGGTTTGTTGAGATAAGGAACGGCTTTTCGAACGGGAGCTTCACAAGCTGCCAACGATACCGCAGCAACGCCAAATCCCAGCACCTTCAAGAAATCGCGACGGTCTGAACCAATGCCATCTACGATACTCTTGTTTTTGCTGGAATCAGTAGTTTCAAAGCTACCAAATTCGCTATGTGCGTTTTTTACAAAAGTCTCATCGTTCCGAAGCTCCTCTAGTCCTTTCCAATACCTCTTCGTTTGGTTTTCCATATATTTATGAATGTAGATTCTGGATTCTTATATTTTCTAGTTCTAGTAGTGACACTTTGAACATTCCAAACCGCCAATATCAGCTACTTTCAACGGTTTGTCACTTTTCTTCGCATGAAGTTCCACTAACTTATCATAGTAAGCGTTTTCTTTGGTATTAACGTCCGTCTTACGGTGACAGTCAATACACCAACCCATTGTCAATGTTGAGCGTTGCTGAACCACTTCCATTGTCTGGATTTCACCGTGGCACTGCTGACATTGAAGCCCACCCACATTAACGTGCTGTGCGTGATTAAAATAAGCCAAATCAGGTAAGTTGTGAACACGTACCCACTGGATTGGCTTATTTTCCTCGATAGCCGTATAGATTTTTTGAATTTCTGGAGATTCTTTCTTGATAACTCCGTGGCAATTCATACAGATATTTGCCGAAGGAATTGTTGCAGATTTACCACGGTTAACCCCTGTGTGGCAGTAATTACAGTCAATTTTATACTGGCCTGCGTGAAGTTTGTGTGAAAAACTGATTGGTTGCTTTGGAGCATATCCTTGTTGGATACCTACACCATACAATCCGTCAAGTGTAGCTTTCGCAGCCATCAAAACAAAGAACCATACAGTTGCGCTACGGATGGCCGAGTTTTTACTCATAGCGACTAGCCCATTACGTAATTTGTCTCCCAAAGAACTACCTTCACTAGTTCCTACTTCTCCACTAACTGCTTTTGAAAGAATTGACACAATCGCAAGCAATACACCAAGAACTAGCAACATTACTAACAGTAAAGCCACAAGAATATAAGTAAACAAGTCTGATGACTCACCTGATGCTGAGCCTGCTGCTGCAGTAGCGCCTGCTGCCGCTGGAGCAGCTGCCACTTCTGTGTTTGCTTTTTCAATGTAAGCTAAAATGTCTTTTACTTCTTTGTCACCAAAAGCAGGGAAGGCTGTCATTTGTGCTTTGTTAAATTTATTGTACAAAGCAACAGCATATTCATCACCCGACTGAATAACTCCGTTAGGGTTTTTAATCCACTTAACGAGCCATGCTAAATCGCGACGTTGTTGAATACCTTTCAAACCAGGACCTACGACCACTTCATCTTTAGGCGAATGACACGCCTTACAGTTGTTATTAAATAGCGATTCGCCATTTGCGGCATCCCCATCTTGTGCTACTGCATTGAATCCAACCGTAGTCAAAACAGCTACAACTAGTAGCCGACTGATGTTGCGCACTTTTTTGAAAAATGAACTACTTTTCATTCGTGTATGAATTAACAAAAACATGATACTTCTTGACCCTACAAAAGTAATGCACTAATAGATACGTGCCAAAGTATTTCTATTCTTAATTTGCAATAATTTAATTATTTAGACTCCTTCTAATTAAAGAAAAATAGCTCTTAAATCCTTTTTTTATTTCATATTTCGCGGAAAAAGGGCAAGTTTAAAAACAAAAATACCATTTAGCTTACGAAATAAGGTTCATAGCCAAATGGTATTTTTCTTAGAAGAAATATATGTTATGGAGGTCCCGAGCGGATTCGAACCGCTGTACGAGCTTTTGCAGAGCTCTGCCTAGCCACTCGGCCACAGGACCAAAAATCACTCGAATATCAATCTAAAATATGATTGAACTTTTGTTTAAAAGTTTACAACTATGTAACTAGCTGATATCCGAGTGCAAATGTAGTGATTATTTTTTAATAATCACTATTCTGTGTCTGTTTCTTTTGAAACTTTCTTTGGAGCAGCCGATTTTTTCTTCTTCTCTCCTTCTTCAAGTTGCTCTTTCAATGCTGAAAGTGCCTCAAGATCACCCAACGTAGCTTTTTCTACTTCCTTAGCTTTCTCAGCTTTCGCTGGTTTCACTTTTTCTTCTACTTTAGGTTCTTCTTTTTCTTGCCAAGTTTTTGAATGCGAAAGAACAATACGTTTTTCTTCTTTCAAGAACTCAGTTACTTTGAAGTCGAGTGATTCGCCTATTTCTGCTACTGAACCATCTTCTTTAGCAAGGCTTTTCAACATGGCTACCCCTTCAATACCGTAAGGTAATTCAAGAGTCGCAACTTTGTCACCTTTACCAACGACTGTACACTTATGAACTGAACCTACTGCGAATACAGATTCAAATGTATCCCATGGGTTTTCTTCAAGGTGTTTATGGCTCAACGATAGACGACGATTTTCGGCATCAAGTTCAAGAACCATTACTTCTAGTTCTTCACCCACTTTGATAAAATCACTTGGGTGCTTGATTTTCTTCGTCCATGAAAGGTCAGATACGTGAACTAGACCGTCGATACCCTCTTCCAATTCAAGGAAAAGACCAAAGTTAGTCAAGTTACGAACTACACCTTTATGTTTGGTCCCTACTGCATATTTGTCAATGATTTCTTGACGAGTCCAAGGATCCGCTGTCAATTGCTTCAAGCCAAGAGACATTTTACGCTCGTTGCGATCCAAAGTCAAAACAACTGCTTCTACCTCGTCACCGATTTTCAAGAAATCTTGTGGATTACGTAGGTGTTGTGACCACGACATTTCTGAAACGTGAATCAAACCTTCTACGCCTGGCATGATTTCAAGGAAAGCACCGTAGTCTGCTACGTTTACTACTTTACCTTTTACTTTCGAGCCAACTTCTACCTCAGCAGCAAGGGCTTCCCAAGGATGAGGCTGGAGTTGCTTCATACCAAGTGAAATACGCTTCTTGTCTTCGTCGAAGTCAAGTACTACTACGTTGATTTTTTGGTCAAGGCTCAATAAATCCGATGGATCGTTGATACGTCCCCAAGAAATATCTGTAATGTGCAACAAACCATCAACACCACCTAAGTCAATGAATACACCAAACTTAGTCATATTCTTAATTACGCCTTCAAGTACTTGGCCGCGCTCAAGGTTTGTAAGAATAAGTTGACGTTGTGCTTCAAGGTCTTTCTCGATAAGAACTTTGTGAGATACCACCACGTTGTTGTTAGCGTGATTGATTTTCACAACTTTTACTTCCATTTTCTTACCTACAAAGATATCAAAGTCGCGAATTGGCTTAACATCAATTTGTGAACCTGGCAAGAAGGCCTCAATACCGTAGATATCCACAATAAGACCACCTTTCGTACGACGCTTCACAAAACCATCGATAACCAAATCTTCGTCGAATGACTTCTGGATGTTATCCCAAGCAGTGATAACGCGTGCTTTTTTACGTGAAAGAACCAACTGACCGTTAGGGTCTTCCTGGTTTTCAATATATACTTCAATTTCGTCGCCGATTTTCAGATCCGACAAATCACGGAATTCTGAACGCGGTACGATACCGTCAGACTTTGAACCGATGTTCAAAATCACTTCGCGGTCATTCATACCGACCACGACTCCTTTTACTACTTCTTTTTCGGCGACGGGAGCAAGAGTCCCGTTGATCAATTGTTCCAATTGGGCTTTTTCCGCTACTGAATAACCGCTACCAAAGCCACGGTTGTCAATTCTATCCCAATCAAAGTTAGCTAATTGAGCTTTACTCATGATAAATATTGAAATTGCCTTTCATACATCAACCTATCGGCATTTAGGTTGAACTTTAGTGAAACGAATGCCCGCCTTTTGCAAAACGGAGTGCAAAGGTAGATGATTTCCCAAAAAAATGCAATTGTTTAGTAAAGCTTTTCTCTTTTCGCTAAGAATGGCATCCACGACTCCTCGACAGCCCCTGAGTAGTCTCGCAGAAATAAAACAAAAGAGGGTTTGAACGGGCGGTGACGCATCAACATCATCGCTTCTTCAGGGGTACAATCGCCTTTTTTTGCATTACAGCGTTTACAGGCAGTGGCAAGATTTTCCCAGCTAGTTCGGCCTCCTCTCGATTTCGGCATCACATGGTCTAAGGTGAGGTCTTCGGTTGAATTACAGTACACACAACGGTGTCCATCTCGTTTGAAAATATTTTGCCGAGTAAGCATTACCCCTTTGTAAGGAAGATTAATGTAGCGATTCAGTCGAATCACTGTAGGCATTGGGAAAGTGGTGCTGATTGTTCTTAAATGATACGCAGACGACTCTGCAACCAACTCCGCTTTGTCTAAATAGACAAGTAAAAATGCTTTAGGAACCGAACAAATGCCTAAAGCAGAGTAATCTTGATTCAAAATTAAGACTTTCCTACCCATACCGACACTAGGTTTTTTGAGGTTTTTGCAATGTACAAAATTCTAAGGTAATAATCTCTCTTTCAGTATTATATTAACAATTTACTCATTTTTTTAAAAATTTGAGGAAAGTATGGGAACAAATTTATAAACACCAAATGTTTACTAAACACTGTTTAGTAAATTAAAGGATTTAAACTTCAGTAGTATTTCATGGGTATTTTAGAGCGAAAAGAAAGAGATAGAGAAGACATGCGACGCCTCATTTTAGGGGCGGCACGGCAGCTTTTTTTGGAGCAAGGGTATGAAAAGACAAGTATTCGAAATATTGCAGACGTAATTGAGTACAGTCCTGCTACTATTTACCTGTATTACAAGGACAAAAACGAATTATTTTTTGCACTACACGAGGAGGCCTTCCTAAAACTAATGGAAGAACTTAGCACATTAAGTGAAGTGCGTGACCCTTTTGCCCGTTTGATAGAAATGGGGCATCGGTATATCAAATTTGCTATTGAAAACCCTGAGTTATACGACCTTATGTTTATTATGAATGCTCCTATTGAAGCCTTAGCATGTCGCAATGAAGTATGGGAGGATGGTCTAAAATCATTCGGATTGCTCAAATGGGCGATTCAGGAATGCTTAAACGCAGGGTATTTTAAAAATACAGATATCGAAGTATCTGCCATTACTATTTGGTCATACATGCACGGGCTTGTTTCTATTTATCTGAAAAACCGCATGAGTATGTTTCAAGATAACCAGCAACTTCAACGGATGCAACAATCGTTTGTATTGTTTACCAAAATGATAAAAGAAACCCTCTAAATAACTATCTATCAGCCATGAACTTTTTTCTTTCCATTCCGTTGGTACTTATATTTTTAGGCATTTCACTCCTTCATTTTTACTGGGTTATACACCTATCAATTAAAAAATTACAGCCATAAAAACCTTGATTCTATCTCCTCCTCCTCTGGAACTATTTTTAGCCCCCCTCTCTTTTTTGTCTATTTATGAACACTGTTTATTAAATAATATATGATTAGAAATATCTATCTGTGGTTACTGATTTTTAACAGTTTAGGAGCAGTAGCCCAACAATCGGCCATTTTGGAAGCTTACGTACAAGAAGGAGTACAAAACAACCTTTCGCTCAAACAAGAAGGACTTGAAATCCAAAAAGTAAATGAGGCCATTGTACAAGCAAAATCACTTTTTTATCCAAAAGTAAGTTTCAATCCCACCTATTCTTTAGCTGCGGGTGGGCGGCGGTTGGCATTTCCTGTTGGGGATTTGTTAAATCCTGTATACACGACGCTCAATAAGCTGACCCAAACCAACAATTTTCCTCAAGTGGAAAATGTCAATGAGCTGTTGGCGCCTAACCATTTTCATGACACCAAATTGAGCTTTCAATACTCAATTTATAACCCCGAAATTCAGTACAATTACCTGATTCAGAAAACCTTGCTATCGGTGCAAGCAGCTCGTAAACGGGTTATAGAAAATGAATTGAAATATACCATCGAAACAGCCTATTTTCAGTATTTACAGTCGCAGGAGGCGCTGCAGATTTTTGAAAATGCGAAAAAAACCTTGCAAGAACTTGTACGGCTCAATCAGAAGCTTGTTTCTAATAATGTGGTTACCAAAGACGCCGTGGTAGGTGCGGAGTATGAGCTAAGTAAACTTGAACAGCAAGCGATTGTGGCCTCAAAAAACTCAAACGTCGCCAAAGCCTATTTTAATTTTTTGCTCAACCGGGAGCTTGGAAGCGACATCAAAATAGATTCGCTGCTTTTGGCGTCCAATCAAAAACAATTTATTGCCCCCTCCCCTGCTTTAAGTTCCTTGACTAGCTTAGCCAGCCAAAATCGTCAAGAATTAAAACAGCTTTCTCAATCTATTTTAGCCTCACAAACGGCCATAACTCTTCACGAAAAAGCCGCTAAACGCCCCTCCGTTTTTATTGGCGGAAATACAGGTTTTCAGGGATTTGGCTATACATTTTCAGGACAAGCTTACCTTATTACCCAAATAGGTTTACAGTGGGATATATTCAAGGGGTATGAGCGTAAATCGAAAATCCAACAAGCCAAGATTCAAACAGAAATGCTAAGGACAAAGCAATCTGAGGTCGAAAAACAAATTGAACTTCAAACGACTCAAGCCTACTTTGAGCTTCAGGCAGCCAAAGAATCAATGAAATCGTTGGCCGACGGTGTCCGCAAAGCCGAGCAATATTTCAAGGTCATCGACAGTCGTTATCGAAACGGCAACATTCTCCTCATTGAGTACGTAAAGGCTCAAAATGAATTGTTAAACGCGCAGTTACAAGAGTCTTTGGCTCAATTTGATATTCTTTCTAAACAAGCTACCCTCAACAAAATTACGGCCATTAATTAATTATTTTTCTCTGACTATGAACTCTTTACATAACACATTTCGCTTATTAAGTAGCTCATTATTATTGAGTTTAATTCTGATAAGCTGTAATAAAAAGGACGAAAATCAACAAAAAACCACTGAAACCGATGAAGTATTGGTACCCGTTTCGCTTACCAAAGTAGCCCAAGCTACTCGTTCAGAAAGTATCGTTGCTTCTGGGTTGGTGGCATCGTCCGAAGAAGCGAGGTTATCATTTAAAATTGGCGGAATAATCCGAAAAATCTACGTAACCGAAGGGCAAAAAGTCGGAAAAGGACAACTTCTGGCTTCACTCAACACGACCGAAATCGACGCGCAAGTGAATCAGGCCAAATACGGCGTTGAAAAATCTGAGCGTGACTTCAAGCGGGTTGAAAACATGTTAAAAGATACCGCCGCGACGCTGGAGCAAATGCAAAACGTGACAACCGCGCTGGACATCGCCAAGCAAAATCTCCAAATCGCTCAGTTTAACCGTTCGTACGCCCAAATCATTTCTCCCATCGACGGCGCAGTCGTTAAAAAAATGGGGAATGAAGGTGAGTTGACCGGCCCTGGGACACCCATCTTTTACATTACATCCAATCGTCAGGGCGACTGGGTGGTGCGTGTGGGAGTTTCGGACAAAGATTGGGCGCGCTTAAACATTGGTGACAAAGCCAATATTCAGCTAGATGCTTATCCTACAGAAACTTTTGAGGGACGAATTACCAAACTCGCCCCCGCCGCCGACCCCATGAATAAGTTGTATGAAATTGAAGTACGGATTGCGCCCAAAGGAAAGCGTTTGGCCACAGGTCTTTTTGCCAAAGTTGAATTAAACCCTATCCAAAGTCGAAGTTATACCGTTGTACCGCTCGAAGCTATCGTGGAAGGAAACGGTAAAGAGGCATTCGTTTACGTATTGGACGAAACACGCAAAAAAGTAAAGCGTTTGCCTATACAAATCGGCTTTGTGGACGGCGATAAAGTTTTGATTACAAATGGCTTAGAAGGAATTTCAGAAGTAATTACTTCGGGTAACGCATTTCTGACTGAGTCATCTACCGTGATTATAAAATAACGCATTGTTGAACTACTTTTTAATCACGAAAAGACGTTAAAAACCATGAATCTATCCGAATTTTCCGTCAAAAACTGGCAGTTTATGCTGGTGATGTTTGTGGGAGTGGTTGCCCTTGGACTCAACTCACTTTTCACCATGCCTCGCTCCGAAGACCCTACCTTCGAGGCCCCTACATTTATTATATCAGTGATTTACCCTGGTACTGACCCCAAAGACATGGAGGAGTTGGTAGTAGACCCCGTTGAAAAACGCCTCAATGAACTAAAGGATGTCCGCAACATCCGTACGACCATTGACGACGGTTTGGCCGTCTTTCTGTTGGAATACGACTACTCCATTGACAATGACGAAAAAAAGCAAGAAATCGCTCGTGAAGTCAATTCGATGCGGGGTATTTTGCCCAATGACATCTTTGATATTCGTTATTTTCAATTTGACCCAGGGTTGGTCAACATTGTACATTCTGCCAAGTTCCATCAAGGTATGATCACTGTTCAAATAATGAGATGCCACACGTTTCTTAAACGAGTCATCGTACTTATAACCGCTACCTTTAGGCCGCGTTTTAATCCTTTTTCTGTTTTGTTGTCCCATAATTTACACTTTTAGGTGTAAACTTTTTTCAGGACAAGACAGGTTGATTATCAATGCTATTCACTTTTCCGGTTG